>NZ_QTQA01000002.1:0-421513 GCF_003853825.1 Burkholderia sp. Bp9012 | reverse complement strand
AGTTCGCCCTGCGTCTTGTTGAAGCCGCGGCAGACGTGATCCACGCGCAGGATTTCCTCACCGAGGCGCGGCGGCTGGGACGTCTGGACGGGGGCGTTTATGGCATTCGGATTGTGCATCGCGTTTCGCTCTCAATCGGTCTCAGTCGAGCCGCAGCTTCGCTTCGGCGAAGGCATACAGCGGGCGCCACAGCAGGCGGTTGAACAGGGTAACGAACAGTGACATCACGGCGATGCCCAGAATGATCTTCGGAAAGTCGCCGGCGGCGGTGGTCTGCGCGATATATGCGCCGAGGCCGTGCGCCTCGATCCTGGTCGTGCCCCACTGCACCGCTTCCGACACGATGCTCGCGTTCCACGCGCCGCCCGATGCGGTGATCGCGCCGGTCACGTAATACGGAAAGATGCCGGGCAGGATCGCCTGGCGCCACCACTGCCAGCCGCGGATCCGGAAGTTCGTCGCGGCTTCGCGATAGTCGTTCGGATAGGACGTCGCGCCCGCGATGACGTTGAACAGGATATACCACTGCGTGCCGAGCACGATCAGCGGCGACAGCCAGATATCGGCGTTCAGATGGAAGCGCGCGATCACGATCACGAACACCGGGAACAGCAGGTTCGCCGGGAACGCGGCGAGGAACTGCGCGAGCGGCTGCAGCTTCTCGGCGAGTTTCGGGCGCAGCCCGACCCACACGCCGACAGGTACCCAGATCACGGACGCGATCGAAATCAGCACGACCACGCGCAGCAGTGTGATGAGCCCGAGCATGATCACGTGGCCGACTTCGGCCATCGTCACGCCGGTCGACACGAAGCTGACGACACGCCACACGATATAGGCCGTGCCGAGCAGCAAGAACGCCGCCCACGCGATGTCGACCGTGCGCGACGCCTTCTTCTCGACTTTGGGCAGCGTGAAGCGCATCGCGCCCGACAGCGGCAGACGCAGCGGAATCCGCGCGGCCTTCGCGAAGAACCAGCCGGCCGGCACGAGCAGCTGATGGATCAGGCGCGTACGGCGCACGAGGTCGAGCAGCCAGGATTGCGGTGCGTCGCCCGACGCGGTGTTCTCCATCCGGAACTTGTCGGCCCACGCGATCAGCGGGCGGAACAGGAACTGGTCATAGGCCAGGATCACCACCGTCATCGTCAGGATCACCCAGCCGATCGCACCGAGGTTCTTGTCCGAGATCGCCTGGGCGAGATACGCGCCGATCCCGGGCAGCGTGATGGTCTGGTTGCCGACGGTGATGGCCTCCGATGCGACGACGAAGAACCAGCCGCCCGACATCGACATCATCATGTTCCAGATCAGTCCCGGCATCGAGAACGGCACCTCGAGCTTCCAGAACCGCTGCCACGACGTCAGGTGGAAGCCGCGCGACACTTCGTCCAGATCGCGCGGCACCGTGCGCAGCGACTGGTAGAAGCTGAACGTCATGTTCCACGCCTGGCTCGTGAAGATCGCGAAGATCGCGGCCAGTTCGGCGCCGAGCACGCGGCTCGGGAACAGCGCGAGGAAGAACGTTACCGTAAACGAGATGAAGCCGAGCACCGGCACCGACTGCAGGATGTCGAGGATCGGGATCAGCACCATGCCGGCGCGGCGGCTTTTCGCGGCGAGCGTGCCGTAGATCAGCGTGAACGCGAGCGACGCGACCATCGCGGCGAGCATCCGCAGCGTGGTGCGCAACGCGTATTCGGGCAGGTTCGACGGATCGAGCGAGATCTTCTGGGTCTGAAGGGTCCCGATCGGCGCCATCGTTTCATGAAAGCCGACGACCGCCATCGCGATCAGGCAGATAATCAGCGGGAACGCGATGAAGTCCCACCGGTTCGGCAGAACGCGCCACGCGGACGCGTTGGCGGTCCGGTTCGGATTGAAGAATCCGACGTCCATCAGGCGCCCTCCCCGGTAAGGCCGAACGAAGCCGGCAGACGATGTTGATTCATGGCAAAGCGCACGGGCGCGGTAATTCGACGCGGTAATTCGATTGATTCACGATCTGACGCCGGCGCGAGGCGCCGTGCGTGCAGGCTGCGCTCCCGGCGCGGCGAGTCGGGCCGCGACGGCACGACACTACACCAACCTGTATTTCAGGTTCAACCGTCCGGGGCCGGCGCGGGGCCGCGCGACGCGCGAACGGCGCACGGATCGTGCCCGGCACGCGGGCGAACAACAGGCGTGGGATACGGAGCAGCCCGACCGCGGTCCTCCGGCCGGCATGCAGGCCCCGAATTATGCCGTGATCTGGGCCGGCCGGGAACCCGCCAACCGCACGCGGACGCAAACCGTGCCGGACGTCAGCGGACGATTGCGGCGAAGCAGGTATGATCGGGGCTAGCCCCTGGCGTCGGTGTTGACCACAGCCGCCAGGGATCGACCGACCAGCGGGAGGAAGGGAATGGCAGGAAACTTGGTGATCGTCTGCCGCGATCAGGATGCCGATGCGTTCTACGAGCTGATGCAGGAGTATGGGTCGTTCCAGACGCGGCTGTCGTCGACGGCATGGTACCTGAACATGAACATCGTGCCGGAATCGCTGCAGGAGGAGATTCTGGAGCGCCTTGGCCGCTACACGACCGTCTATATCTTCGAGGCCACGAGCGTGACCTACAACACCATCGACAGCAACGCCGCCGAGACGCTCGGCACGCTGTTCGGCGAATGATGCCACGCGGCGCCTGCCCGGCAGGCGCCGCATCCGCCGCTTATGCGGCCTGGGCGTGCAGTTCGTCCTTCGGCACCGCGTCGAACGGGAACGTCATCGCCACGCGCAGGCCGCCCTCGGGACGATTGCCGATCTCGCACGCCCCGCCCAGCCTCAGCACCAGACGCTCGACGATCGCGAGCCCGAGCCCGCTGTGGCCATTACCGCCGCGCGCCGGGTCGAGCCGCACGAACGGCCGCGTCGCGGCCGCGAGGTCGCGCGGCGCGATCCCGCCGCCGCTGTCGCTGACCGACAGCACGTAACCCGTCGGCGTACGCGCCGTCTCGACGAGCACGGGTGGCGCGCCGTACGCATGCGCATTGTCCAGCAGGTTCGAGAGGATCCGGTCGAGCGTCGCGGTCGGCAGGCGGAAACCTTCGTCGGCGGCCAGATGCGTCTGGACCGCCGGCGCGTTCGGTGCGACCGCGCGATAGCTGCGCGCGATCCGCTCGCAGGTCTGGTCGACCGGCACGGGCTCGCTGCGGTCCGCCCCGCCGTGCGCGAACACGAGGAACTGGTCGACGATGTGCGACATCGAGTCGACATCGCGCACCACACCGTCGCGCAGCCGCGCGTCGTCCATCATTTCCGCGCGCAGGCGCATCCGCGCGAGCGGCGTGCGCAGGTCGTGCGCGACGCCGGCCAGCATCACCGCGCGATCGCTCTCGGCCTGCGACACCTGTTCCACCATCTGGTTGAAGCCGTGTGTGAGCTGGCGCAGCTCGCGCGGGCCGCGCTCGCGCAGCGGCGGCACCGGCTGGCCGCGGCCGAAGCGCGCGACCGCGCGCGCCAGCGAGCGCAGCGGCTGCTGCAGTTGCCAGGCCGCGAACAGCGCGGCGATCACGCCTGCCGAGAAGATCGTGCCGAGCCACAGCAGCATCCGGTCGAGCGAGCGCGGCGGGCGCAGCGGCTGCACCGGCACCACGATCCAGTTGCGATCGGTCGGTTCCTTGACCCACAGCACCGGCGGATGGCCCGGCGCGCCGATCTCGACCCGGGTGCCGGCCGGCATGCGCTCGCTCACGTCGTCGCGGAAACGCTTGAGCGGCGCCGGCAGGTTCGAGCCTGCGCTCGTCGGCACGTCGGGACTGTCCGGCGACACCAGCCGCACCCGTGACGGCAGCGGCTGGTCGGGCGTGCGCTCGATGTGCTGGCGCACGGCGTCGACGAGGAAGGCGGCCTCCTCGACCGCGTAACGCGTCTGCATCTGGCTGCGCTCGAGGCGCATCGCGAAGAACCACGCGAAGTGCGACAGGAGCAGCACGCCGACGACCAGCAGCGCCAGCCGTCCGAACAGTGAATCAATGGGTTTGCGCATGGGCCTCGCCGTCGGGCACGAACACGTAGCCGCGCCCGCGGACCGTCTGGATGAAGCGCGGCGTCGACGGATCCGTTTCCAGGATGCGGCGCAGGCGCCACACCTGGACGTCGATGCCGCGGTCGGTGCCGTCGTACTCGGGCCCGTGCAGCAGCTCGAGCAACCGCTCGCGCGTGAGCGTGCGCAGCGAGTGGTTCACGAAGATCTTCAGCAGCGCGAATTCGCTGCTCGACAGCGTCGCCGGCTTGCCGTCGACCGACAGCGTGCGCCCCTGGAAGTCGAGCACGAAGCGGCCGAACGCGAACGGCTCGCGCTGCTCGGGCGCCGCCGCCGACGGCGTCGCCCGGCGGCGGCGCAGCACGGCCTGCACGCGCGCGAGCAGCTCGCGCGGGTTGAACGGCTTGCCGAGGTAGTCGTCCGCGCCGAGTTCGAGCCCGACGATGCGGTCGACGTCGTCCGCGCGCGCCGTCAGCATGATCACGGGGATGTCGTCGCCGGCCGCGCGCAGCTGGCGCAGCGCGGTCAGGCCGTCCACACCGGGCATCATCAGGTCCAGCACGATCAGGTCGGGCCGCTCGCGCTCGAGACGCTTCTCGAGCGTCGCCGCGTCGTGCAGCACGGACACTTCCATCCCCTGGCGCACGAGATAGTCGCGCAGCAGGTCACGGAGTTCTTGGTCGTCGTCGACGATGAGGATCTGGGTAGTCATGGCTCGAAGTTTACCGCGCGAGCGCGGAGTCGAAGAACGGTTCAAAGGAACGAAAGGGTTACTGCGGGTTACGACGCAAGGGAACTGTAATGCACCGTAACCCGGCAGCCACCCCACGTAACACCCGCCGGGGCACGCGCCGCTAACCTGCGTCTTACCGGATGCGGCACACGCGTCACCCGCGCACCGCATCGCCGGACCCTTTGGATACAGGAGTTTCTGAAATGTATAAGAACACTTCCCGCGTGGCCATTGCGGCCGCCACCGTGCTCGCTCTCGCATTCGGCACCGCGCATGCCGCGCAGCCCACCGACATGCCGCCGCCGGGCGGCCCCGGCATGCACCAGATGCACGGCGGCCATGACGGCGGCCCGTTCGGCGTGATCATGAAGCTGCACGATCAGCTGAAGCTCAACGCATCGCAGGAGCAGCAATGGCAGACGGCCGTCAACACGATGAAGCAGAACCATGAGGCGATGCGCAAGAGCCACGAGCAGATGCGCGAGCAATTCAAGGCGCAGCAGAATCAGCCGATCCTCGACCTGAACGCGATGCACGCCGCCCGCCAGCAGGCCGAGCAGCAGAATGCGCAGCTGCGCGAGCAGAGTTCGGCCGCCTGGCTCGCGTTCTACAACGGACTGAACGACCAGCAGAAAACGACGGTCAGCACCGCGCTGAAGCAGCAGTTCGCGCGGATGGAGCAGCGTCACGAGACGATGAAGGAACGCTGGCAGCAGCACCGCGCGGCAAAGGCCGCGTCGGCGCCGGCGCAGTGAGCCGGCGGGCCGCCTCCCCGGGCGGCATCGCAGGGGACGCGGGTACTCGGCCCGCGTCCCCTGTTTCGTTTCAGGCGACGTCGAACAGCAGCACCTCGGCCGCCCGGCCGCGTGCGAACGCGACCGCGTCCACCCCGGCGATCCGCGCGCCGTCGCCCGCGGCCAGCGCGTGGCCGTTGACTTCCACGTCGCCGCGCGCCACGTGCACATAAGTACCGCGTCCGGCTGGCACGCCGAATGCCGCCTCCTCGTCGCCGTCAAGCAGCCCCACGAAGATCCGCGCATCCGCACCGATCGACAGCGCGCCGTCGTCGCCGTCCGCAGACGCGACGAGCCGCAGGCGGCCGCGCTTCTCGTCGTCGGCGAATCGCCGTTGAGCGTAACCGGGCCGCCCGCCGCGCTCGGCCGGCTGCAGCCAGATCTGCAGCAGATGTAGCACCCGGTCGCGCGACGCATTGGTTTCACTGTGCATGAGCCCCGTGCCGGCGCTCATCCGCTGGATGCCGCCGGCCCGCACGATGGCGCCGTTGCCAAGGCTGTCGCGATGCGCGAGCGCGCCGTCCAGCACGTAGGTGACGATTTCTAGGTCGCGGCGCGGCTGCATCCCGAAGCCGCGCGTCGGCGCGATCCGGTCCTCGCTCAGCACGCGCAGCGCGCCGAACGGCGGATGCGCGGCCTCGGCGTGGCCGACAAGCGGGAAGCTGTGACTCGACTCGAGCCAGCCTTGGCGCGTGTGGCAGCGGTCGGCGGCGCGGCGGATCTGGAACATGGGGCGGGCACTCCGGCAGGGCAGGCATTCTTTCTTCGGGTTTACCTGCACTGTAGGGGCGCGCCAAGCGCGCCACAATCCGCCGTCCGCGCACCGCATCGTTGCACTCACGAAACCAATCGACGCAATGCTCGTCGCGAATACCACGATTGCCGCAACGAGCGGATCGAAGAATCCATCGGTCACGCCGGATTGCCGTTTTCCGGGTATCGCGTTCGGGTAAAATACCGCCCTTTTGGCGTTCGCCCGTCCGGCGAGCGCCGTTGCCAGCGCGCCGAAACACGAATTTTGGCCGTCTAGAATACGCCGCGGCGCCCGGCCCGACCGGCCGCGAGCGCCCTCCCGGAAGTGAGCGACAAAAGGATGGAAATGAAGAAGGCCGCCCTGTGCGCCGCCCTCGCCCTCGTGGCGGGCAGCGCCTTCGCGAAAGAGTGGAAGACCGTGCGGATCGGTGTCGACGCCAGCTACCCGCCGTTCGAGTCGACCGCGCCGAGCGGCGAGATCGTCGGTTTCGACGTCGATCTCACCAAGGAAATCTGCAAGCGCATCAACGTGAAGTGCGTGTGGGTCGCGCAGGATCTCGACGGGATCATTCCCGCGCTGAAGGCGAAGAAGTACGACGTCATCGTGTCGTCGCTGACCGTCACGGACAAGCGTCGCGAGCAGATTGACTTCTCCGACAAGGTGTACGACGCACCCGCGCGGATGATCGCGAAGGCCGGCTCGCCGCTGCTGCCGACGGTCGCGTCGCTCAAGGGCAAGCACGTCGGCGTCGAGCAAGGTTCGACGCAGGAATCCTACGCGAAGGCGTACTGGGAACCGCAAGGCGTGACGATCATTCCTTACCAGAACCAGGACCAGGTCTATGCCGATCTCGGCTCGGGCCGCCTCGACGCGACGCTGCAGGATGAACTGCAGGCCGACTACGGCTTCCTGCGTACGCCGCGCGGCAAGGGCTTCGCGTTCGCCGGTCCGGAAGTGAAGGATCCGAAGACGATCGGCGACGGCACTGCGATCGGCCTGCGCAAGGAAGACACGGACCTGAAGCTCAAGATCAACAAGGCGCTGGCCGACATGCACAAGGACGGCACGTACGACCGACTGTCGCACAAGTATTTCTCGTTCAGCGTCTACTCGGCTCGCTGAGCACCGACAATGACGGGAAGCGGATGCGGGGGCGCCCCGCGTCCGGCAGTACAGGCAGTCAACCACGCGCCGCCCGCGCCGCGCCCGCCGCTCCCCGCGACGGGCTGGCCCGGCACCGTTGCCGGGGGCGGACGGACATGATACGCACGGGGCGTTCCGCGCAGCTTGGCGGGCGCGTCTTTCGCGGCGCACCGCGTGCGCCGTCCGGGACCACACCAGGGACCACATATGTTTCTACAAGGCTACGGCCCGCTGATCCTCGCAGGCACCTGGCAAACCGTCAAACTGGCGGTGCTTTCGCTCGCGCTCTCGTTCCTGCTGGGCCTGCTCGGCGCGGGCGCGAAGCTGTCGCGCAACCGCTTCACGCACGGCGCCGGCACCGTCTACACCACGCTGATCCGCGGCGTGCCCGACCTCGTGCTGATGCTGCTGCTGTTCTACAGCCTGCAGATCTGGCTGAACATGGCGACCGATGCACTCGGCTGGGACCAGATCGACATCGACCCGTTCCTCGCCGGCGTGCTCGTGCTCGGCTTCATCTACGGCGCGTACTTCACCGAGACCTTCCGCGGCGCGTTCCTGTCGGTGCCGCGCGGCCAGCTCGAGGCCGGCAGCGCATACGGAATGACCAACTGGCAGGTGTTCACGCGGATCATGTTCCCGCAGATGATGCGCTTCGCGCTGCCGGGCATCGGCAACAACTGGCAGGTGCTCGTGAAGTCGACCGCACTGGTGTCGATCATCGGCCTCGCGGACGTCGTGAAGGCGTCGCAGGACGCCGGCAAGGGCACGCTGCGGTTCTTCTTCTTCACGCTGATCGCGGGAGCGGTCTACCTCGCCATCACGACGATCTCGAACTTCGTGCTGATGTGGCTCGAAAAGCGCTACTCGACCGGTGTCCGCAAGGCTGACCTATGATCGAACTCATCCAAGAATACTGGCGCAACTACCTCTACACCGACGGCTTCCGGATCACCGGCGTCGCAATCACGCTGTGGCTGCTGGTCGTGTCGATCGGACTCGGCTTCTGCCTGTCGGTGCCGCTCGCGGTGGCCCGCGTGTCGAAAAGGAAGTGGCTGTCGAGCGCCGTGTGGCTCTACACGTACGTGTTCCGCGGCACACCGCTGTACGTGCAATTGCTGCTCTGCTACACCGGCCTCTACAGCCTGCAGGTCGTGCGCGGCACGCCGCTACTCGACGCGTTCTTCCGCGACGGGATGCACTGCACGCTGCTCGCGTTCACGCTGAACACCTGCGCGTACACCACCGAGATCTTCGCGGGCGCGATCAAGGCGACGTCATACGGCGAGATCGAAGCCGCGCGCGCATACGGGATGACGCCGTTCACGATGTATCGCCGCGTGATCCTGCCGTCGGCGCTGCGCCGCGCGCTGCCGCTGTACAGCAACGAAGTGATCCTGATGCTGCACGCGACCACCGTCGCGTTCACCGCGACCGTGCCGGATATCCTGAAGATCGCGCGCGACGTGAACTCGGCGACCTACATGTCGTTCCATGCGTTCGGCATCGCCGCCCTGCTCTATCTCGTGATCTCGTTCACGCTCGTGTGGCTGTTCCGCCAGGCCGAGCGTCGCTGGCTCGCGTATCTGCGCCCGCAAGGCAAGTAAGTTTTCGCAGGACTATTGATGAATTCCCAGACTCAGAAGCTTTTGGTCGACGATCTGCACAAGCGGTACGGCGACAACGAGGTGCTCAAGGGCGTGTCGCTGAAAGCGAACTCGGGCGACGTGATCAGCGTGATCGGCTCGTCCGGTTCCGGCAAGAGCACGATGCTGCGCTGTATCAACTTCCTCGAGCAGCCGAACGCGGGCCGCATCATCGTCGACGGCGAGGAAGTGCGCACCACGCCGGACAAGACGGGCGCGCTGCGCGCGGCCGATTCGAAGCAGCTGCAGCGCGTGCGCACCAAGCTGTCGATGGTGTTCCAGCATTTCAATCTCTGGTCGCACATGAACGTGATCGAGAACGTGATGGAAGCGCCCGTCAACGTGCTCGGCATCCCGAAGAAGGAAGCCGAAGACCGTGCGCGCGAGTATCTCGAAAAGGTCGGCCTCGCGCCGCGCGTCGAGAAGCAGTATCCGTCGCACCTGTCGGGCGGGCAGCAGCAGCGTGTCGCGATCGCGCGCGCGCTGGCGATGCATCCGGACGTCATGCTGTTCGACGAGCCCACGTCGGCGCTCGACCCGGAACTGGTCGGTGAAGTGCTGAAGGTGATGCAGAAGCTGGCCGAGGAAGGCCGCACGATGATCGTCGTCACGCACGAGATGGGCTTCGCGCGCAACGTGTCGAATCACGTGATGTTCCTGCACCAGGGGCGCGTCGAGGAAGAAGGCGTGCCGTCCGAGGTGTTCGGCAACCCGAAGAGCGAACGCCTGCGCGGGTTCCTGTCGGGTAGCCTCAAGTAACGCGAGCGACACGCGAACGGGCGCCCGCGGTTCGCCGCGCGGCGCCCGTTTTGCGTTTACGCGGCGCTCACCGGTTCGCTGTCGGCGAATGCGCGCAGTTCATCGCCCGCGAGCCGGTAACGCACCCATTCGCTCTGCGGCGCGGCGCCGACGCTCTCGTAGAAACGGATCGCCGGCTCGTTCCAGTCGAGCACGCTCCATTCGAAGCGTCCGCATCCGGTGTCCACGGCGATGCGCGCAAGCGCCTTCAGCAGCCGCAGCCCGGCACCCGCGCCGCGAAAGCGCGGCGACACGTACAGATCCTCGAGATAGAGCCCCTGCCGGGCGAGCCACGTCGAATACGAGAAGAAATACACGGCGAAGCCGGCCGGCTCGCCGTCGACCTCGCAAATCAGCGCGCGCGCGGGCGACCCTTCGCCGAACAGGCTGCGCTCGAGCGACGCGGGCGTCGCGACCACTTCATGCTCCGCCTTCTCGTAGATGGCCAGCTCGGTGATGAAACGCAGGATTTGCGGCACGTCGGCGACGGTGGCGGAACGAATGTCGATTTGCACGGTGGGGAGCCCTCCTTCGGCCCGGACTGAAAACGGAATGCGGCACCCGCGCAAGCGCGCCTGGCGTCGGACAGATCGACATGCTACGTTCACGGCTCAACTGCAGGAAGTGCAGTTTCTTCATCCAGACATGAACATGATGCATCCCGACCTGCGCCGTCTCGACCTGAACCTGCTGCTCGCGTTCGACGCGCTGTACCGCCACCGGTCGGTCGCCGCGGCCGCGCACGAGCTGGCGATGAGCCCGTCCGCGCTGAGCCACGCGCTCGCCCGGCTGCGCGACGCGATCGGCGATGCGCTGTTCGTGCGGCTCGGCAACGAAATGCAGCCGACCGTGCGCGCCGACGACATCGCCACCTGGGCCGGCGATGCGCTCGACACGATGTCGAGGGGGCTCGCCCGCGCACGCCGCTTCGATCCCGCGCAAAGTGACCGCACGTTCGTGTTCGCCGCGAGCGACTACACGGCATTCGCCGTGCTGCCGGCGTTACTCGCGCGCATCGAGCAGGTCGCGCCGCGGCTGCGGATCCGCGTCGTCCACTCCGACCGCAAGATTTCGATCGACGAACTCGCGGCCGGCCGGATCGACTTCGCGCTCGGCTATCACGAGGAGTCGGCCGCCGACGCGCCGGGTATCGAGGATTTCGACTGGTTCTCGGACGACTACGTCGTGATCGCGAGCGCCACGCATCCCGACATCCACCGGCGCCTGACGCTCGACCAGTACCTCGCGGCACGCCACGTGGTCGTCACGCCGTGGAACGAGTCGCGCGGCGTCATCGACTACGTGCTCGACCGGCTCGGCCTCGCACGGCAGGTCGCCGTGCAGTTGCCGAGCGTGCTGGCCGCACCGTTCGTGATCGCGGAATCGGCACTCCTGATGACGGTGCCGAACCGTGCCGCGCAGGCGCTGCGCCACGCGGCGCCGATTCGCATCTTCCCCGCGCCGTTCGAGATCCCGCGCTACACGGTGAAGGTCTACTCGCATGCGAAGCACGCGCGCACCGACGCGCACCGATGGCTTCGCGCGCAATTGCTCGCCGCACGGCCCGAGCAAGGTTGAGTCGGAAACGCTTGTACGACGGGCGCTGCCACCCTGCCGCCCAACCGTTTCCGGCATCACGCCGGCGGCAGCAGGCCGCCGCCTACTTATTACGAAATACTTACCAATTTTGTCGCTTCCGTGCTTACGCTCGCGCTCCGGCAACGTCAATAGTGGCAATCCTTGACCCATCGCCCCGGAATCCGTGTCTGCCTTGCCGGACAAGGGTTTTCCGGTAATCGACAGGCTCCGCGATGCCCGCCGCGCACCGTGTTGCATGGCAAATTGGCGACACGTGTTAGTCAAACAACGATTTCCGTCGCCACAAAATTGTATTTTTGCTAAATTAGTAACCAAAGTAGCAAAACGAAGTTCGTGAAATGTAGTTTAGCTTCACGACACAACAAGGAGACCCCGCAAGCCGACCCGGCCGCGCGGGACCGCTCAACGGTTTTCCGTCCGCTTGCCCGCGTGCCGCGCTTACCGGCCCTGCACGAGGTCTCCCTGGTTATCCCGCTTTTCGCTTTTGCCCGGCGCTCGCTGCTCCGGGCATCTCGTGCAGTCTGGGTTGACTTTTTGACAGGGTATGGAGGAGATGATGAAGAAAGCTTTGGTCGCGGCCGCGCTGATGGCTGCTGGGGTGGTTACGGCGCACGCGCAGAGCAGCGTCACGCTGTATGGCCGTCTGGATGCCGGCATCGAGTACTTGAACGGCCTGCAAAACGGCCACCAAGTGCGCGCGGAAAGCGGCGACTGGGGCACGAGCCTGTGGGGCTTGAAGGGCAGCGAGGACATCGGTGGCGGCAACAAGGTCCTGTTCCACCTCGAAGGCGCGTTCAACACGATGACGGGCGGCTTCAGCGGCTCGATCTGGGATCGTTTCGCGACCGTCGGTATTTCGAACGACCGCTACGGTACGCTGCTGCTGGGTCGCGAACTCGCGATCGCCAACGGCGTGTGGGACTTCGATCCGCTGGGCCAGTCGAGCTGGTCGTCGGCATCGCTCGTGCGCGGCCGCAACTGGAACAAGACCAGCAACAACGTGTCGTACCAGTCGCCGCAGTTCTACGGCTTCGACTTCTACGGCCAGTTCTCGTTCTCGAACTCCACCAGCTTCAACGGCAACACGACGACCGGCTCGCCGGGTCGTGCAATGGGCGCTCAGGTCACCTACACCAACTCGCTGTTCCAGTTGCGCGGCATCTACGACGAAGCGCGCGACAGCAACGGCCGCTTCTCCGACGTATTCACCTACTCGCGTGAATATTTCGCAGGTGCGAACGTGTTCCTCGGCCAGTTCAAGCTGCAGGCGGCGTACCAGGTATCGCGCGCGGACGGCACCGGCATCGTGCCCGCGAACAACGGCATCACCGGCACCCAGCAGGTCTGGGGTGGCGTGACGTGGCAGGCAACGCCGGCGGCAGCGCTGATCGCGGCCGTGTACCACGTGAACGCCAACCACGGCGGCGGCAACGCGAACATCTACACGGTCGGCGGCTCGTACAACATTTCGAAGCGCACGCTGTTCGACGTGCAGGTCGCGACGGTGCGCAACAGCTCGACGGCCAACTTCGGCCTGAACGCGAACGGCGCCGGCACGGCCGTCTCGACGGGCAACCCGCATCCGGGCGGCAGCCAGACCGGCGTCTACGCCGGCATCCAGCACCTGTTCTGATCAGGCGCCGTCCAGAGAACGATTCGACAACACTTTCCACGCTGCTGCGAGAGGCGCGTATCGGTGCGGTACCCAACCGGGTATCCGCACCGTTTTTTATTGGCGAGCCGGGATCGGGCGATCCACGGCCCGAAGCGGCGCTCAGACCGCCGCTTCGTTCTCTTCGCCGGTGCGGATGCGGATCACGCGCTCGACGTCCGACACGAAGATCTTGCCGTCGCCGATCTTGCCCGTGCGCGCCGCGCCGATCACCGCATCGATCACCTGGTCGACCTGCGCTTCCGCGACGACCACCTCGATCTTCATCTTTGGCAGGAAGTCGACCACGTATTCGGCGCCGCGATACAGCTCGGTGTGCCCTTTCTGGCGGCCAAAGCCCTTCACTTCCGTCACGGTCAGGCCGGTGAGGCCCACTTCGGCGAGCGCTTCGCGGACTTCGTCCAGCTTGAACGGCTTGATGATGGCGGTGATGCGTTTCATGATGGTTGTCCCTCAATGCTCGTTTGGATGCAAAATCGCGATCCCGATTGTAAGCCGGCCGGCCGCGTACGGCCCAGCAAGGCTCAGTCGAGACGTTCGGTAAAGCGTGACGTGATCGGATAGCGCCAGTCGCGCCCGAATGCGCGATGCGTGACGCGAATACCGATCGGCGCCTGGCGGCGCTTGTATTCGTTGATCTTGATGAGTCGCGTCACGCGCGCGACGTCGGCCTCCGCATAGCCGGCCGCGACGATCTCCGCGAGCGGCCGGTCCTCCTCCATGTACATCCGCATGATCGCGTCGAGCACGTCGTACGGCGGCAGGCTGTCCTGGTCCGTCTGGTTCTCGCGCAGCTCGGCCGACGGCGCGCGCGTCAGGATCCGCTCGGGAATCACGTCGCGCAGTTCGTAGTCTGTCGTTGCGTTGCGATAGCGGCACAGCCGGTAGACCAGCGTTTTCGCGATGTCCTTGATCACCGCGAAGCCGCCGGCCATGTCGCCGTACAGCGTGCAGTAGCCGACCGCCATCTCGCTCTTGTTGCCGGTCGTCAACACGATCGAGCCGAACTTGTTCGACAGCGCCATCAGCAGCGTGCCGCGGATGCGCGCCTGGATGTTCTCTTCCGTCGCGTCCTCCGCGCGGCCCGCGAATTCGCCCGCGAGCGCCGCACGGAACGCGTCGAACATCGGTGCGATCGCGATCTCGTCGTAACGCACGCCGACGCGCCGCGCCATCTCCGCCGCGTCGGTGGTCGAGATGTCGGCCGTGTAGCGCGACGGCATCATCACCGCGCGCACGCGCTCGGGCCCCAGCGCGTCGCAGGCGACCGCGAGCACCAGCGCCGAATCGACGCCGCCCGACAGCCCGATCAGCACACCGGGAAACCCATTCTTGCCGATGTAGTCGCGCACGCCGGTCACGAGCGCGCGATAGACCTGCGCGTCGACCGGCAGCTCGGGCGCGATCGCGCCGGGCAGCGGGCGCGGCCCGTCGAATTCGACGATTGCGTGCCCTTCGTCGAACTGCGGCATCTTCGCGACGAGCGCGCCCTGCGCGTCGAGCACGAACGAGCCGCCGTCGAACACGAGCTCGTCCTGGCCGCCGACGAGGTTCACGTACACCATCGGCAGCCCGGTTTCGCGGATCCGCGCGCGCAGGATGTCGATGCGCAGCGCTTCCTTGTTCATGTGGTACGGGGAACCGTTCGGGATCAGCAGCACCTGCGCGCCCGCAGCCTTCGCGATCTGTGCGGCCGACGCATGCCAGGCGTCCTCGCAGATGATCACGCCGTATCTGACGCCGTTGAGCTCGAACACGAGTGGCTCGGTGTCCGTCGCGAAGTAGCGCTTCTCGTCGAACACGTCTGCGTTCGGCAGATCCTGCTTGCGGTACGTACCGACGATCTCGCCGCCGACGATCAGCGACACCGCGTTGTAGGTGTCGGTCGGCGGCACGCCGCGCTCGATCGGGCGGTTTGCATTACCATCGACGGCTGGCGCGTGCGGATCGCCGCCCGACGCATCGCCGCCTGCGCTTCGCAACGGATGGCCGACCAGCACCGCGAGCCCGTCGAACGCGCGCAGCGCATCGGCGAGCGTGTCGAGCGCGGCGGCGGCCGCCGTGTAGAACGCGGGCCGCAGCAGCAGGTCTTCCGGCGGGTAGCCGGACAGCGCGAGTTCGGGCGCGATCATCAGGTGCGCACCATCGTTGTGCGCGGCGCGGGCGGCAGCGACGATCCGCGCGACGTTGCCGGCGAAATCGCCGACGGTGACGTTGATCTGGGCGAGAGCGAGTCGGGTCTTCATGACGGGATTGGCGCAGCCCGGTGGCGCGCCCTGAACGGCTGACGAAATCGTCCCGGACGCGGGCCACGGCGGCACGCATCCGGCGGCATCCAACAGTACGGATTCACGCTTGAAACACGAACGCATCGATTATCGCACGGGCATCCTGTCGTCCCCCGCGGAGGTGCCGGCCGACGAATGGAACGCGCTGCTCGAGCGCGACGCGCAGCCGACGCCGTTCCTGCGCCACGAATTCCTCGACGCGCTGCACGTCGCGCGCTGCGCGGTCGACGACACCGGCTGGTCGCCGCACTTCGTCACGTTGACCGACGCGCGCACGGGCCGGCTCGCGGCCGCCGCCCCCGTCTACGCGAAACAGCATTCGTACGGAGAATACGTGTTCGACTGGGCGTGGGCCGACGCGTACCAGCGCAACGACCTGCCCTATTACCCGAAGCTGCTGTGCGCGGTGCCGTTCACGCCCGTGCAGGGCACGCGCCTGCTCGCCGCCGACGACGACGCACGCCGCCGGCTCGCGGCCACGCTGCTGGCGTTCGCCGAGCAGAGCGACGTGTCGTCGCTGCACGTGCTGTTCCCGACCGGCGACGAAGCGCGGCTGCTCGAGTCGATGGGGATGATGCTGCGCGAAGGCGTGCAGTTCCACTGGCTCAACGACGGCTATCGCGACTTCGACGACTTCCTCGGCACGCTCGAGCAGAAGAAGCGCAAGAACATCCGCGCGGAACGGCGCAAGGTGCGCGATGCCGGTGTCACGTTCCGGCGGCTCACCGGCGAGCAGATCACCGACGCCGACTGGCGCTTCTTCACGCGCTGCTACCGGCAGACCTACCGCGAGCACTATTCGAGCCCGTACCTGAACCTCGACTTCTTCCGCGCGATCGGCGCGACGATGCCGGAGAACCTGCTGCTCGTGATCGCCGAGGCCGACGGCAAGCCGATCGCGAGCTCGCTCGCCGTGTACCGGCGCGGCGCGAACGGCATCGGTGGCACGCTGTACGGCCGCTACTGGGGCGCGCTCGAACACGTGCCCTGCCTGCATTTCGAAACTGCCTACTACCAGTTGCTCGAGTTCTGCATCGAGGCCGGGCTCGACACGTTCGAGGGCGGTGCGCAGGGCGAGCACAAGCTCGCGCGCGGCTTCCTGCCGACCGTCACGCATTCCGCGCACTGGCTCGCGCATCCGGCGTTCTCCGATGCGGTCGCGCGCTTTCTCGAACGCGAGACCGAGCATATCCACGCGTACGTCGACGAGCTGCGCGAACACGATCCGTTCCGGCGGGGAGCCGGGTAGCATCGGCACACCTGCACAGCGACCATCTGCCCGTCCTCTTCAGTGCGCGGCGTGCGTCACCGCCCGCGGGTCGCGCGACGACGCGGCCGCCGACAGCCCGTAACGGCCTGCACCGATCCGCCACGCGTGCGCATTCGCATCCCGGGCCGCGAAGCGCTGCGCCGGCACCGCGATGCTGACGGTGCGCGCCTCGCCCGGCTGCGGCGCAATCTTCGTCCAGCCGACGAGCCGCTTGCGCGACGGTCACGGCGATCGGTGGCGTTGACGCACGCCATTTCTGAGACACTGACGGCTTCGCATCCCGCCGCCTTCCCATGTCCTGGTTTCTGTATCTGATCGAGTGCGCCGATGACAGCGTCTACACGGGCATCACGACCGACGTCGCCGCGCGCTTCGACGAGCATGCGTCCGGCAAGGGCGCGCGCTATACGCGCTCGCGCAAGCCGCGCGCCGTGCTCGCATCGTTCCCGCTGCCCGACCGGTCGATCGCATCGCGCGCCGAGTACTGGGTGAAGCGGCTCACGGCCGCGCAGAAACGCGAGCTGGCGGCCGGGATCAGGACGCTCGAATCGGTGTTGCCGGCCGGGATGTCGCTCGACGGAAACGTCGACGCCGCCGAGCCGCAGGACGGCACACGCGGAAGGAAGAAGGTGAAGCGCGCCGACATTGCGAACGAGCTGGCCGAAACCAAAGAGGCTCGCGATAAAGCCGCGAAGAGCGGAACTGCCGGAAAAAAGCCCGGGGCCGCGAAAACCCCGAAGAACGCCCGAGCCGCAACGGCACCAACGTCGGCAAAAGCCTCGCCTGTCGCCTTGAAACGTGCCAGGACCGCCGACGATACGGACGGGAAAAAGACCGCCTCGCGCGGCACGCCGACAAAACGGGGCAAGCCGGTCACGAACGCATCGCCGAAACGGAAAGCGGCGGCAACCGGCGGCAAGCCCGCCGCGGACGGACGCGCCGCCCCTGCTTCCGCCCCGGCGCGCGGGCGTTCGTCGGCAAGGAGGGGCGCCGCCGAAATCATCGAGGCCGTCGCGCCCCCCGTTGCCCCCGCACGCCGCGCAACGGAAGCGAAACGTGCGAAGACGGCGGCAAGTGCGGGCGCCCAGCCCGCTGCGGCGCGCAAGAAAACCCTCGCACGCGCCATCCCGCGCGCAAAACAAAACCGCGCGGCCTCCTGAGGAGACACGCGCGGCTTGCGTTCCGAACGAACCGGCCGCGAGGCCGGCCTGCCGGCTTACTTCTTGTAGTTCGCGGCGCCGTCGGCGATTTCCTTGTGCGCGGCGTCGATGCCGGCCCAGCCTTCGACCTTCACCCACTTGCCCTTCTCGAGCGCCTTGTATTGCTCGAAGAAGTGCTTGATCTGGTCCTTCAGGTACTCGGGCACGTCGTCGATCGACTTCAGGTTCGCCGTCATCGGGCAGACCTTGTCGTGCGGCACGGCGACGAGCTTAGCGTCGACGCCCGATTCGTCGGTCATCTGCAGCATGCCGAGCACGCGCGAACGCACGATCGAGCCGGCCAGCAGCGGGAACGGCGTGATCACCAGCACGTCGACCGGATCGCCGTCGCCCGACAGCGTCTGCGGGATGTAGCCGTAGTTCACCGGGTAGCGCATGCCCGTGCCGATGAAGCGGTCGACGACGAGGAGACCCAGCTCCTTGTCCGCCTCGTACTTCACCGGATCGCTTTGCGCGGGGATCTCGATGATCACGTTGAAATCGTGCGGCAGGTCCTTGCCGGCCGGAACATGATTGAAGCTCATAGCGCTCTCTGTTGGTCGATGGGAATTCAGGACAGGGCGCCGCGGCCGATGCACCGCCGCGGGCGTCCCCGCAGGGAATGCGCCATTATAGCCAATCGACCGGTGGCGTCCGGATGACGATCGGCGCGATAATCGTTCCGGATGTCCGGCCGCCGAACCACGGGCGACGTTCATCGAATCCGGGTAACCGCTGAAGCACCGACAGATTTGCATGGGACCGGACCAAGCGCTGAAACGCCAAGTCCGATCGACCGCGAAGCATGGGACCCGAGTAAGCGCTGAAGCGCTAACTCGGATCGACCGCGAAGCATGGGACCCGAGTAAGCGCTAAAGCGCTAACTCGGGTCGACAGGAGCAGGCATGGAAGAGGCGAAGCACTTCATCGCGGGCGAATGGACGTTGCCCGCGCAACTGGAGACGATTCCGGTCGTCGACCCATCCGACGGCCAGCCATTCGCGACGATCGCGCGCGGCACCGCGCCCGACATCGAGCGCGCGGTCGCCGCGGCCCGCGACGCGTTCTCGGGCCCGTGGGGCGCGGCGAGCGCCGCCGAGCGCGGCCGCGTGCTGATGCGGCTGTCCGCGCGCGTCGCCGACCACCTCGAGGAACTCGCCGCGATCGAGGCGCGCGACACCGGCAAGCCGTTGAAGCAGGCGCGTGCCGACGCCGCCGCGCTCGCACGCTACTTCGAGTTCTACGCGGGCGCCGCCGACAAGCTGCACGGCGAGACCCTCCCCTATCAGGCCGGATACACGGTGCTGACGGTGCGCGAGCCGCACGGCGTCACCGGCCACATCGTGCCGTGGAACTACCCGATGCAGATCTTCGGGCGCAGCGTCGGCGCGGCGCTCGCGGCCGGCAACGCATGCGTCGTGAAGCCGGCCGAGGATGCGTGCCTGTCCGTGCTGCGCGTGGCCGAGCTGGCCGCCGAAGCCGGGCTGCCCTCCGGTGCGCTGAACGTCGTCACCGGGTACGGCCATGAAGCCGGCGCCGCGCTTGCGCGCCATCCCGGCATCGACCACATCTCGTTCACGGGCTCGCCCGCGACGGGCAAGCTGGTCACGCAGATGGCCGCGGAGAACCATGTCCCCGTCACGCTCGAGCTCGGCGGCAAGTCGCCGCAGATCGTGTTCGCCGACGCCGATCTCGACGCGGCGCTGCCCGTGCTCGTGTCGGCGATCGTGCAGAACGGCGGGCAGACCTGCTCGGCCGGCAGCCGCGTGCTGATCGAGCGCGCGGTCTACGAGCCGCTCGTCGAACGGCTCGCCACCGCCTTCAACGGGCTGCGGGTCGGCCCGAGCCGCGCGGATCTCGACTGCGGCCCGCTGATCAACGCGAAGCAGCAACAGCGCGTGTGGGATTTCCTCTCCGACGCGCAGCACGACGGCATTCCGATGGCCGCGCACGGCCAGGTCGTCGCCGAGGCGCCCGAAAGCGGCTTCTACCAGGCCCCCGCGCTGCTGCGCGACGTGCCGCCGTCGCACCGCCTCGCACAGGAGGAGGTGTTCGGCCCGGTGCTCGCCGCAATGCGTTTCGTCGACGAAGACGAAGCGATTGCGCTCGCGAACGGCACGCCGTACGGCCTCGTCGCGGGCATCTGGACCCGCGACGGCGCACGCCAGCTGCGTCTCGCGCGCCGCCTGCGCGCGGGGCAGGTATTCGTCAACAACTACGGAGCGGGCGGCGGCGTCGAGCTGCCGTTCGGCGGCGTCGGCCACTCGGGGCATGGTCGCGAGAAAGGCTTCGAGGCGCTATACGGCTTCACCGCGCTGAAGACGATCGCGATCCGGCACGGCTGAACCAGACACACGCGGCCGGCCACGACCGGCCGCGCACCGAAATACCACGCACGATTCCAACACAGGAGACACATCATGCGGCTGAGCGGCAAGACGGCCATCGTCACGGGCGGCGGTTCAGGCTTCGGCGAGGGAATCGCGAAGACCTACGCACGAGAAGGCGCGAACGTCGTCGTCAACGACCTGAACGGCGCGGCGGCCGAGCGCGTCGCGAGTGAGATCGCGCTGGCGGGCGGCAAGGCAATCGCGGTCGCGGGCGACGTGTCGAAGGACACCGACTGGCGCGCACTGCTCCAGGCCGCGCTCGACGATTTCCATTCGGTGCAGATCGTCGTGAACAACGCCGGCACCACGCACCGCAACAAGCCGGTCCTCGACGTGACGGAAGCCGAGTTCGACCGCGTGTATGCCGTCAACATGAAGAGCCTGTTCTGGAGCGTGCAGACGTTCGTGCCTTATTTCCGCGCCCAGGGCGGCGGCGTGTTCGTGAACGTCGCGTCGACGGCCGGCGTGCGGCCGCGCCCGGGCCTCGTCTGGTACAACAGCACGAAGGGCGCGATGATCACCGCGAGCAAGTCGCTCGCGGCCGAGCTCGGCGCCGACCGTATCCGCGTGAACTGCGTCAACCCGGTGCTCGGCGAGACGGGCCTGATGACCGAGTTCATGGGCTGCGAGGACACACCGGAGAATCGCCGCCGGTTCCTGGCGACGATTCCGCTCGGCCGCTTCTCGACGCCGCAGGACATCGCGAACGCGGCGCTGTACCTCGCGTCCGACGAAGCCGAGTTCATCACCGGCGTCTGCCTCGAAGTCGACGGCGGGCGCTGCATCTAGCCGCACCGTCGTAATTGCGTGCACCGGCATCGCCGGCCGGCGCCGCATCCAAGCATCATCATTGCTTCGCACGACCGGATCGGGCGCCGACGCGCCGGCTCCGGACAACGACAAGAACTGGAGACAACATGGCAACATCGACGCAGTCGCTGCCGGGCTCGTCCGGCGCATTCGAGGAAGCAACCTATCGCAAGGTGTCCTGGCGGCTCACGCCGCTCCTGCTGCTGTGCTACGTGGTCGCGTATCTCGACCGCGTGAACGTCGGCTTCGCGAAGCTGCAGATGGCGAGCGACCTGAATCTCAGCGACACGGTCTACGGGCTCGGCGCCGGGATCTTCTTCTTCGGCTACTTCCTGTTCGAAGTGCCGAGCAACATCATCCTGCACAAGGTCGGCGCGCGCGTCTGGATCGCGCGCATCATGGCGACGTGGGGCGTGATCTCGATCCTGACGATGTTCGTCACGACGCCCGCGATGTTCTACGTGATGCGCTTCCTGCTCGGCGTCGCCGAAGCCGGCTTCTTCCCCGGCGTGATCCTGTACCTCACCTACTGGTATCCCGCGCACCGGCGCGGCCGGATGACGACGTTCTTCATGACGGCAGTCGCCTTGTCCGGCGTGATCGGCGGGCCGCTCTCCGGCTTCATCCTGAAGGCGTTCAACGGCGTGAGCGGCTGGCACGGCTGGCAATGGCTGTTCCTGCTCGAAGGGATCCCGTCGGTGCTGGCCGGCGTGCTCGTATTCTTCGCGCTCGACGACCGGATCGCGAAGGCCAAATGGCTCACCGACGACGAAAAGGCGCTGCTCGCGCGCAACGTCGACGCGGAGGAAGCGACCAAGGAAGACCTGCCGCTCGGCGCGGTAATGGCGAGCCCGCGCGTATGGCTGATGGCGCTCATCTACTTCTCGTTCGTGATGGGACTGTACGGCGTCGGCTTCTGGCTGCCGACGATCATCAAGGCGACCGGCGTGACCGACACCTTCATGATCGGCCTGCTGTCGGCGGTTCCGTATGCGGCGGCGGTGGTCGCGATGATTCTGATCGCGCGCAGCGCGGACAAGCGGCGCGAACGACGCTGGCACCTTGCGATTCCGGCCGCGTTCGGCGCGCTCGGGCTCGTGCTGTCGGTGATATGGGCGCACCAGACGGCGCTCGCGATGCTCGGCCTCACGCTCGCGACGATGGGCATCCTGACGACGCTGCCGCTGTTCTGGAGCCTGCCGACCGCGTTCCTCGGCGGTGCGGCCGCCGCAGCGGGCATCGCGATGATCAACTCGATCGGCAACCTCGCGGGCTTCCTGAGCCCGTACTTGATGGGCTGGCTCAAGCAGGTCACGGGCGCCAACGACGCGGGCATGTACATGCTCGCCGGGTTCCTCGTGCTCGGCGGGCTGCTCGCGCTGTCGGTGCCGAAGCGGCTCGTCGACAAGTGACGCGGCACGTGACGACGTGCCTGCCGCAGGGCAATGCATGAAAAAGCCCCGAAGGCCGCTTGGCGTTCGGGGCTTTTTTACGCGCGGCGGGCAAGCACCGCCGCGTCAGACCACGGTGATCGCGAGCGCGCTTTCGCGGTAGTGCTTCGCCGCCTTGTCGGTTTCGCCAAGATGCTCGAACAGGCGTGCGAGCGCGCGGTGCGCACGCACCTTCAGCGCCTCGTTGTCGGCCTGCTTCAACGCGGCTTCGAGGAACGACTGCGCCTTGCCCCACAGCTGCTGCTGCTGGCAGAGACGGCCGAGCGCGAACAGCAGGTCGGCATCGTCCGGGTGATCCTTCTTCCACCCTTCGGCCTTCTGGATCAGCGGCAACGCATCGCCGCCGGCCGTATCCGGATAGCGGCGCAGCAGGCGCGCATCCCAGTTGTGCGCGAGCGCGTCCTCGACGATGCGGCGCGCTTCGGTGCGGCGCTCGAGCGTCACCAGCAAGTCGGCCGCGAGATCGGCCAGGCGCGGCGACTGGCGCTCGAGCGGCGACAGCGACTGCCACACCTCGAGCAGCGCGTCCGGGTCATGCCGGCGTTCGCGCAGCAGATTCTCCGCCGCCTGCTGGCGCAGCCGCACGGCCGCAGCCGGATGCAGCGCCTCGCGCTTCTCGAGCGCCTTCGCGAGCTTCAGCACCTCGGCCCAGTTCTTCAACTGCTGCTGCGCGCGCAGGGCGACCTGCTGCGCATGGATGCGCTTGCCGCCCGCCTGCAGGTCGGCCAGCGCTGCAAGCGCACCGTCGGCATCGCGCGCATCCGCGCGCATGTCGGCCGCGGCGAGCAGCCGTGCATCCTGCCATTCCGGCGCGTCGACCTTCGACAGCCAGTCGTCGCGGCGCGTGTACTCGTGCATCCGGTGCGCGGCGGTCGCCGCCACGAGACTTGCGGCGCCCTGGTTCGCATCGACCGCGAGCGCGTCGCGCGCGGCCTTCTCGGCGCGCGAGAAGCGGCCCGCGTACAGGTTCGCGATCGCATCGCGCAGCGACGCCTGTGCCTTCTCGTTGCGCGAACGCGCACGATATGCGGCGACCCGCTGCGGCATGCGCCAGATGTTGCGCACGATGCGCAGCAGCGCGTACACGACGATGAACAACACGACGATGGAGATCACGAACAGGTTCAGCGACACGTCGACCCGGTACGGCGGATAGACGAGCAGCACCTGCCCCGCGTCGAAATGGCCGACGGTGGCGAGTGCCGCGGCGATCGCGAACAGGATCGCGAGCCAGACGATTCCTCGAAGCGTCATCGTTACCCCCGACTCTTGAACTGCTGAACGGCGTTCAGGCTCGTGTTCAGGTTCGGCACGGCGACCGTCAGCGATGCGCCGTCGACCTGCTTGAGCAGATCCTCGACGGTTTGCGTGTCCCTCGATGCCTGGTCGAAATACTTGCCGAGCGCGGCCTGCGCCGCATGCAGGTCGGCCTTCATCGCGCCGTCATTGCGCGCGAGCAGCGACAGCCGCGCGGTGAGCAGGCGCAGCTTCACGTTCTCGCGCACGAAGTAGCCCTGGTCGGGCGATGCGAGCATCGCGTCGGCGTTGTCGATCCGGCGCACCTGCACGAGGCCCTTCAGCTGCTGGCCGAGCCCCGCCGAGAAGTCATGCCACCACACCTTCCAGCGCGGCTCGCCGGCCACGGCAGCAGCCGACGACGCGGTATCGGCCGGCACGGCCTTCGGCGCCGCGTGCGGGACGATCGCCTCGCCCGACAGCGGCAGCGCGTCGATCTTCGCGATCGCGTCGTCGAGCTTGATCGCGAGGCCCGTGAGGTCGGCCGACGGTGCGGCTTTCAGCTTCTCGATGTCCAGCGCGAGCGCCTTGCGCACCGTGACGGCCTGCGCGCTCTGCGACGTCGCGAGGCGCGCATCGGCATTCTGCAGCGCGATCAGCGCGAGTTGCGTGTTCCCCGTCAGCTGCAGTTGCTGGCTCGCGCTCGACAGCATCTGGTCGACTTCCTCGAGCATCCAGGCATCGCGGTTGCGCGACAGGTCCTGGTATTGCTGCTGCAGCGCCTGCTGCGCGCTCTGCGCGTCGGCGAGCTTGCCGTCGAGCTGCGCGAGCTGCGTGTCGACCTGATGCGTGCTCGCGAGCGCCTGCTCCGTCTTCGTACGGGTCTCGGCCGTCTGCGCATCAAGCGCCTTCTGGCGCGCGACGAACGAATCGTCGAGCCGGTCGACCTTGCGGTTCAGCGCATAGCCGCCCACACCCGCCGCGCAGCCGAGCACGACGACGACGAACCACAGCGCCGCGCTGCCACCGCGGCGCGCATGCGGTTCGGACGC
This sequence comes from Burkholderia sp. Bp9012, assembly GCF_003853825.1. Taxonomy (NCBI): domain Bacteria; kingdom Pseudomonadati; phylum Pseudomonadota; class Betaproteobacteria; order Burkholderiales; family Burkholderiaceae; genus Burkholderia; species Burkholderia sp. Bp9012. The sequence goes on along the minus strand of NZ_QTQA01000002.1, from coordinate 396,653 downwards.
GAGATAAGGAGGACTGGACGGCGGTGCGGATGCAGCGGCCGGCTGGGAAGCGACGCCTTTGGAATCGTTGGTATCTGTCATGCGTTTAGTCACCGGTGCGGCTGTCGCCGGTTGGACGGCCTCGTCGGCCATCGTTCGAAACGCGCGGACGATGCGCTCATCGCCCGCGCCGGTCAGCGTAATCCTATCAAAACCCAGTGCGCGCGCGGTCTGCTCGATGCGCGGGTGCGGCGTCACGAGCGGCGCATGCTTCAGCGCCTCGATCTCGGCGTCATTCAGATGCGTGCGCGCGAGTTCGTGCAGGTTGCGCACGCCCTCCGAGCTCGTGACGAGCCACGCGTGCGGCGCGCCGGCGAGCAGCGCATGCACGCGCTCCCACGCGCCGATGCGCGGCTCGGGCACGACGCGCCGGTACGCGGCGACCAGCGTGACCTCCGCGCCGGCTTCGCGCAGCCGCTCGGCGAGCCATTCGCGACCGCCGTCGCCGCGCACGATCAGCACGTGCTGGCCGGCGAGCGCTTGCGCGCCGCCGAACGCGGCCTCGATGCTCGCGAACAGGTGTTCCGAATCGTAATGCGGGACGCCGTCATCGGCGAGCGCCTGCGGCGCGATCACGCGATGCGCGGGCGCCGCGATGCCGTGGCGCGCGAGCGCCGCGACGCTGCCGGGGCCGACGACGCCGACCGGCAGCGCATTCGGCCAGATCGCGCCGTACTGCGCGAGCGCGCGGTCGATCGCGTTCGGCGACACGAAGATCACGAGCGCGTAACGCCCAAGCGCCGCGAACGCGGCGTCGAGCGGCACCGGATCGTCGACCGGCGCGATGTCGATCAGCGGGAATTCGAGCACGTCGCAACCGGCCTCGGCCAGTTGGGCCGCAAGCGCGGCCGACTGGCCGTCCGGGCGCGTCAGGACGGCGGTGAACCCGCGCGCGCCGCCCGCCATCAGGCGTCGCCCTTGCCGGCCTGCGAGCCGGCGAGCAGTGCGTTGACGATGTCGCGCGCGCCTTGCGCCTCGAGCTCGTCGGACACCGCGCGGCCGAGCGCGACCGCATCGGCGACGGTCATGACGGCACCGCACTCCTCGGCGGTCAGCACGCGCTGTCCGTCGGTCGTCGACACGCGGCCCGTCAGGTACAACTCGCCCGCTCGCCACACCGCGTGGGCGGCGAGCGGCACCTCGCAGCTGCCGCCGAGCGCGCGCGACACCATCCGCTCGGCCTCGACCGCGAGCGCGGTCCGCGGGTCGTGCAGCGGCGCGAGCCATCCGGCCACGTCCGTGCGACGCGCGGCAATTTCGATGCCGAGCGCGCCCTGGCCGGCGGCCGGCGGGCTGTCCTCGACACCGATAAGCGCGCGGATTCGCGCTTCGAGGCCAAGGCGCTTCAGGCCTGCGGCCGCGAGAATGATCGCCGCATAGTCGCCGCGATCGAGCTTCGACAGGCGCGTGTCGAGGTTGCCGCGTAGCGGCAGCACGTTCAGGTGCGGATAACGCGCACGCAGCATCGCCTCTCGGCGCAGGCTCGACGTGCCGACGACCGCACCGGCAGGCAGCGCGTCGAGCGACGCGTAGTCGTTCGATACGAACGCGTCGCGCGGATCCTCGCGCTCCATGATCGCGGCGAGCGCGAAGCCGTCGGGAAGCGCCATCGGCACATCCTTCAGCGAATGCACGGCCAGGTCGGCGCGACCGTCGGCGAGCGCATTCTCCAGCTCCTTCACGAACAGGCCCTTGCCGCCGACCTTCGACAGCGTACGATCGAGAATCTGATCGCCACGGGTCGTCATCCCGAGGATTTTCACGTCACAAGCTGGATATAATTTGCGCAGCGCATCACGCACATGTTCGGCTTGCCACATCGCCAGGCGGCTCTCGCGCGAGGCAATCGTCAGCGTCACGGGGGATTGTGCCGAAGAGATCTCGGAATTCATTGCAGGAACAATCGAAGGACGGGATTGAAGATCGAACAATGGTAGCACGCACGCCCCGGCCCGCCCGGGCCCGGCGCCTGCGCCCGCCGCGCTTCGGCGCCGGCGGCGACACCGATGCGCGGATGTGCCGCACGTAGCTGGTTGCTTGACCGCAGTTCCCGTAGTTTCCGTAGTCCCCGCAGTCCCTTTTGACTCGAGCTTTCCCAAGGAAACCCATCGTGAAGTCTTCCGGATCGGCGCGTACGGCGCGCCGCAATGCTGCCTTGCCCTCCTCCGACGCCCAGACGGGCTCCATCGCCACCGCCGCGAACGGCCGTGCGAAACCGGCAACGAAACCGAAAGACCCGATACGTCAGACAAAACGCGCGACCAAGGCCGCCGGCCCGGCTGCCCGCAAGGCCGGCGCGGCGAAGCCCGGCGCCCGCACGCGCGAGGACAAGGACGGTCCGCTGTTCGAGGACATCCGCTACCTCGGCCGCCTGCTCGGCGACGTCGTGCGCGAACAGGAAGGCGACACCGTGTTCGACGTCGTCGAGACCATTCGCCAGACGGCGGTGAAGTTTCGCCGCGAGGACGACAGCGAGGCCGCACAAACGCTGGAGAAGAAGCTGCGCAAGCTGACGCCGGAGCAGACGGTGAGCGTCGTGCGCGCGTTCAGCTATTTCTCGCATCTGGCGAACATCGCGGAAGACCGCCATCACAACCGCCGCCGCCGCATCCACGCGCTGGCCGGATCCGCGGCACAGCCCGGCACCGTCGCGTACGCGCTCGAGCAGCTGAAGACGACCGGCAACGCGTCGAAGCGCCTGCTGCAGCGCTTCTTCGACGATGCGCTGATCGTGCCGGTGCTGACCGCGCATCCGACCGAAGTGCAGCGCAAGAGCATCCTCGACGCGCAGCACGACATCGCGCGCCTGCTCGCCGAGCGTGACCAGCCGCTGACGGCGCGCGAACGCTCGTACAACGAATCGATGCTGCGCGCACGCGTGACCGCGCTGTGGCAGACCCGCATGCTGCGCGACGCGCGCCTGACGGTCGGCGACGAGATCGAGAACGCGCTGTCGTACTACCGCGCGACGTTCCTTGACGAACTGCCCGCGCTGTATGGCGACATCGAGGCCGCGCTCGCCGAGCACGGCCTGTCCGCGCGCGTGCCCGCATTCTTCCAGATGGGCAGCTGGATCGGCGGCGACCGCGACGGCAACCCGAACGTGACCGCCCCGACGCTCGAAGAAGCGATCAACCGCCAGTCCGCGGTGATTCTCGAACACTATCTGGAACAGGTGCACAAGCTCGGCGCCGAGCTGTCGGTGTCGAACCTGCTGGTCGGCGCGAACGACGCCGTGAAAGCGCTCGCGGCCGCGTCGCCGGACCAGTCGCCGCACCGCGTCGACGAACCGTATCGCCGTGCGTTGATCGGCATCTACACACGGCTCGCCGCAAGCGCGCGCGTCCGACTGGGCGAAGGCACGGTGCCGGTGCGCAGCGCCGGCCGCGGCGCGCCGCCGGTGCGCGCGGTGCCCTACGCCGATTCCGAAGCCTTCGTCGCCGACCTCAAGGTGCTGACCGCCTCGCTCGACGAACACCACGGCACGTCGCTCGCCGCGCCGCGCCTCGCACCGCTCGTGCGCGCGGCCGAAGTGTTCGGATTCCATCTCGCGAGCATCGACCTGCGCCAGAGCTCCGACATCCACGAAGCCGTGGTCGCCGAGCTGTTCGCGCGTGCCGGCGTACATGCGGACTACGCGTCGCTCTCCGAGGACGACAAGCTGATCGCGCTGCTTGCCGCGCTGGCCGATCCGCGCCCGCTGCGCTCGCCGTACATCGAATACTCGGCGCTCGCGCAAAGCGAGCTGGGCGTGTTCGAGAAGGCACGCGAGGTGCGTGCGCAGTTCGGCCCGCGTGCGGTACGCAACTACATCATTTCGCACACCGAGACGGTCAGCGACCTCGTCGAAGTCCTGCTGCTGCAGAAGGAAACCGGGCTGCTCGAAGGCGCATTCGGCGCCGCTCACGACAGCGCGCGCAATGGCCTGATGGTGATTCCGCTGTTCGAGACGATCCCGGACCTGCGCGACGCCGCGCGCATCATGCGCGAATACTTCGCACTGCCTGGCATCGACGCGCTGATCGCGCACCAGGGTGCCGAGCAGGAAGTGATGCTCGGCTACTCGGACAGCAACAAGGACGGCGGCTTCCTGACATCGAACTGGGAGCTGTATCGCGCGGAGCTCGCGCTCGTCGACCTGTTCCGCGAACGCAAGATCACGCTGCGGCTGTTCCATGGCCGCGGCGGCACGGTCGGCCGCGGAGGCGGCCCGACCTACCAGGCGATCCTGTCGCAGCCGCCGGGCACCGTGAACGGCCAGATCCGCCTGACGGAACAGGGCGAGGTGATCGCGAGCAAGTTCGCAAACCCCGAGATCGGCCGGCGCAATCTGGAGACCGTGGTCGCCGCGACGCTCGAGGCGTCGCTGCTGCCGCAATCGAACGCGCCCGCGCAGCTACCCGCGTTCGAAGCCGCGATGCAGACGCTGTCCGATGCCGCGATGGCGTCGTATCGCGCGCTCGTCTATGAAACGCCCGGCTTCACCGACTACTTCTTCTCGTCGACGCCGATCACCGAGATCGCCGAGCTGAACATCGGCAGCCGCCCGGCCTCGCGCAAGCTGCAGGATCCGAAGAATCGCAGGATCGAAGACCTGCGTGCGATTCCGTGGGGCTTCTCGTGGGGCCAGTGCCGACTGCTGCTGACGGGCTGGTACGGCTTCGGCAGCGCGGTGAGCGCGTATCTCGACGGCGCGCCGGACGCGGCCGAACGCACCAAGCGCCTGACGCTGCTCAAGAAGATGAACAAGACGTGGCCGTTCTTCGCGAACCTGCTGTCGAACATGGACATGGTGCTTGCGAAGACCGATCTCGCGGTCGCGTCGCGCTATGCGCAGCTGGTCGCCGACCGCAAGCTGCGCAAGCACGTGTTCGAGCGGATCGTCGCGGAATGGGAGCGCACGTCGCAGGCGCTCGCGGAAATCACCGGGCACGCTGGCCGCCTCGCGACCAACCCGCTGCTCGCGCGCTCGATCAAGAACCGCTTCCCGTATCTCGATCCGCTGAACCACCTGCAGGTCGAGCTGATCAAGCGTCACCGCGCGGGCGACACGAACGCGCGGCTGCGCCGCGGGATTCACCTGACCATCAACGGGATCGCGGCCGGCCTGCGCAATACGGGCTGATCCGTGCGCAGCGCGGGCCTGCTCCGCGCCGCGCCGGCGTTGCGAAACGCGCGCCGCAAAACGAAAGCCGCGATACGCAACCACGCGTATCGCGGCTTTTTCTCATGGAACGGCACGACGGCGCCGGCCGCCGTGTCGCCCCATACGCTCATTGCGCGTCGATCAGCAGCGCATCGTGCTCGAACGACCCGTCCGGCTGCACTGCGTAGTAGCCGCGCACCTCGTCTGGCGCATGCGCCCACAGCGCGCGGATGCCCGCGACGCTGTCGGCCGGCGTGCGGATGCGCTCGACCCATGTGTCGAAATCGATCGGCAGGCGCCAGCGGCTCTGCACGTGTGGGTCGAACCCGGCGCCGCGAAACATCGCGAGCCATTCGTCGGCACGGTAGTCGCGCACGTGCGACGCGTCGCGCAGCACTTCGGCGGCCTGCAGATACGTGTCGAGCAGCGGATGATCGTTGCCCGCGATATCGATCATCAGCACGCGGCCGCCCGGCTTCAGCACGCGACGCACCTCCGCAAGCGCAGCGCTCACGTCGTGCCAGTGGTGCGCGCTCATCCGGCTGATTACCCAGTCGAAAGTGCCGGCTTCGAACGGCAGCCGTTCGGCCGGCCCCTGCTGCGTGCGGACGTTCGCGAGCCCGCGCTCGCGCGCGGCGGCGGCGACGGTCGCGAGCATCGGCGCCGCGAGATCGTAGGCGACCACGTCGCGCACGTGCGGCGCGACCGCAAAGCTCGCATGGCCCGCACCGCAACCGAGATCGAGCACCGCGGCGTCGGGCGTCGCGCGCACGGCGTCTGCCAGGGCCTGCAGATCGGCGCCCGTCGCGTGGACCGTGCTCGTCAGGTAGGCGGCGGCCGTCGTGCCGAATGCGTCGGCGACCTGGTCGTGGTGTTTCATCGTTCGCTCCTTCGTTGGGTGGGACGCCCGCTGCCTGCCAGCGCGCGAATCGCTACAATAGGGCCGCGCTTGTACCAGTACAAGTTAAGCAGTTATTCTGGTATTTGTTACACCTGCCTGATTTCCGGCCCGATCTACGCCGCGCGTCGCGCGCCCCTTTTTGTCGTTTCAGCCGTTTCCGCATGAACCAGCCGTCCTCCGCCCCCACCCCGCCGCTCGACGCCACGCCCGCCCGCGCCCTCGGCGAATTCATCCGCGCGCATCGCGAACGGCTGTCGCCTCAGGCCGTCGGCCTGCCGCCCGGCCCACGCCGCCGCACGCCGGGGCTGCGGCGCGAGGAAGTCGCGCAGCTGTGCGGCGTCAGCCCGACCTGGTACACGTGGATCGAGCAGGGCCGCCCGGTGTCGGCGTCGGCCGATGCGCTCGCGCGGATCGCCGTCGCGCTGCAACTGTCGAAGGCCGAACGCGCGTACCTGTTCGAACTGGCCGCGCAGCGCGATCCGGCCGAGCCCGACGTCGCGGCTGGCGACCTGCCGCCCACGCTCGCGGCGACCGTCGCCGCGATCGCCACGCCTGCATACGTGCTCGACCGGCAATGGAACGCGCTCGCATGGAACGCGCCGGCCGCCGCGCTGTTCACGGGCTGGCTCGACGGCGAGCACGACCGCAACCTGCTGCGCTTCACGTTCATGGCGCCGGCCGCGCGCACGTTGATCGTCGACTGGGAAACCCGCGCGCGCCGGCTCGCGGCCGAATTCCGCGCCGACTCGATCCGCCACCTCGCCGATGCGCCGACCCGCGCGCTGATCGACGCGCTGATGGCCGGCAGCGATGCATTCGCGCAGTATTGGGCGTCGCAGGACGTGTTCGAGCGCGAAGGCGGCCTGCGCGAGTTCGACCATCCGGCCGACGGCCGGCTCGTGTACCAGCAGATCACGCTGAAGCCCGCGCACCGCGAAGACCTCAAGCTGGTCGTGCTCGTGCGCGATTGAAGCAGCTCAGAAGCTCATCGTCGCGGTGATCGATGCGCAGACGCTGCGCGCGACGGACGGCACGCCGCTGCCGCCCGGCCTCGACGTTCGCCACGTCGAAAGCGGCCAGCGCACGATCGTCGGCTACGACGGCCTGACCTTCGTCGACGGCCTCGTCCAGAACAATCACCTCGAAATCTCGGGCGGCGGCCGCGACTGCGCCGTCGAATTCGCGTACCGGCGCCCGGACGACGGCACGCTGCCGCGGATCGGACCGCTGACCTGCGGCCCCCGGTAATCCGCGCCCGTTCGCGGCCGACGCGCGCGCCGGCCGCCAGCCCCGCGAATGCTAGAATTGCGGGATTCCCTCGGCGGCGCACGCCGCCCAACTCCCCTTCGAAGAATCGCCATGACGTCCCAACTGCACAAAAAGGGCGAGGCCTGGTCGGCCCGCTTCTCGGAACCGATGTCGGAGCTGGTCAAGCGCTACACGTCGTCGGTGTTTTTCGACAAGCGCCTCGCGCTCGTCGACATCGCCGGCTCGCTCGCGCACGCGAGCATGCTCGCGGCGCAGAAGATCATCAGCGCCGACGACCTCGCCGCGATCGAACGCGGGATGACGCAGATCAAGGGCGAGATCGAGCGCGGCGAATTCGAATGGCAGCTGGATCTCGAGGACGTCCACCTGAACATCGAGGCGCGCCTGACCGCGCTGATCGGTGACGCCGGCAAGCGCCTGCACACGGGCCGCTCGCGCAACGATCAGGTCGCGACCGACATCCGTCTGTGGCTGCGCGGCGAGATCGACCGCATCGGCGGCCTCCTGAACGACCTGCGCGGCGCGCTGATCGACCTCGCGGAGAAGAACGCCGACACGATCATGCCGGGCTTCACCCACCTGCAGGTCGCGCAGCCGGTCACGTTCGGCCATCACCTGCTCGCGTACGTCGAAATGTTCACGCGTGACGCCGAGCGCATGCGCGACTGCCGCACCCGCGTGAACCGCCTGCCGCTCGGCGCGGCCGCGCTCGCCGGCACCAGCTACCCGATCGACCGTCATGCCGTGGCGAAGACGCTCGGCTTCGACGGCATCTGCGCGAACTCGCTCGACGCGGTGTCGGATCGCGACTTCGCGATCGAATTCACGGCGGCATCCGCGCTCGTGATGACGCACGTGTCGCGCTTCTCCGAAGAACTCGTGCTGTGGATGAGCCCGCGCGTCGGCTTCATCGACATCGCCGACCGCTTTTGCACCGGCAGCTCGATCATGCCGCAGAAGAAGAACCCGGACGTGCCCGAGCTCGCACGCGGCAAGACGGGCCGCGTGAACGGCCACTTGATGGCGCTCCTCACGCTGATGAAGGGCCAGCCGCTCGCGTACAACAAGGACAACCAGGAAGACAAGGAACCGCTGTTCGACACGGTCGACACGGTCGCCGACACGCTGCGGATCTTCGCCGAGATGGTCGCCGGCATCACGGTGAAGCCGGACGCGATGCGCGCGGCCGCGCTGCAGGGCTTCTCGACCGCCACCGACCTCGCCGACTATCTCGTGAAGCGCGGGCTGCCGTTCCGCGACGCGCACGAAGCCGTCGCGCACGCGGTGAAGATCTGCGACGATCGCGGAATCGACCTCGCCGACCTCTCGCTCGACGAAATGAAGCAGGAACTGCCGAACGTCGCGCACCTGATCGGCGACGACGTGTTCGGCTACCTGACGCTCGAAGGTTCGGTCGCGAGCCGCAACCATCCGGGCGGCACCGCGCCCGATCAAGTGCGTGCGGCGGTCAAGGCCGCTCGCGCCGCGCTCGACAAGTAAGCCTGCCGGCCCGGACGGGCGCCTTCGGCGTCCGTCTTTCACTCGGGCGGCCGTCGTGCCGCCCGACGCCCTTCCCGCTTCCCGGATACCGCCGATGACCTTCTCCGCCGCGCTCTTCGACATGGACGGCCTGCTCGTCGATTCCGAGCGGACCATCATGAACACGTGGATCGACGTGTCGACCGCGCACGGCGTCGTGCTGACCGAGATCGACTACCTGCAGATCGTCGGCCGCTCGTTCGCCGAGGGCCAGGTCATTCTCGCGCGGCTGATCGGCGACACCGACACGTTCGACGCCGTGCGCACCCTCGTGCGCGAACGGCTCGCCGCGCCCGAACCTCACCCGAAATTTCCGCTGAAGTCCGGCGCACTGACGCTGCTCGAGACGCTCGCGCAGGCCGGCGTTCCGTGCGCGGTTGCATCGTCGTCCGCGCGCGACGTGATCCGTGCGCGGCTCGACGCGGTCGGCGTGCTGCCGTTCTTCCACGCGATCGCGGGCGGCGACGAAGTCGCGCGCGGCAAACCCGACCCGGCAGTGTACCGGCTCGCGGCCGAACGCCTCGGCGTGCCGGCGCACGCGTGCGTCGCGTTCGAGGACAGCGACTTCGGCGCGCAATCGGCCGCCGGCGCGGGCGCATCGGTCGTCACCGTGCCCGACCTGAAGGCACCGACGCCCGAGATCGTCGCGCTGAGCCTGCACGTGCTCGAGTCGCTCGACGATGCGGTCGCGTTCGTGCCGTCGTGGTTCGGCCGCCTGGACACGCAGCAGCGCGGGTAGGCGCCGCTCGCGGCACGCCATATGCAGACGGGCACCCTCGGGTGCCCGTTTTCCGTTGCCGCGCCGAATGACCGGCGTCGCGGCGATCGTCAGTTGTTGCCGGCCGTCTCCGACAGCCGCTTCATCGTCGCGATGCGCGCGCCGATCAGATCGACGCGTCCGTCCTCGCCGACGAGCGGCGCCGTCGCATCGCTGAACGCGACCCACGCGCGCTGCGCGCGCACGAGTGTCGCGGCCGAATGCGCGGGCATCTTGCGACGCAGCTTCTGGTAATAGCGGTTCAAATCGAACAGCGCGTGCTCGCACGCGGCATCCTGCACACACGGCCGCACGCGGCTTATCGCCGAATCGCGCGGCGCGTTCGCCGGCTTGCCGCCGGCTGGCGCGGCCGTGCCCGGCGCCGTGCCCGCACCGCCCTGGGGGTCGCCTTGCGCACCGCTCGTGGCCGCCACCGGCACGGCGGCAGGCGGCAGCGCATAGCGGTCGGCCGCCGCGCGCAGCGCCAATGCGCGATCGCGCACGGGCTGCAACTGCATGTCGGCGCTCGACATCGCGTACGCGGTGCCGCGCGTCGTGTCGTACACGGCTTTCAGCAGATGAACTTCATCCTTGCGCCACGTGACCCAGTGGCGCTGGCTGTCCTGCCAGCCGCGCTTCACGTTGGCCGGCGCATTGTTCGACAGGCGCTGGTACGCGCCGTCCATCACCGCCTGCCACTGCTGCTGCGCTTCGCCCATGCACTGGATCTGGCCGGCCGTCGACGACCGGTCGCGCCGCGCGAGACACTGCCGCATCGCGACGTCGATCGGATCGGCCGCCGCGACTTCCGCGTGTGCGACACCCACGCCCGCCAGCCCGGCCGCCCCTGCCGCCCAGACGACGAGCGCGGCCAACGCCGCACGCATCGTCCGGATTCGTCCCTGCGTCGCCATCAGTCGCGCACGCAATCGACGAAGTACTCGACGCGGCCGTTCACCTCTTCCGCGACGAGGCCGTGAATGTCGGTGTGGAAGCCCGGGAAGCGCTCGTTGAAGTCGCGCGCGAACCGCAGGTAGTTCACGATCGTCTTGTTGAAGCGCTCGCCCGGAATCAGCAGCGGGATGCCCGGCGGGTACGGCGTGAGCAGGATGCTCGTCACGCGGCCTTCGAGCTCGTCGAGCGGCACGCGGTCGATCTTGCGGTGCGCGAGCTTCGCGAACGCGTCCGACGGCTTCATCGCCGGCTCCATGTCCGACAGGTACATTTCCGTCGTCAGGCGCGCGATGTCGTTCGCGCGGTACACGTCGTGGATCTGCGTGCACAGGTCGCGCAGGCCGACGCGCTCGTAGCGCGGATGCTGCGCGACGAATTCCGGCAGCACGCGCCACAGCGGCTGGTTGTTGTCGTAGTCGTCCTTGAACTGCTGCAGCTCGGTCACCATCGAGTTCCAGCGGCCCTTCGTGATGCCGATCGTGAACATGATGAAGAACGAGTACAGGCCGGTCTTCTCGACGATGATCCCGTGCTCGGCCAGATACTTCGTGACGATCGCGGCCGGAATGCCCGTTTCGCCGAACTCGCCGTCGACATCGAGCCCCGGCGTGATGATCGTCGCCTTGATCGGGTCGAGCATGTTGAAGCCTTCCGCCAGCGGGCCGAAGCCGTGCCAGTGGTCGTTCGGCTTCAGCATCCAGTCCTCGCGCGAGCCGATGCCTTCTGCCGACAGGTTGTCCGGCCCCCACACGCTGAAGAACCAGTCGTCGCCGTATTCGGCGTCGACCTTGCGCATCGCGCGGCGGAAGTCGATCGCCTCGGCGATCGATTCCTCGACGAGCGCGGTGCCGCCCGGCGGTTCCATCATCGCGGCCGCGACGTCGCACGACGCGATGATCGCGTACTGCGGGCTCGTCGACGTGTGCATCAGGTACGCCTCGTTGAAGCGGTGCTTGTCGAAGGTGCGGTTCTCCGAATCCTGCACGACGATCTGCGACGCCTGCGAGATGCCCGCGAGCAGCTTGTGCGTCGAGTGCGTCGCGAACACGAGCGCGCCCGTGCGCGGACGGCCGTCGCCGATCGCGTGCATGTCGCGGTAGAAGTCGTGGAACGTCGCGTGCGGCAGCCACGCTTCGTCGAAGTGCAGCGTGTCGAGCAGGTCGCCGAGCAGGTCCTTGATCATCTCGACGTTGTAGACGACGCCGTCGTACGTGCTCTGCGTGATCGTCAGGATCCGCGGCTTCATGTCCGGGTTCTCGCGCAGCGCCTCGCGCGCGAACGGGTTCGCCTCGATCTTCTTGCGGATGTTCTCCGGCTTGAATTCGTCGCGCGGGATCGGCCCGATGATGCCGAAGTGATTGCGCGTCGGCGTGAGGAACACCGGAATCGCGCCCGTCATCGTGATCGCGTGCAGGATCGACTTGTGGCAGTTGCGGTCGACCAGCACGATGTCGCCGGGCGCGACCGTCGCATGCCAGACGATCTTGTTCGACGTCGACGTGCCGTTGGTCACGAAAAACAGGTGGTCCGCGCTGAAGATGCGCGCCGCGTTGCGCTCGGACGCCGCGACCGGGCCCGTGTGATCGAGCAGCTGGCCGAGTTCGTCGACCGCGTTGCAGACGTCGGCGCGCAGCATGTTCTCGCCGAAGAACTGGTGGAACATCTGGCCGAGCGGGTTCTTCAGGAACGCGACGCCACCCGAGTGGCCCGGGCAGTGCCACGAGTACGAGCCTTCGTCCGCATACTTCACCAGCTCCTTGAAGAACGGCGGCGCGAGCGAGTCGAGATAGACCTTCGCCTCGCGGATGATGTGGCGCGCGACGAACTCCGGCGTGTCCTCGAACATGTGGATGAAGCCATGCAGTTCGCGCAGGATGTCGTTCGGCAAGTGGCGCGACGTGCGCGTTTCGCCGTACAGGAAGATCGGGATGTCCGCGTTGCGGCGGCGCACTTCGGTGACGAACGCGCGCAGCTCGATGATCGCGGTCGCGAGCTCGGGCAGCTCGCCGTCCGGGCCCGTTTCGCCGAGCATGAGTTCGTCGTCGTCGATCGACAGGATGAAGCACGACGCGCGGCTCGATTGCTGCGCGAACGACGTCAGATCGCCGTAGCTCGTGAGGCCGAGGACTTCGACGCCCTCCTTCTCGATCGCTTCGGCCAACGCCCGGATGCCGGAGCCCGAGATGTTCTCGGAGCGGAAATCTTCGTCGATGATGACGACGGGGAAACGAAACTTCATGGGCGATTCTCCAAAAAGAACGACCGCGGCGCGTCACGCGCAGCGGTCACCCGGAAACTGGTGAGACGTTATGCAACCAGATCAGGTTTTCGGCAGCGTGACACCGCGCTGACCCTGATACTTGCCGCCGCGATCGGCGTACGACACGTCGCACACTTCGTCGCTTTCGAAGAACAGCACCTGCGCGACACCTTCGTTCGCGTAGATCTTCGCGGGCAGCGGCGTGGTATTCGAGAATTCCAGCGTGACGTAGCCTTCCCACTCGGGTTCGAACGGCGTCACGTTGACGATGATCCCGCAGCGCGCGTACGTCGACTTGCCGAGGCAGACGGTGAGCACGGTGCGCGGGATGCGGAAATATTCGACGGTGCGGGCCAGCGCGAACGAGTTCGGCGGGATGATGCACACGTCGCCCTTGAAATCGACAAACGAACCCTCGTCGAAGTTCTTCGGATCGACGATCGTCGAATTGATGTTCGTGAAGATCTTGAATTCGTCCGCGCAGCGAATGTCGTAGCCGTAGCTCGACGTGCCGTAGCTGACGATCCTGCGACCGTCCTCGGACGCGCGAACCTGATCGGGCACGAACGGCTCGATCATCTTGTGTTCTTCGGCCATGCGCCGAATCCACTTGTCGGACTTGATGCTCATAACAGGGCGCCTGGAAACGCTGCGTGACAGTCGGTGAGGGCCGGACCCGCGAGGCCGCGGCCGGGAAAGGCGCACATTTTACGCGATCATCGGCCCGCGCATGCGGCGTCCGTCATCGGATCACGCCACACGCGAGCGCCGGCCCCGCGCCGTGCTGCGGAAACGCCGGGTCGCTCGGGTCGCGGTGCACCAGCGCCGCGCGATTCAGCGCGGAGCGCACACCGTCGAGGGCCAGATCGGGTGCGACGATGAAACCCGCCGCCACGCCGTTCGCATCCGCATGGATGTTGCCGAGATCGCCGGCGACGCGCGCACCCGCGCGCAGCCGGTCGGCTGCCGGCGCGAACACCTGGCCGGCGCTCGAGCCGTCGCCCGCGTTGCAGTCGCCGCGCTCGTGCACCTGCAGCGCGTGATCGCTGTTCGGCGGCAGGCCGGCCAGGTTGTACGTGACCTGGACGCCGTCCGGGCGTTCGACGAACGTCACCGCACCGCGTGCCTGCGAGCCGACGGTCGGCTGCAGTTGCGCGTCGGCGCGCTTTTCGTGCGACGAGGAAAAAGAGGTACAGCCGGCCAGCAGGCCCAGCGCGGCGGCGGCCAGCAGCGCGCGCCGCGCGCGGCCGGCGTGCACGCCGTGATGTCGTTGGTTCATTCGATCCTCATGCCGGCTGGCGGCCGTTCGACACGGCGGCCATGCCGGGCGGGTAAAGGGACCCGGGAAAAGTCGCCATGATACCGCGCCTCGCGGCGCCGTAAACAGCGTGAGGCCCCGCCCCGCAAGGGTTTTACGTATTTTGAACAACGATCGACGGGAACTTCGACGTCATATCGCGCGCGCGCTCGGCGATCGCCAGCGCGACCCCGCGCGCGATATCGCGGTAGCGCCGCGCCAGCGCGCCGTCCGGTTCGGCCACGACCGTCGGCGTGCCGCTGTCGGCGCGCTCGCGGATCGCGATGTCGAGCGGCAGGCTGCCGAGCACGTTCACACCGTAATCCCGGGCCATCCGCTCGGCACCGCCCGCGCCGAAGATGTGCTCTTCGTGACCGCAGTTCGAGCAGACGTGGATGCTCATGTTCTCGACGATACCGAGGATCGGAATCCCGACCTTCTCGAACATCTTCAGGCCCTTCTTGGCGTCGAGCAGCGCGATGTCCTGCGGCGTCGTCACGATCACGGCGCCCGTCACCGGCACGCGCTGCGCGAGCGTGAGCTGGATGTCGCCCGTGCCCGGCGGCATGTCGACGATCAGGTAGTCGAGCTCGCGCCAGTTGGTCTGCCGCAGCAGCTGCTCGAGCGCCGACGTCGCCATCGGACCGCGCCACACCATCGGGTTGTCTTCCTCGATCAGGAAGCCGATCGAGTTCGCCTGCAGCCCATGGCCGACCAGCGGATTCATCGACTGGTTGTCCGGCGACTCGGGGCGCTGGCCGTGAATGCCGAGCATGGTCGGCAGCGACGGACCGTAGATGTCGGCGTCGAGAATGCCGACCGACGCGCCTTCCGCGGCGAGCGCGAGCGCGAGGTTCACGGCCGTCGTGCTCTTGCCGACGCCGCCCTTGCCCGATGCGACCGCGACGATGTTCTTCACGTTCGGCAGCAGCTTCACGCCACGCTGCACCGTGTGCGCGACGATCTCCTGCGACACGGCGACGCGCGCCTCGCGCACGCCCGGCACGGCCTTCAGCGCATCGGCAATGCGTGCGCGCACGTCGTCGTGCTGGCTGCGCGCGGGATAGCCGAGCACCACGTCCACCGCCACGACGTCGCCGTCGATCGCGACGTTGCGCACGCCCTTGTTCGCCGCGTACGGACGGCCGGTATTGGGGTCGACGACAGCCGCCAGTGCGGCGTCGACTTGTGCCCGGTCAATGCTCATTGAAACTCCGTGAAAACGTTTTTCTCGCGCGCAAACGTCAAGAAATATCAAATAACGCTGCGAAAATCGGGAAAAGTGAAAGAATCTGTTGCACGCCATTGCGCGAACGCGCGCGTCGGAGCAATCTTCGCGTGCGGCATGCTATAGGGCCAAATCGGCCACCAACCGCCTATATTGTAGAGGCTGATGCGTCGCCCTGTCCGGAACAGCCCCGCTGGCGAACAGGGCATGCGGCCGCCTCGGCGGCTGCCGCGGCACGGGCCGGCCCTTCCTTTTTCGGGCGTCCGTGCAGGGAGCCGTAACTGTTGTTTGTCGTCGTTGTCGACTCGTTCAACCAAGAGAGGAATTCAAGATGAACATGAAAATCGCGACTCGCCTGTCCGTCTTCGCACTCGCCGGCGCGCTGCTGGCAGGCTGCGCCACGCAGCAAGGCAACAATACGGCCGTCGGCACCGGCACGGGTGCGGCGCTGGGCGCGGGCATCGGCGCGCTGGCCGGTGGCGGCAAGGGCGCGGCGATCGGCGCGGGCGTCGGCGCACTGGTCGGCGGCGTGACGGGTTACAACTGGCAAGCGATCAAGAACAAGCTCGCGCCGTCGGCAGCCAAGACGGGCACGCAGGTGACCGAGCAGCCGGACGGCTCGCTGAAGCTGAACGTGCCGAGCTCGGTGACGTTCGCGACGAACCAGTACGCGATCACGCCGGCCTTCACGCCGCTGCTGAACGACCTGGCCACGACGCTGAACCAGAACCCGCAAGTGACGGCATCGATCGTCGGCTACACGGACAGCACGGGCTCGGCACAGCTGAACCAGACGCTGTCGCAGAACCGCGCACAGAGCGTCGTGAACGCACTGGTGCAGCGCGGCGTCGCCGGCGGCCGCCTGTCGGCACAAGGCATGGGCCCGTCGAACCCGATCGCGGACAACGCGACCGAAGCCGGCCGTGCGCAAAACCGCCGCGTCGAGATCTACCTGCGCGCAGCACAGCAGTAAGCATCGCCGCGAGAGGAGAAAACGGGGGCACGCGCCCCCGCCGCACAAGGCTTCCAGCGGGATCCGTAACGAATCGAAAAAAATTTCGAACTTCTGTCGCGGCCCGCGGTCTGTCTTTACGGTACGCGGCTGGCGCAGCCGGCGCGTCACCATTCTCCTCTTGTCGTTGTTGCTCCGGGGCCGAATCCGCCCCGGTTTTTTTTGCCCGGAATTCGTATGCTGCGCCGCAGCATTGCGCCACCGGGCAAGCCGCCACGGCGGCCCCGCCCCTTCCTGCGTCCGCGCCATGGCGCCCGCGCCGGCTGACCTGCCCGCGCCCCTGCTAGAATCGCAGTTTCCGTCGTTTCCGCCGTTCTTCTACAGACCCTATGTCCGCATCCGACCTCACTTCCGTGCAGGCTGCGGCGCCGCAAGGCAGCCGCCAGATCCTCGTTACGTCCGCACTGCCCTATGCCAATGGCCAGATCCACATCGGCCACCTGGTCGAGTACATCCAGACCGACATCTGGGTGCGGACGCTGCGAATGCACGGCCACGAGGTCTACTACATCGGCGCCGACGACACGCACGGCACGCCGGTCATGCTGCGCGCGGAGAAGGAAGGCCTGACGCCGAAGCAGTTGATCGACCGCGTGTGGACCGAGCACAAGCGCGATTTCGACAGCTTCGGCGTGTCGTTCGACAACTTCTACTCGACCGACTCGGACGAGAACCGCGTGCTGAGCGAGAATATCTACCTCGCGCTGAAGGAAAACGACCTGATCGCCGAGCGCGAGATCGAGCAGGCGTACGACCCGGTCAAGGAAATGTTCCTGCCGGACCGCTTCATCAAGGGCGAATGCCCGAAGTGCCACGCGAAGGACCAGTACGGCGACAACTGCGAAGTGTGCGGTTCGACCTATCTGCCGACCGAACTGCTGAATCCGTATTCGGTCGTGTCCGGTGCGACGCCGGTGCGCAAGACGTCGACGCACTATTTCTTCCGCCTGTCCGACCCGCGCTGCGAGTCGTTCCTGCGCGAATGGGTCAGCGGCCTCGCTCAGCCCGAAGCCACCAACAAGATGCGCGAATGGCTCGGCGACGCCGGCGAAGCCCGCCTCGCCGACTGGGACATCTCGCGCGACGCGCCGTACTTCGGCTTCGAGATCCCGGGCGCACCCGGCAAGTACTTCTACGTGTGGCTGGACGCGCCGGTCGGTTATTACGCGAGCTTCAAGAACCTGTGCGACCGCAAGGGCATCGACTTCGACGCGTGGATCCGGTCGGGCTCGACCGCCGAGCAGTACCACTTCATCGGCAAGGACATCCTGTATTTCCACACGCTGTTCTGGCCGGCGATGCTCGAGTTCTCGGGCCATCGCACGCCGACCAACGTGTTCGCGCACGGCTTCCTGACGGTCGACGGCGCGAAGATGTCGAAGTCGCGTGGCACGTTCATCACCGCGCAGAGCTACATCGACACCGGCCTGAACCCGGAATGGCTGCGCTACTACTTCGCCGCGAAGCTGAACGCGACGATGGAAGACATCGACCTGAACCTCGACGATTTCCAGGCGCGCGTGAACAGCGATCTCGTCGGCAAGTACGTGAACATCGCGAGCCGCGCGGCCGGCTTCCTGCTCAAGCGCTTCGACGGCCGCGTGCAGGACAGCGCGATGAACCATCCGCTCGTCGCGAAGCTGCGCGATGCGATTCCCGCGATCGCCGCGCACTACGAAGCGCGCGAATACAGCCGCGCGCTGCGCCAGACGATGGAACTCGCTGACGAAGTGAACGCATACGTCGACGGCGCGAAGCCGTGGGAACTCGCGAAGGATCCGGCCAACGCGGTCGCGCTGCACGAAACCTGCAGCGTGAGCCTCGAGGCATTCCGCCTGCTGTCGCTCGCGCTGAAGCCGGTGATGCCGCGCGTGGCCGAAGCCGTCGAGACCTTCTTCGGGATCGCGCCGCTCACGTGGGCCGACGCCGCGAAACCGCTGTCGTCCGCGCAGCCGATCAAGGCGTACCAGCACCTGATGACGCGCGTCGATCCGAAGCAGATTGACGCGCTGCTCGCCGCGAACCGCGATTCGCTGCAGGCCGAGGCCACCGGCGCCGCTGCCGCGAGCGCGGCCAACGCCGCGAAGGAAGGCAAGAACGCCAAGGCGAACGCGAAGGCCGCCGCCGCGAACGGCGCCGACGACGGTCCGATCTCGATCGACGATTTCGCGAAGGTCGACCTGCGCATTGCGAAGATCGTCGCGTGCCAGGCCGTTGAAGGCTCGGACAAGCTGCTGCAGCTCACGCTCGACATCGGCGAGGAAAAGACCCGCAACGTGTTCTCGGGCATCAAGTCCGCGTACCAGCCCGAGCAGCTCGTCGGCAAGCTGACGGTGATGGTCGCGAACCTCGCGCCGCGCAAGATGAAGTTCGGGCTGTCCGAAGGGATGGTGCTCGCCGCGTCGGCCGCCGACGAGAAGGCCGAGCCGGGCCTCTACATCCTCGAGCCGCACAGCGGCGCGAAGCCCGGCATGCGCGTGAAGTAAGCAGCACGCGCCGCCCGTTGCGCACGAAAGCCCCGCACGATGCGTGCGGGGCTTTTTTCATGCACGACGACGGTGCGAGTCGCGACGACGATTCCGATGCGCGTCGCAGCGCGTGCCGTCATCGCCGGCTGAACCAGCGATCGAAGCGCCGCGTGTAGTTCAGGTCGACGCCCTGGAACGTGCCGCCATATGCAGACACGGACCAGAAGCGCGTCAGGTTGATCGTCGCCTTGAACGCGTTGCTCGCCGACTGCAGGCCCTGCTCGAAGCCGAGCACGAAACGCTCGTTGATCGCCTTCGAAACCTGGATGACCTGCGGATCGGTCAGACCGACGTCGCTGCGGCCGATCGAGAATTCGTCGAGGCCGAAGGTCTGCGCGACGCGCTTGCCGGTCACGCTGCCGAGCAGCGCGAGCGCCGCCGTCATCGTGCCCTGCTGGCCGACGTTGTTGCCCTGGTCGGTGCCGTGCCCGAACAGCAGCCACGACAGCTTTTCGTTGTCGGTGACGTTGGGTTCCGACACCAGCTTGACCGTCAAAGCCTGGATCGTGCCGGTGACCTGCACCCCGGCCTCGACCTCCTGGTTGCGCCGCATCGCGAGGATGTTCACGCCCGGATTCGACACGGGGCCGTTGAACGTGAAGAAGCCATTCTCGACCGCGAGCTTGCGGCCGAACGACGTGTACGTCGACCCTTCGGTCACGCGCACGTTGCCGATCGCGCGCAGTGGCACGCCAGGCGCGCTCATTACGGTGATCGTGCCGCGCAGCCCGAGATCCGCGCCGTGTCCCTTGAAGCGGAAGTTGTTGCCGAGGCCGATGTCGATGTTCGCGCGCGGCGCGAGCGACGGCGCCGGCTTGTCCTCGACCTTCTGCGGCTTCGCGACCGCCGTGCCGGTCGGCGTCTCGCCGCGCACGGTCCCGTCCGGTCGCACCACGACGACATCGTCGGACAAGTGCGGCGCCGCGTCTTCCGGCAGGTCGAACAGCGCACGGTCGACGACGAACTTGCCGTCGATCGACAGCGCGCCGCGCGGCCCGTCGTTCGCGACGGTCGCCTTGCCCGACAGCGACAGCTTGCGGTCCGGCGCCGCGAACAGTTCGAGTTTGTCGGCGACGATGCTCGCGGTCAGGTCCGGCGCCTCGCCGTCGAGACGCACACGGCCGATCGCGCGCAGCGTGCCGTCGCCGCCATGGAACTCGACCTGCTGGAATTCGACGAGGTTCTCCGCGAGCTTCACGCGCACGATGCCGTCCTTCAGCTGCACGCCCTGGTCGACGAGCGTCGCGGACAGATCGTCGCCCGTCAGCATGCCCGACACGTTCGGCTTCACCGGCGTGCCAGCGATCGTCAGCTTCAGCGCCGCGCGCCCGCCGAGCAGGTAGCTCGGCCCGAACAGGTTGCCGGTCGCCTTCAGCGACGGGATGTCGGCGTCGATGCGGCCCGCCAGCGGGCCGTCGTCGACGACGCCGAACACGCCGTCGCGCAGCGCGAACGGCACGGTGACGTTCGCGTCGAGCGTGCCGACCCGGTTCGCCTTCGCCAGCGCCACCACGTTGAGCCGGTTGCCCGGCGCAAAGCTCGCGCGCGCCGACAGGTCGGTCAGCCCGAGCGACGCGATGCCGCGCCCGGTCTCGATCGTCACGTCGCCGCCGCGCCGCTTCACCTGCACGTAGCCCGTCGCGTTCGCGCCGAGCGAGAAATCCCAGTCGGCATCGAGCACGACGTCGGTGCGCACCGGCGACCGCTGGCCCGTCAGCTCCTGGCGGATCTCGAGGAAGCGCGCGACCGACGCGCCGCGCACGGTGCCTGCCGAGCGCATCTGGCCGTGATCGAACACGAACGACTTCAGGTCGATCGCGGCGCCTTCGAGCGTGAGCCGCGTCGCGCCGAGCGTCACGCGACCGGCGCCGGCCGACACGGCGAGCGGCGACTGCAGCGCCACCGCCGGCGTGCCGCGGTTCGCGAGGCGCGTGACGGTGCCGTCCCAGCGCATCCCGTCGCGATTCTCGACCACGCCGCCGTTCGCCGCGAGCGTCAGGTCGATCACGCGGCCGCCGGCCGTCCCGACCGCCGACGCGTCGAGCGTATGCTTCGCGCGCGTACCGTCGAGGTTCGCGCGTAGCGATTTCAATTGCAGCGAGCCTAGCGCGATGTCGGTCGCGTCGGCCGTGAATACGAGCGCACCGTGCGCGCCGTCGCGGATGTCGGCGCGCCCCTGCGCGGCACCGATCCGGTTCGAACCGACCACGACGTGCTGGGCCTTGTAGGTGGCCGTCACGTTCGGATGCGCGAAGCTGCCGGTCAGCTCGCCCTGCGCCTGCACGAGGCCCTGCACGCCGAAGCCGAGCCGGTCGAGCTCGGGCGCGTCGACGACGAAGCGCAGCCGGTCGCCCGGCGCGCCGAAACTGCCGCGCAGGTCGACGTGGTTGCCCGCGATCGTCAGGTTCGCGTTGCTCGGCAGGATCCGCGCGCCGACGAGCTGCACGACGCCGGCGCCGGTCAGCGGCACGCCGTCGTAGAGGCTGTCGCCGAGCTTGAAGGTCGCCTTCGTCGACACCTGCGGCTCGAACGCGCCGGAGGCCGTCAGCGTGCCCGATACGCGCGTCTCGCCGCGCCTGGCCGGCGCTTTCGCTGCTGCCTTCGCCGTTCTGGCGGCCGCCTTGCCGCCGCCCGCGCCCGGCGCGCGCATCGCGGCGAGCAGCAGCGGATCGAACGCGGTCAGCGTCGCCTTCGCGTCGTAGCTCGAATGCGCGTCGTGACGGAACACGCCGGTCAGGTCGATACGGCCCTTGCCCGCCGTCACGCGCGCATCGGTCAGCACCGTCTGCTGCCGCGTCAGCGCGACCTTCGCACGTGCGCCGAGCGCAAGCTTCGGATCGTTCAGGTTGAAGTCGACGGTCGTCACGTCGCCGGCGAGCGTCACGCCGAGCGGCCCGCCGAGGCGCATCGGCCGCAATTCGGCGACGAACGCATTGAGGTCGAGGTTCGCGACCTTCAGGTCGAAGCGGCCCTTGCCGTCCGTCAGCGTGCCGTTGCCGGTCACGCTGCCGTCGCGGATCAGTTTCAGCGCGAGGCCGTCGATCCGCTGCGCGTGCGCGTCGAGATTGACGGTCGCATGGGCGTCGACGACGGGCAGCAGGTGCTCGCCGAGCGTGCCGGGCTTCGCGTTGACGATCGACACCGGGCCGGTCACCGCGAAACCCTTCGCCGGTGCGGCGCCGGCCGGCGCGGTCACGGGCGCCAGCTCCGCGCGCACCGCGAGATCGGCGGCCGGCGCGCCCGGCGCGATCGCCTGCGGGTTCACGTGATCGAACGCGAGCGACGCACGCGTGAGCGGCACCGCGCCGAACGGCGCGGCCTCGACGTGCGCGCGCCCGTTCAGCTTCATCCCGCTCGCGGCGACGTCGGCGACGAGCGCTTCGAGCGAACCCGATACGTTCGCGCTCGCGTTGACCGGTTCGTTCGCGAGCTTGCCCACGTAGGTCGCGTTGCCCGTCAGCGCGAACGGCTTCACGCCGTCGAGCTTCGCGCGGGCGGTCAGCGCGCCGTACGGTGTGTCGACGCCGTCGAGCGCAAGTTCATGGTGACGGCCGTCGCTGCGGCCGTTCAACGCGAGATGGTCGAGCTGCGTCGTCGACCCACCTTCGTGAATCGCCAGGTGATCGACGCGCAGGTCGTCGATCCGCAACTGCAGCGGCAGGCTCAGGTCCTGCGGCGTCGCAGCCGGCGTCGACGGACCCGGCGCGATCCGTACATCGATCGTGCCCGCGCGAAGGTAGTCAACGGACAACCGCCACGGCGCGCGGGTGAGCGCCCAGCGGCCGTCGAGCCGGTCGATCCGCACTTCGGTGCCGGCGCCGCCGGGGCTCGTCCACGCGAAGCCGCGCACGCGCACGCCGGTTGCGAGCGAACCGCCTTCGAGCGTGCCCGCCAGCCGGCCGCCCAGCACGCGCACGGCCGCCTGCCACGCGAGCCGCGTGCCGCGCTCGGTCGTCGCCGCGGCCAGCACGAGCCCGGCCGCCAGCACGACGAGCAGCACGACCGTCACGAGCGCCCACGCGGCGATCCGGCCCCCACGCACGCGGCGCGGCGGCGCGTCCGGCGCGCGCTCGGGCGAGTCCGGATCGTTGGGCGGCGGCGTGTCGTTCGGATCCTTCGTCATGCGGTTCGTCGTGGCTCGTGCAACAAGGTCAGAAAGCGATGCCGAGCGTCAGGTACGGGCGCACGCTGTGGTTGCGCAGTCCGTACGCGACGTCGACGTTGATCGGGCCGACCGGGCTGCGCCAGCGCGCGCCGATGCCGACGCCCGGGTAGAACACGCGCTCACCCCACGCATCGGTCGCGGTGCCGATGTCGAAGAAGGTCGCGGCGCCCCAGTCGCGGTTGAACCAGTGCTGGTATTCGGCGGTGCCCGTCATCAGGTACTTGGTCGGCAGCACGGAGCCGTCGACGCTGTTGCCGATGCTCTGGTAGCCATAGCCGCGCACCGAATTCGAGCCGCCCGCGCGAAACAGCAGCGACGCCGGCACGCCGCTCGAGCTGCCGCTCGTGAACACGCCGCCGAGCTCCGCGCGGAACACGAACAAGTCGCGCTTGCCGATCGGCACGTACTGCTGGCCGCGCGCGTAACCGCGGATGAAGGTCTGATCGGTCAGCACGCCCTTGATCGCGAAGC
Organism: Burkholderia sp. Bp9012; assembly: GCF_003853825.1. Taxonomy (NCBI): domain Bacteria; kingdom Pseudomonadati; phylum Pseudomonadota; class Betaproteobacteria; order Burkholderiales; family Burkholderiaceae; genus Burkholderia; species Burkholderia sp. Bp9012. The sequence continues at coordinate 373,087 of NZ_QTQA01000002.1, read as the reverse complement.
CGGCCTCCGCGTGAATCAGGTTGCCCGAGCGCGGGAACAGCGGATCGTCGACGTTGCGGCGCGTCCATGCCCATTGCGGCACCAGCGCGCGGCTCGTGGTCGGGCCGGCGCCGTTCTGGTCGAGCCGGTCCTGGTAGAACATCAGCGAGTACGCGTAGTCGATGAACTGACCGGTGCGTGTCCGCTGCACGCCGACCCGCGCGCTGTAGATGCGCGTGTCCGACACGTTGGTGTTCGTGTACGACGCGAGCACGCTGTTGGTCCATCCTTTCTCGCCCGGCGGCATCGACAGCTGGACCTGGCCGTACTGCTGGATCTGGTCGAGCCGGCCCGACACGGTGAGCGGCCACGCGGCGCCGAATGTGTCGAGATACGTGTAGGAGCCCTGCACGTGTGGGCCCGTATCGGTCGCATAGCCGACGCCGCCGCGGATGTTGTTGTACGGAAACTCGCTGACCTTCACGTGCACGGGCGTGCGCTCGGGCTTCGCCGTATCGTCGCCGACGTCGATCGCGACGCTCGCGTAGTACGGCGTGTTCTGCAACTGCCGCTGCAGCTCGGTGATCCGCTGCACGTCGTAGATCTCGCCTTCCGACAGCGGATTGACGTTCGTGACGATCTTTTCCGGATAGCGGCGCACGCCGTCGACGTCGACCTTGCCGATCGTAAACGTCGGGCCGCTGTCGAACGTGACGGCCAGCGTCGCGCGCTGCGTGCGTGGATCGACGCGCGCCTCCGACGACGCGATCTTCGCGCCCAGGTAGCGGCGCGACTGCAACTGCCTGAGCGCCGCCCCCTTCGCGCCATCCCAGTCGGACTGCGTGAACGGGTCGCCCGGCTTCAGCGAGAACGCGAAGCGGGTCGCGGCCTCCTGCTTCGGATCCTCGGTGCCGACCGGGCCCTTGAATGCCAGGTCGACCGTCGACACGACGGTCTGCGGCCCCGGATCGACGGCGACGCGCACGTCGCGCTTGCCGTCGCGCGTGCGCACGTCGGTGCGCACGACCGGCGAGAAATAGCCGGCCGTCGCGGTCAGGTCGCGCACCTGCTGCGGCGTGGCGGTCACGAGGAAGTCGAACTGGTCGTCGCTGATGTCGTCGCGCTTGGCGAAGCGCGCGATGTCGAGATGGGCCTCGAGGAGCTTGCGGATCGCGCGCGGCGCGTCGATGTCGACGTCGTACTTCGCGTAAGCCGGCAGCACCACGAACGCGGCGAGACAGCCCACGAGGGCTGCCCGGGCCGCCGCACCGGCGCCGCGCCGCGCGCGACGACCGCGGTGAAGCGCCGCGCGCGGGCTCGCCTCATGCGCCGTATGTGCCTGCTGGTTCACCTGACCCGCCAAATATGACCTCGTCCTCGGTTGTCGTGATTGTGTGGAAAACCCCGTATTTGACCACAGGGCGGCGGCTCTGCCCGCACGGGCACCGCTTTGACGCCGGGACGCAACGAAGCGCGCGCGGGCCCGGCCGGTCGGGCCGCGGGTGTCGGCCAGCGGATTCGACGCGCGATTGCCGCCGGCTGTTCCCCGCGATGCGGTAAAATCCCGCCATCGCGAACCCGGCGCGTCGTGCGCCGCCCGAAACGGAAAGCCAAGCCATGCCGTACCAGTCCGACGTCACGCAATTCCTGAACCAGCTCAAGCAACAGAAGCCGACGCTCGAAGAAGAGCAGCGCAAGGGCCGTTCGCTGTTGTGGGACAAGCAGCCGATCGACCTCGACGAGCGCGCCGAGCAGCAGGAATCGCGCGTGAAGCAAACGTCCTACGTCTACTACCAGAACTTCTGACGACGTGAGCGCCGCCGACGAGGCCAGCGCCGCCCGGCAGGACGACGCGATTGCCGCGCCCGCGGGCGCCGATTCGACGCCCGACACGGTTGACGGTGTCGCGGCGTTCGCACGTCTGTACGGCGAGCCGCTCTTCAAGCTGCCGCAGGATCTCTACATCCCGCCCGATGCGCTCGAGGTGTTCCTCGAGACGTTCGAAGGCCCGCTCGACCTGCTGCTGTACCTGATCCGCAAGCAGAACTTCAACGTGCTCGACATCCCGATGGCGCAGGTCACCGCGCAATATCTGGGCTACGTCGACCAGATCCGCACGTCGAACCTCGAGCTGGCGGCCGAATACCTGCTGATGGCCGCGATGCTGATCGAGATCAAGTCGCGAATGCTGCTGCCGGTCAAGAAGGCCGATACCGGCGAGGAAGCCGAGGATCCGCGCGCGGAACTCGTGCGCCGCCTGCTCGAATACGAGCAGATGAAGCTCGCCGCGCAACGCCTCGACCAGCTGCCGCAGCTCGGCCGCGACTTCCTGCGCGCCGAGGTCTACATCGAGCAGAGCATCACGCCGCGCTTCCCGGACGTCGATTCGGACGACCTGCGCGCCGCATGGGCCGACGTGCTCAAGCGCGCGAAGCTCGTCCAGCACCACAAGATCTCCCGCGAGGAGTTGTCGGTGCGCGAACACATGAGCCTGATCCTGCGCCGGCTGCAAAACGCACGCTTCATGGAGTTCGCCGACCTGTTCGACACGTCGCGCGGCGTGCCGGTCGTCGTCGTGAACTTCATCGCGATGCTCGAACTCGCGCGCGAATCGCTCGTCGAGATCACGCAGGCCGAACCGTTCGCGCCGATCTACGTGCGCCTCGCGTACCTGCCCGCGTAAGGCGCGCCGCTGCGCCCGCGCCACCCCGCACACCGAAATGCACCGCATCCTGCCGCCGGGCCCGCCGGCGCGGCTCGCTCGCGGTGCGCCCGATCAAAAAGTGAACGATCGTACTTTTTTCGATGCGCCCGGCGGCCAAATCCTCTACAATCCGCCGACGCCCGATGCGCCGCCCGCGCGCCGGCGTTCTCCGCTTCGACCCCGACGCCGCTGTTGCGGCGCCAACGCGCGCCTGCGCGAGGAACCCGCTACCCGATCATGAAAGTCATCAGCTCGATCCAGGAACTGCGCGACCAGTTGCGCGGACAGAACCGCACGGCGTTCGTGCCGACGATGGGCAACCTGCACGAAGGTCACCTGTCGCTGATGCGCCTCGCGCGCCAGCACGGCGACCCGGTCGTGGCGAGCATCTTCGTCAACCGGCTGCAGTTCGGCCCGAACGAGGATTTCGACAAATATCCGCGCACGCTCCAGGACGACATCGAGAAGCTGCAGAAGGAAAACGTCTACGTGCTGTTCGCGCCGACCGAGCGCGACATGTATCCGGAGCCGCAGGAGTACCGCGTGCTGCCGCCCGACGATCTCGGCGGGATTCTCGAGGGCGAGTTTCGCCCGGGCTTCTTCGCCGGCGTGTGCACGGTCGTCACGAAGCTGATGTCGTGCGTGCAGCCACGCGTCGCCGTGTTCGGCAAGAAGGACTACCAGCAGCTGATGATCGTGCGCCGGATGTGCCAGCAGCTTGCGCTGCCGGTCGACATCGTCGCGGCCGAGACCGTGCGTGACGAGGACGGCCTCGCGCTGTCGTCGCGCAACCGCTACCTGACGACCGACGAGCGCAAGGAAGCGCCCGAACTCGCGAAAACGCTGCAGCGCGTGCGCGACAGCGTGCTCGGCGGCGAACGCGACCTCGGCAGGCTCGAGCAGACCGCGCGCACGCACCTGGCCGAGCGCGGCTGGGCGCCCGACTACATCTCGATCCGCCGCCGCGCGAACCTGATTGCGCCGAGCGCCGCCGAACTCGAAGCCGGCGAGCCGCTCGTCGTGCTCGCGGCCGCGAAACTCGGCGCGACGCGCCTGATCGACAACCTGGAAATCTGACGGGCCGCCCGCCCTCGCCTCTCACGCATCACGGAGATACCATGCAGCGCCATATGCTCAAATCGAAGATCCACCGCGCGGCCGTCACGCACTGCGAGCTGCATTACGAAGGCTCGTGCGCGATCGACGAAGACCTGCTCGAAGCGGCGGGCCTCATCGAAAACGAACGGATCGACATCTGGAACATCAACAACGGCGAGCGCTTCTCGACGTACGCGATCAAGGGCGAGCGCGGCAGCGGGATGATTTCGCTGAACGGCTCGGCCGCTCGCCGCGCGCAACTCGGCGACCTCGTGATCATCGCGGCGTTCGCGATGGTCGATGAAGCCGAGCTGCAGGCCGGCTGGAAGCCGAAGCTCGTGTTCATCGACGAAGGCAACAAGATCAAGGGCCACCGCGATCACGTGCCGACGCAGAACTGGACCTGATCCACGCCGCGGCCGGCGTGTCGCGACGCGCCGGATCGCTGCCGCGGCGCGCCCACGCGCCGTGACGGCCGGCGCCGCGCAGTCGCATATGCAGGAAGGGCCTGATCCGTCACGATGCCGGATCAGGCCCTTCTTCATTCATCCTGCTGCACCTGGCCTCGCCGGTATTCGGCCATCGGCGATCAAGACGCCTTGGCGACCTTCTCCGCTTTCGGCGCGCGACGCTCGGCCCATTCGACGATCGGCCGCCACTGTTCGAGATCCTTCTCGACGCGGCTTTTCGCGACGTCCCACAGCGTCAGGCCGTGCGCGGCGATCTGCACGTAGTTCTGCGTGTCGCGCACGTAGCCGAGCACCGGCAGCCCGAGCCCTTCGACGAAACGGTGCAATTGGTCGGACGAGCGCGTGCGCGCGTCCACCCGCATCCCGACGATCCCGACCTCGACGCTGCCCTTGCGCACGGCCTTTTCGCCGGCGAGGCGCTCCAGAAACTGCTGGGTCGCGAGAATATCGAACATCGACGGCTGCAGCGGCACGATCACCTTGTCGGCGAGTTGCAGCGCGACGTTCAGCCGGTTGCCGTGAAGGCCGGCCGGCGTGTCGATCACCGCATATTCGAGGCCGCGCGGCGGCTTCGACGGCGCGTCCGGATCGAGACTCCACGCCTCGATCGCCGGCAGGCCGGCCGGCCGCAGGTCGAGCCACGCATGCGCGGACTGCTGCCGATCCAGATCGGCGAGCGCGACCCATGCGCCCTGCGCCGCGAAATAGCCGGCAAGATTGGTGGACAGCGTGCTTTTCCCCACGCCGCCCTTCGGATTTGCCACCACGATGACCGTCATGAATTCCCCCGAAAAAGCCGCGCGGCACCTGCCGCCTGGCAGGCGCCGCTCGATTGCGGATACAGGGAGCGATGATATCGGCAAACGGGGTGTCACCGGAACGGGTTGCGCCGATGCGCGCCCCCTTTCAAGCGGTTCGCGCCGCGGCACGCGATGCGCCGAGCGCGAATGCGCCGCCGCCCAGCAGCGCCTGCACGGCCAGCGTGACGGCCCAGAACGCCGGATATTCCCAGCCGCCGTTCGGCGACGCGAAGCTCCAGCCGTTGGGCAGATGCGCGGACACCGCGCCGAGCATGAACGGCAGCAGCACCAGCGCGGCGATACGCACGCGGAAGCCCGCGAGCAGCGCAAGGCCGCCGGCCAGTTCGACGAACGTCGTCACATACGCGAGCCAGCCCGGCAGGCCGATCGACGCGAAGAACTGCGCGGTGCCGGGCAGCGTGAAGACGAACACCTTCTGCGCGACGTGCGCGAGGTACAGCACACCGAGTGCGACGCGCAGCAGCGTCGCGCCGAGATCGTTCAGGCGATGCGGGTTCATGGCGAATTCCTTCATGAGTGGATGAGAATGGATCGCACTCTATTCGAATCAATTCGACCAATAAACACGCGATACGGCTTTAACTGATTCCCCGCAGGAACGAATTGCGGCGTAAAAAGGGGCATGACCGATCATGCCCCGCTGCCCGTACTGGCTATGAACGTCAGCCGCCGCTTTTGCCTTGCGCGGCGTCACCCGAACCGGCCGGGCCGCCGCCCGGCGCGTACGAGTCGCACGCATGCGCCACCGCCGACGCGCCCAGCAGCGCCGCGAGCAGCATGCCCAACCACCATCGAGCCTTCATCGTCGCGCTCCTTCGGCGGACCTCCGCCCATCTGAGTTGTACACGCTCCGCCGCAAAATGCCAGGCCAGGCACGCCCTGCGTCAGCGGAACTCCGCGTACAGCGCGCTCAGGTCGAGATGCTCGGCGAACGAATCGGCCAGCCGCTCCAGCGACGCCTCGCGCAGCGCCGGATAGTCGATGCGCGCCGCCCCGTCGAGCCCCGCCCACGCGAGGAGTGCCGCACACGCGTCGGGCGCGTCGAACAGCCCGTGCACGTAGGTCGCGAGGATCTGCCCGTCGGCCGACCGTGCGCCGTCCGTGCGCACGCCGCCCGGTGCGTCGCCCGCCGCCAGTTCCAGCGCGGGCGACGCGAGCGCAGAGCCGCGCGTGTCGCCCATATGGATCTCATAGCCGTTCACGGCGGCCGCGCCGGGCAGCGCGAGATGCCCGGTCACGTTCTTCAGCGTCTTGTCCGGCTGCAGCGTCGTGTCGAAGTCGAGCAGCCCGAGCCCCGGCATGCTGCCGGGCGCGCCTTCGAGGCCGAGCGGATCGTCCAGTGTGCGGCCGAGCATCTGCATGCCGCCGCAGATGCCGATCACCTTGCCGCCATAGCGCAGGTGCCGGCGGATCAGCGCGTCCCAGCCCGCGTCGCGCAACCACGCGAGATCGCGCTGCACGTTTTTCGAGCCGGGCAGGATCAGCAGGTCGGCATCGGGCACCGGGCCGCTCTTCCAGTACGTGAACTCGACCTGCGGATGCGCGCGCAGCGGATCGAAATCGGTATGGTTGCTGATCCGCGGCAGCGCGGGCACCACCACGCGCAGCACGCCGGCGTCGCCGCGCAAGGCGGCGGCGCTGCGCGCCTGCGATGGCAGCATGTCTTCCGCGTCGAGCATCAACCCGTGCAGGTACGGGAGCACGCCGAACACCGGCTTGCCCGTCTGCGCGCGCAGCCAGTCGAGGCCCGGTTCGAGCAGCTTGATGTCGCCGCGAAAGCGGTTGATCACGAAGCCGCGCACGCGCGCGCGCTCGCTGTCCGACAGGCACGCGAGCGTGCCGACCAGGTGCGCGAACACGCCGCCGCGGTCGATGTCGGCCACCAGCACGACCGGGCAGTCCACGCGTTCGGCGAAGCCCATGTTCGCGATATCGCCTTCGCGCAGGTTGATTTCGGCCGGGCTGCCCGCGCCTTCGACGAGCACCGTGTCGTAGCCGGCACGCAGCCGCGCGTACGACTCGAGCACCGCGTCGAACGCGACCGGCTTGTAGTCATGGTACGCACGCGCATCGAGGTTCATGCGCGCCTTGCCTTGGATGATCACCTGCGCGCCGCGATCGCTCGTCGGCTTCAGCAGCACCGGGTTGAAATCGGTATGTGGCAAGACACCCGCGGCGAGCGCCTGCAACGCCTGCGCGCGGCCGATCTCGCCGCCATCGGCCGTCACCGCGCTGTTCAGCGCCATGTTCTGCGGCTTGAACGGCGCGACGCGCGCGCCCGCGCGACGCGCGAGGCGGCACAGGCCCGCGACGAGCGTGCTCTTGCCCGCGTCGGAGGTCGTGCCCTGGATCATCAACGTGCCGCGCGGCTGCGGTTCGGGTGCGTTCATCGTATGCAAGGTCGTGGCGAAGCAAAGGCCGCATTATCGCCCGCGCCGCCACGCGTGCGCCGTTACAATCACGCGATGATTCCGCACGACCTCACCTTCGTCCTCGGCGGCGCGCGCTCGGGCAAGAGCGCGCACGCCGAGCGGCTCGCCGCCGACAGCGGCCGCCCCGTCACCTATATCGCGACCGCGGCCGCGACGAGCGCCGATGCCGAATTCGAACGGCGCATCGCGCATCACCGCGCGCGCCGGCCGGCCGACTGGGGCTTCGCCGACGCGCCCGTCGACCTCGCCGGCACGCTCGCGCGGCTCGACGATCCGCGCGCGTGCCTGCTCGTCGACTGCCTGACGCTTTGGCTCACGAACCTGCTGTGCCCGCTCGACGGCGAGCCGCTCGACGATGCGCAGTATGCGGCGCAGGTCGAGCGGCTCGAGCACGCGTTGTGCGATGCGCGCGCGAAGGTGATTGTCGTCAGCAACGAAATCGGGCTCGGCGTCGTGCCGCTCGGGTCGGTCACGCGCCGCTACGTCGACGAACTCGGGCGCCTGAACCAGCGCATCGCCGCGCTCGCGACGCGCGTGACGCTGCTGGTCGCCGGGCTGCCGCTCGAACTCAAGGCCGGAGCGCCGTCATGCTGATGCTGTCGCTGCCGGTCGTCGCGATGCTCGCGGTCGCGGCCGCGATCGTCGATCGCATCGTCGGCGAACCGGCCGGCTGGCATCCGCTCGTCGCGTTCGGCCGGCTCGCCGCGCGCATCGAAGGCGCGCTGAACACGGGCCGGCGCGGCCGCATGGTCGGCGTCGCCGCATGGCTCGCGGCGGTGGTGCCGCCGGTGGCCGTCGCCGCGTGGCTTGCGGCCGTGCTGCCCTGGCCGCTCGCGGCCGCGCTGCACGTCGCGCTGCTGTGGTTCGCGCTCGGCGCGAAAAGCCTCGCCGACCATGTCGCACCGATCGCCGCCGCGCTGCTGCGGCACGACCTCGACGCCGCGCGCGCGCTGACCGCACGCATCGTCTCGCGCGACACGAGCGAAGCCGACGAAGGCGCACTGTCGCGCGCGGCCGTCGAATCGGCGCTCGAGAACGGCAACGACGCGATCTTCGGCGCACTCTTCTGGTTCGTCGTCGCGGGCGGCCCCGGCGCGCTGCTGTTCCGGCTCGCGAACACGCTCGACGCGATGTGGGGCTACCGCACACCGCGCTTCCTGACGTTCGGCTGGGCCGCCGCGCGCCTCGACGACGCGCTCAACTGGATTCCCGCGCGCCTCACCGCCGCGAGCTACGCGCTGCTCGGCGACACGGCCGCCGCGTGGCGCTGCTGGCGCACCCAGGCGCGCCACTGGGACAGCCCGAACGCAGGCCCCGTGATGGCTGCCGGCGCCGGCAGCCTGAACGTGCAGCTCGGCGGCCCGGCCGTCTATCATGGCGAAATCGAAGACCGTCCCGCGCTCGGCACCGGCGCGCCGGCGACTGCCGTGCACGTCGTCGCCGCGCTGTCGCTCGTCACGCGCACGCTCGCGCTGTGGCTCGCGCTGCTCGTCGCGAGCGGCGCACTCATTCTCGCTACCCATCATGTCTGACGCACGCATCCCGCACGGCGGCAACCTGCACGAAGCCGCGCGCCGCCACGGCATTCCGTACGACGCCTGGCTCGACCTGTCGACCGGTATCAATCCGGTCGGCTATCCGGTGCCGCCGGTCCCGGCCGACGCATGGCGCCGGCTGCCCGACGACGGCGATACGCTCGCCGCATGCGCGGCCGGCTACTACGGCGCACCCGATGCCGCGCACGTGCTGCCGGTCGCCGGCAGCCAGGCCGCGATCCGCGCGTTGCCCGCGCTGCTGCCGACTGGCGACGCCGGCGTCGCTGCGCTCGCGTACGGCGAATACGCACCTGCATTCGCACGCCACGGCCATCGCGTCGTCCCGCTCGACATCGGCGCGGACGTGCTGCCCGCAACGCTACGCCACGTCATCGTCGGGAATCCGAATAATCCGACCGCCGAATTCGTTCCGGCCGAACGGTTGCTCGGCTGGCATGCTCAGCTGTCGGCACGCGGCGGCACGCTGATCGTCGACGAGGCATTCGCGGATACGGGCGTCACGCCGTCGCTCGCGCAGTTCACCGATCGTCCGGGCCTCGTCGTGCTGCGCTCGGTCGGCAAGTTCTTCGGACTCGCCGGCATTCGAGCGGGCTTCGTGCTCGCCTGCCCCGAGCGGGTCGCCGCGCTGCGCGACATGCTCGGCGCATGGACCGTGAGCGGCCCCGCGCGTCACGCGGTCGCCGCCGCCTTCGCCGATCGCGCATGGCAGGCCGCCGCGCGCGCGCGGCTCGCGGCCGACGGCCAGCGCCTGGCCGCGCTGCTGCGCACGCACGGCTTCGCGGTGCACGCGACGCCGCTGTTCAGCTGGACCGACGATCCGCGCGCCGCCGCGCTGCACGCGGCGCTCGCCGCACACGGGATCTGGACGCGGTACTTTGCACGACCGTCGAGCGTGCGCGTCGGCTTGCCGGGCAACGAAGCCGAATGGCGGCGCGTCGCCGACGCACTCTCGCAGTGCGTCCCGACGGTGTCACAGGCATCCGCATGAACGCGTGCCTGTTCCGTCGGTTGCCGGCCCTCGCGTCGCTGGTCGCGCTCGCGCACGCGCCCTTCGCTCACGCGGACGTGACGACCCGCGACGATGCCGGTAATACGGTCGCGCTGCCCGCGCCGGCGCAACGCGTGATCAGCCTCGCGCCGCATGCGACCGAGCTGGTCTACGCGGCCGGCGGCGGTGCGAAACTGGTCGGCACGGTCACGTACAGCGACTACCCGCCCGCCGCGCAAGCCGTGCCGCGCGTCGGCGACAACAAGGCGCTCGACCTCGAGCGAATCGCCGCGCTGAAGCCCGACCTGATCGTCGTCTGGCGACACGGCAACGCCGAGCGGCAAACCGACGCGCTGCGTGCACTGCACATTCCGCTGTTCTTCAGTGAACCGAAACATCTCGACGACGTGGCCACGTCGCTGCGTCGGCTCGGCACGCTGCTCGGCACGGAACCGGTCGCCGACGCAGCCGCGGCATCGTTCTCGCACGATATCGCCGCGCTGCGGGCGCGGTACGCGGCACGCCCGCCCGTCACGATGTTCTTCCAGGTTTGGGATCGCCCGTTGACGACGCTCAACGGCGCGCATCTGTTCAACGAAGTCATCACGCTGTGCGGTGGTCGCAACGTGTTCGCGGCGCTGAAGCCGCTCGCGCCGACCGTCACCGACGAGGCCGTGCTTGCGGCGAATCCGGAAGCGATCGTGACGACGAGTGCCGGCGCGACACGTTCGGACGCACCGCTGCCGAGCCTCGCGCGCTGGCGTGCGTGGCCTGCGCTGACGGCCGTGGCGCGCAACAACCTGTTCGCGATCGACGGCGATTTGCTGACCCGGCCGTCGCCGCGCATCGCGCAAGGCGCGGCCGCGCTGTGCGAGGATCTCGACGCCGCACGGGCGCGGCGGCCGGCGCGCTGACTCCGGGCCTCGATGCCCTTGCGCACGTCAGACGAGCAAGCGCTCGCCTATTCGTCCCAGTGGACGACTTCCCATGTGCGCGCAGCATCCTCCGTCCGCAACCAGACGACGCCGCCCGTCGGCACCGGTCGCGACAGCAGCGTATCGAGCGGCACGCGCAACGCATGCGACGCGAATGCGCGAATCACGCCTGCATGCGTGAGCGCCCATTGCTGCGCGTCGGTCCGCGCGACCGCGTCCGCGATCCGTGCGACGCGCGCGGCGAACCGTGCGACGCTTTCGCCGCCATGCGCGCACGCATGCATCAGGTCGGCCGCCCATGCATCGAGCGCCGCGCGGTCGATATCGTCCCAGCGCCGCAGTTCCCACGCGCCGAAGTCCATTTCCTGCCAGCCGGCATCGCGCCGCAGCGGCACGTCGAACGTCTGTGCGAGCCGCTCGGCGACCGACGTGCACCGTGTCAGCGGGCTCGTCCAGACCTGCTCGGGCAACGGCGCCCCGAGCGCCGCCAGACGCTCGCGCACGGCCCGCGCCCCCGCCTCGGCCGATGCGGCGAGCGGCACGTCGCTGCGTCCGTAGCAAACGCCCGGTTCGACATCGACGGCCGGATGGCGAATCAGTACGAGATCCATCCGAGCACCACGAGATAAATCGCCAGCTCGCTCAACTGCTGCGCGAAGCCGAGGCAGTCGCCCGTATAACCGCCGATCCGCTTCACGAAATAGCGGGCCGCCCATGCGCGCACGAGCACGAGCGAGACGAGAGCCGCGAGACCCGCGCGCCAGTCCGGCCAGAACAGCCACGGCAGCCCGAATGCGGCCGCGATCCAGGCCGCGCGTGCGCCCATGCGTTGCGCGACCGGTTTCGCCTTGCCTTCCGGCCGGACATAGTCGAGCGACATCAGCAGGCTCACGGCCCCCGCGCGGCTCGCCGCATGCGCGGCGATCATCGTCCACGCGGCGCGCAGCGGCGGCATGGCCGCGAGCGCCTGCCATTTCAGGCCGAGCGCGATCACGAGCGCGACCGCGCCGAACGTGCCGATGCGCGAATCGTGCATGATGCGCAGCACGTCGTCTCGCGCGTAGCCGCCGCCGAACGCATCGCAGCTGTCGGCCAGGCCATCCTCGTGGAACGCGCCGGTCGCGAGCAGCGTCGCGGCCATCGACAGGCCGACCGCGATCGACGCGGGCAACACGCGCAGTGTCGCCAGATAAACGAGCGCGCCCCACGCGCCCACGCACGCGCCGACCAGCGGAAAGTAACGTGCGGCCTGATCGAGATCGCCGGCTGCGTAGCCGATCGCGCGCGGCACCGGCACGCGCGTGAAATAGCCGAGCGCGACGAAGAAATAGCGCAGTTCGGCGCGTACACCGCTCGCGCGCTCAGGCGTCACGATTGTCTACGCCCGCGGATTCGAAGCTCGCCATCTCGGTGAGGAACGCGACCGCCGCGCGCACCAGCGGCAGCGCGAGCGCGGCGCCCGTGCCTTCGCCGAGGCGCAGGTCGAGCGCGAGCAGCGGCTTCGCGCCGAAATGCTCGAGCATGCGCCGGTGCCCGGCCTCGTGCGACGCATGCGAGAACACGCAGTAGTCGCGCACGCCGGGCGCGATGCGCTCGGCGACCAGCAGCGCGGCCGTCGCGATGAAGCCGTCGACGAGGATCGTCATCCGCTCGCTCGCGGCCGCGAGATACGCGCCCGTCATCATCGCGATCTCGAAACCGCCGAACGTCGCGAGCACATCGAGCGGCGCGATCGCATGCGAATGCCGGACGAGCGCGCGGCCGAGCACCGCGCGCTTGTGCGCGAGCCCCTGGTCGTCGAGGCCCGTGCCGCGCCCGACGCACGCGTCGATCGGCACGTCGAGCAGACGGCTCATCAGGCATGCGGCCGACGACGTGTTCGCGATCCCCATTTCGCCGAAGCCGATCACGTTCGTGCCCAGCGAGGCGTGCAGGCGCACGCGCGCCGCGCCGGCGGCGAGCGCCGTCTTCGCTTCGTCGGGCGTCATCGCCGGTTCAACCGCGAAGTTGCGCGTGCCGCGCGCGACGGGCAGCGACACGAGCCGGTCGGACACCGGCAGCGGCGACGCGACGCCCGCATCGACGATCTCGAGCACGCTCTGCGCGACGCCCGAAAACGCATTGATCGCCGCGCCGCCGGCCAGGAAGTTCGCGACCATCTGCGCGGTGACCGCCTGCGGATACGGGCTCACGCCCTCGGCCGCGATCCCGTGGTCGCCGGCGAACACGATCGTCACCGGACGCTGTACATGCGGCTTCTCGGTGCACTGGATCAGGCCGATCTGCAGCGCGAGAGCCTCGAGCTGGCCGAGACTGCCGGGCGGCTTGGTCTTGTGATCGATCACATGCTGCAGGCGCTTTCGCAGCGTGTCGTCGAGCGGCGCGATCGCGGGCGGGAAGTCGGTCGGATTCGTCATCGGAAGGTTGCCTTGTTGGCGCGGCCGGTGCCGCGCATCGAAAGAATGAAGTTCATCGTCGCTCGGGCCACGCAGGCAGCAGCGCGTCGCGGCCGTTCTCGCGGATCAGCACGAGCGGGTAGCCGAACGCGTCGCTCGCGCGCGCCGGCGTCAGTACATCGTGCACGGGGCCCGCCCACGCATGGCCGCGGCCGTCGAGCAACAGCGCGTGCGTCGCGAAACGCCGCGCGAGATTCAGGTCGTGGCATGAGAACAGTACCGTGCGCGGGCCCCCGTCGAGCCATGCGCTCAGCGCGGTCAGGCCATCGATCTGGTGATGCAGGTCAAGATGGGCGAGCGGTTCGTCGAGCAGCATCAGCGGCGCGTCCTGGCACAGCGTCGCGGCCAGCGCGACGCGCTGCCGCTCGCCGCCCGACAGCGACAGCACGTCGCGCGACGCGAGTGCGGTCAGCCCGAACGTCGCGAGCGCGTCGCGCGCGGCCGCGCGGTCGCCGTCGCGCTCCCATCCCCAGCCGCCGAGATACGGGAAGCGGTTGAGCAGCACCGTGTCGAATACCGTCGCGCTGAACGCATCGTGCAATTGCTGCGGCATCAGTGCGCGGCGCCGTGCGAGCTGTTCGGGCGGCCATGCGGCGAGCGGCCGGCCGTCGATCTCGATGTGGCCGCCGGCCGGTCGCTGCAGGCCCGCGAGCGTCGCGAGCAGCGTCGTCTTGCCCGCGCCGTTCGGCCCCGCGACGCACCAGATCTCGCCGGAACGGAACGCCTGCGTGAAGCCGTCGAGCAGCGTCCGTTCGCCGGCCTTCAGCGTGAGAGCGATCGCTGCGTAGGTCATGTCGCCGGCAGTGTGCGGTGCGGCGTGCGTCATCGCATCGGTCTCCTCAGCAACATCCACAGGAACACCGGCACGCCGATCAACGCGGTCATCACGCCGACCGGCAATTGCGCGGGTGCGATCGCCGTGCGCGCGAGCAGGTCGGCGGCCATCACGCCGCCGCCGCCCGCAAGCATCGCGGCGGGCAGCAGCATGCGCTGGTCGTTTCCGAATGCGAGCCGCAACGCATGCGGCACGACGAGGCCGACGAAGCCGATCGTGCCGGCCGTCGTCACCGCGGCCGCGGCGGCCAGCGACGCGACGAGGTAGATCCGCACGCGAACTCGCGCGACCGGCACACCGAGCGCGAGTGCGGTCGCGTCGCCGCGCAGCAGCACGTTGAGCTGCGGCGCGGCCGGCAGCGCGACGCATGCGGCCACCAGCAGCGCGCCCCATGCGAACCACGGCGCCGTCACGCCGTTCAGGTCGCCCGTCAGCCAGAAGATGATGCCGCGCAGTCGCGCATCGGGCGCGAGCGACAGCAGCAGCGTGACGAGCGCGCCCCACCCGGCCGCGATCACGACACCCGTGAGCAGCAGCCGCGGCGATGCGTCGCGCGAGTCGCCGCGCCACAGCTCGCGGCGTGCAAGCCCGAGCACGAGCGCGACCGAAACGAGCGCACCGGCGAACGCGGATGCATCGACGAGCCACCACGCGCCGCCCGCGATCATCGTGACGAGCGCGAAGCCGGCCGCGCCGCCGGACACGCCGAGCACATACGGCTCTGCGAGCGGATTACGCAGCAGCACCTGCAGCAGCGCACCGGCCAGCGCAAGCAGCGCGCCGCACGCGAACCCCGCGAGCGCACGCGGCAGCCGGAGCGTGCGCACGATGTCGGCGAACAGTGCGTCGCCGCCGTGCGGCACGAGCGACGCGAGCGCCTGCCACGGTGACATCGGCACGCTGCCGATCGACAGCGATGCGACGAACAGCAACGCGACCACGGCCGCGAGCGCTAGCCAGATCGCGGCGGCACGCGCGGCGCTCATGCGCCGCACGGCATCGCGCACGACGCGCGATGCTTCCGCCGACCATCGTTGCCGGCCGGGTGCGGCACCAGCGTCGCGCTCCGGCGTGTTGCAGACTTACGCAAGCTCGTCATCCTCGTCGAACAGATTGTTGATGCGTGCACGGACGAACAGCGCCCCGGAGATGTCATCGCGCGCGCGGCGCGGATGCCATGCCCATGTGCGGCAAAGCGAGCGATGCACGGCCGGCGGCGCACTAGAGCGCGCACCACGATCGGTACACCGATTCCCGCGTTTGGCCGATCGCGTCCCGCAAGCGTTCGGCCGGCCGAACGTCGGTCGCACCGGCGTGACACGGCCACGATCCATCGAGCCGCACCTGCGTGCGGTCGACATTCTGCGCAATATAGAGGAAGCCGCCGCATCGGGTCGATCGGCATCGCGGTTGCGTCGTAGCCATCAGGCATGTTCGGCGCGGCGACCGCGACTTCCGGCGGCAACGGCGCGGCGGCGCGCGGCGCGACAGGTGCCGGCGCCGCAACGGCCTGCGTCGTCGCCGATCCGGGCGAACCAGCCGCCGCCGCAGTGTGCGCGACGGCGAGATGCGGCGCGCCGCGGCGTGCGCCGGAGGCCGTGCGGACGATTGGGGTCAGCATCGAAGACAAGTCCCGTGAAGCACTGCGCGCCCCGCGTCCCCGCAGGCCGCGCGTCATGAAGCCGTACAGGCTCCCCGCCTCGGCCGGTATCCGGGCTGGCGGCGTACCGGCTCGCCTTCCCGCGCGTATCACGCGCAGTGGCCCGCGCCCGCGTGCGACCTGCACGCGAAACGCGCCCGAGCCGGCCTGCGTCGTCCGACGCGGCCGCTTACCGTTGCGGGGGCAGCGCAGGTTGGCGATCTCCATGCGGAGCACGCGCCCTGCTTCCCGTTTAACCGCGCGACATGCGCGCGAGCACCGAGGCGGCGCCAGTTTAGGAGCGGGTCGCGCAAGCGTCAAGAAAGCGGCCGAACGTATGCCGGGAGCACGCCGCGAACACGCCGGAGCCGCGTATTCGCGGCAAGAAGCCGGGGTGTTACGACTGGAAACGTTACAGATGTCGGAATGCGCGTTATTCCGCGCTAAAATGCTGGGTCTTTAGAGGACGCAGCAAATGCTCAACGAACTCGAAACCTTATCTCAAAATATTGGCCGTCTGATCTCGCTGAACAAGCGCTATCACGCGGAACGGCTCGCGCTCGAGGAGCAAGTCGCGCAAATGCGCGCGGAAGCGGACACGGTCCGCGCGGAACTCGCGCAACTGCGCGACGAACGCAATGCGCTCGCGGCCGAGCGCGACACGCTGTCGGCAAAGATCGACGACGCTCAGGTCAAACTGAACGCGATTCTCGAAAAGCTGCCTCGCACGAAGAACGCAGAGCAAGCCGACAACCAGCTCGACCTGCTCGATGCGCAGGCGCGCACGGATGGCGACGACGCGGCCAGCCACGGAGAACATGCATGAGCACCAAGCAGATCGAAGTCTCGATTCTCGGCCAGCCCTATCGGCTCGCCTGTTCGGCCGAGACCGAAGCGGCGTTGCTCGAGGCCGTCGCACGCGTCGACGCTGAAATGTCGAAGATCCGCGCGAACAGTTCGGTGCGCGGCACGGACCGTATCGCGGTGATGGCGGCACTGTCGCTCGCATCCGAATTGCTGCGACTGCAAACGAGCGTGCGTCACGGTGAAGCATTTCCGGCGGAAGAAATCCGTCGTACAATGCACCAGATGAACGAACAGCTCGGCGCGGTGCTCGCACAGCACGAGACGCAGTAACGTTTGATCGATGCGTCGATTCCCCTTGATCTCGGCGATCAACGGTGGTCAAATTGGCGCAACGAAACACAGTTCAGTCAGCTTCCCTGCCTGGTTCGCCAAGGTCATATATTCCTTGAACCAATGCCATGTGCACGGTTGCGGAAATTTGTAGCACGGGCGCGCGCGTCACTCTGTCTGATGTACCCGAAGTGCTGCTAACTGCGACCAATTCTGAACCCCAGGTTCAGGATGCCGGCCTAGCGGCCAAGGCGGGGGCCTATCCAACGGCATCGGGGATCCCCGATGCCGTTTCCTTTTGTAGCAGCCCTTTCTGCGTCGATTACGATCCATGCAATACTGGCTGATGAAGTCCGAACCGGACGAAGCAAGCATCGACGATCTCGCGCACGCACCGCAGCACTCGCTGCCATGGACCGGCGTGCGCAACTATCAGGCGCGCAATTTCATGCGCGACACGATGAAGATCGGCGACGGCGTGCTGTTCTATCACTCGAGCTGCCCTGAGCCGGGCATCGCGGGCCTCGCCGAAGTCTCGTCGACGCCCTACCCCGACCCTACCCAGTTCGATCCGAAAAGCCCGTATTACGATCCGAAGTCGACGCAGGAAGCACCGCGCTGGCTGCTCGTCGACGTGCGCTTCGTGAAGAAGTCGCCGCTCGTGCCGCTCGCCGCATTGCGCGAGCATGACGAACTCGCCGACATGCGCGTGCTCGCACGCGGCAATCGGCTGTCGATCACGCCCGTCACGCGCGCCGAGTGGCGCTTCATCACCGAAAGGCTGATGAAGTAGGCGCACGCAGTCGCGGCATGCGCAACAGACAAACAGCAAAGGTCAAATCCCGTCAAGACGCGCCGCCGCCACGGAACTCGCGACGCGTTCGTGCGGCCTAAGCAACCGCTGTCGCCCGATCGGGACGACGGCCGTTTTTTCGTCGCGCGGTACGCCCGCGTCGCGCACGCGTGATCCGCATGCGCGCCCTCGCACAAGGAGTCCAACAATGACCAAGAAATCCGCACTCGCGCTGTCGCTCGCCCTCGCCGCCGCCGTGCCCGTCGCGCTGACGCTCGCGTCACCGGCCGCGCACGCGCAGACCGCGAACCCGCACTTTCCGGAACCGGCGGGCGTGCTGTCGCTGTCGTCGCAGGCCAGCGCCGACGTACCGCAGGACATCATCCACATCACGCTGTTCTACGAACAGCAGGCGAAGGACCCGGGCAGCCTGACGTCCGCGCTCAACCAGCGGGCCGACGCGGCGCTCGCGCAGGCGAAGGGCGTATCGGGCGTCAACGCGCACACCGGTGCGTTCTCCGTGTATCCGAGCACCGATCGCGACGGCAAGATCTCCGCATGGCGCGGCCGTACCGAAGTCGTGCTCGAATCGCGCGATTTCGCGGCGGCGTCGAAGCTCGCGGGCCAGCTGTCGAACCAGATGCAGGTCGCGAACGTCGAGTTCTCGTTGTCGCCCGAAGCACAGCGCACGGCCGAGCAGAAGCTCACGACCGAAGCGATCAAGTCGTTCCGCGCACGCGCGGACGAAGCCGCGAAGGCCTTCGGCTACAACAGCTACTCGATCCGCGACGTGAACGTCGGCGGCAGCCGCAACGTGCAGCCGTACCCGCGCATGCTGGCGATGGCCGCGGCACCGACGGACAGCGCGAAGATGAGCGCGCCGATCTCGGTCGAAGGCGGCAAGGCGACCGTGTCGGTCACGGTCAACGGCTCGGTGCAGATGAAGTAACGCACGTCGCGCAACGCGCGGCAGATGCGAAAACGCCGGCCTTCGGGCCGGCGTTTTTCGTTCGAGAGTCTGCGATCGATGCGCACGCCGATCGTGCGCATCCGCATCGCATCACGCGTCATGCGTCACACAGCTCGCGCGTGACGCAACCGCATGACGCAGCAACATCACGCCGCCACGCTCGCCGCGCGGCGACGGTACGCCCATACCAGCAGCGCGATGCCCGCGAGAATCATCGGCAGCGACAGCCACTGCCCCATCGACAGGCCGAGGGCAAGCAGGCCGAGGAAGTCGTCCGGTTCACGCGCGAATTCAACCGTGAAGCGCGCGAGCCCGTAGCCGATCAGGAACAGCGCGGATATCGCGCCCATCGGCCGCGGCTTGCGCGAGAAGAAGAAGAGCACGAAGAACAGCGCAATGCCTTCGAGCGCGATTTCGTAGAGCTGCGAAGGATGGCGCGGCAACATCTGGTACTGCATGAACACGTCGGCGAGATGCCACTTCTCGACGAGCGCCGGATGCCTCGGCAGCCACGCCGCGTCGTCACGCATCGCGCCCGGGAACAGCATCGCCCACGGCGCGCTCGGATCGGTCACGCGGCCCCACAACTCGCCGTTGATGAAGTTGCCGAGCCGCCCGGCCGCGAGCCCCGTCGGCACCATCGGCGCGACGAAATCGGTGACCTGCAGCCAGTGACGCTTGCGCTGCCACGCGAACAGGGCCATCGCGAGCGTCACGCCGAGGAAGCCGCCGTGGAAGGACATTCCGCCTTCCCACACCTTGAATACGTCGAGTGGATGCGAGAAGTAGAAGTCGGCCTTGTAGAACAGCACGTAGCCGAGCCGGCCACCGAGCACGGTGCCGAGCACACCGTAGAACATCATGTCGTCGATGTCCTTGGCGGTCCAGCCCTGCGCGGCGACGTACGGCAGCTTCAGGCGGATCCGGCCGACGACGATCGCCGCGATGAAGCCGACGAGATACATGAGGCCGTACCAGCGCACGGCCAGCGGCCCGAGATGGATCGCTACGGGGTCGAAATTCGGGTGAATGATCATGGGTTAGCGATGAAGTTTTCGAATGCGGTACGGCGCTCGCACAGGCGCCGCACCGCGCATTGGACGGCGCTGGCGCGCCATCGTTCGCATCATGCGGCAAGACCGTGCGCGCGCACGACGTCGATGAAGCCGGCGAGCACCGGGCTGACATCGCCCGTGCGCCACACGAGGCCAGTCTCGACGACCGGTGCGTCGCCGGCGAGCGGCCGATAGACCACGCCGGTGCGCCGCAGGTTACGCAACGACTGCGGCACCAGTGCGACGCCCATGCCGGCCGACACGAGGCTGACGATCGTCTGCATCTGGATTGCCTCCTGGCCGATGCGCGGGGTTTCCCCCGCCGCGCCGTAGCAGCCCGTAATGATGTCATAAAAGCCGGGCGCCAAACGACGCGGGAAGATGACGAGCGGCAGCGCGGACAGCTCGGCCAGATGCACGGGTTCGTCTTCGGGCACGCCGGGGGCCGCGGCCGCCGGCATCGCGACCACCAGCGGCTCGCGCACGACCGGCAGGTACGACAGCCCGGCCGCGTGGCGCGGCGGCACCGGCGGAATCACGAGCCCCGCGTCGATGCGGCCGGCGACGAGTTCGTCGATCTGTACGTCGCTCGTCGCTTCCGCGAGCTGCAGCCGCACGTGCGGATAGCGTGCGCCGAACGCGCGCAGCAGCGCCGGCAGCAGCCCGTAATCGGCGGTCGACACGAACGCGAGCGACAGCGAACCGGCTTCGCCGCGCGCGAGTCGCCGCGCGAGCGGCGGCAGCGCGTCGGCCGACGCGAGCAGCCGGCGGACGTCGGGCAGCAGCGCCGCGCCGACCGCCGTCAGCGCGACCGAGCGCTTGGTACGCGCGAACAGCGCGACGCCGAGCGCCTCCTCCAGCGCCCGGATCGCCTGCGACAGCGGCGGCTGCGTCATCGACAGGCGCTCGGCCGCGCGGCCGAAATGGCGCTCGTCGGCAACGGTCACGAAATAGCGCCACTGGCGCAGATCGGGCGTCGGGTCGGCCATGTCTCACTCATTCGCAAAACGACTTAATAATCGACAAATAATATATTGGACATTCCAAACCGGAAACTCCATTCTTGATTGATCCGAACCGGCGCGCCGTTCGCGGGAGTCGCCAATACAACGATGGAGTCCCCCATGCCGTACAACCGTCGCTCGAAGCACATCACGCAAGGCGTGGCCCGTTCGCCGAATCGCTCGATGTATTACGCCCTCGGCTACCAGAAGGACGATTTCGACAAGCCGATGATCGGCATCGCGAACGGCCACTCGACGATCACGCCGTGCAACTCGGGCCTGCAGCGGCTGTCGGACGCGGCCGTCGCGGCCGTGAAGGCGGCCGATGCGAACCCGCAGATCTTCGGCACGCCGACGATCTCGGACGGCATGTCGATGGGCACCGAGGGCATGAAGTATTCGCTCGTGTCGCGCGAAGTGATCGCCGACTGCATCGAGACCTGCGTGCAGGGCCAGTGGATGGACGGCGTGGTGGTGGTCGGCGGCTGCGACAAGAACATGCCGGGCGGGATGATCGCGCTCGCGCGCCTGAACGTGCCGGGCATCTACGTGTACGGCGGCACGATCCGGCCCGGCCACTGGAAGGGCCGCGACCTGACCATCGTGTCGTCGTTCGAGGCGGTCGGCGAGTTCACCGCGGGCCGGATGTCGCAGGAAGATTTCGAGGGTGTCGAGCAGAACGCGTGTCCGACGTCGGGGTCGTGCGGCGGGATGTACACCGCGAACACGATGAGCTCGTCGTTCGAGGCGCTCGGCATGTCGCTGATGTATTCGTCGACGATGGCGAACCCCGATCAGGAGAAGGTCGACTCGGCCGCCGAATCGGCGCGCGTGCTGGTCGAGGCCGTGAAGCGCGACCTGAAGCCGCGCGACATCATCACGAAGGCGTCGATCGAGAACGCGGTGTCGCTGATCATGGCGACCGGCGGCTCGACCAACGCGGTGCTGCACTATCTGGCGATCGCGCACGCGGCCGAGATCGACTGGACGATCGACGACTTCGAGCGCATCCGCAAGCGCGTGCCGGTGATCTGCGACCTGAAGCCGTCGGGCCAGTACGTGGCGACCGACCTGCACCAGGCCGGCGGCATCCCGCAGGTGCTGCGGATCCTGCTCGATGCGGGGTTGCTGCACGGCGACTGCATGACGATCACCGGCCGCACGATCGCCGAGGAGCTGAAAGACGTGCCGGGCGTGCCGCGCGCGGACCAGAAGGTGATCTTCCCGATCGACCGCGCGCTGTACAAGGAAGGGCATCTCGCGATCCTGAAGGGCAACCTCGCGCAAGACGGTGCGGTCGCGAAGATCACCGGCCTGAAGAACCCGGTGATCACGGGCCCGGCGCGCGTGTTCGACGACGAGCAAAGCGCGATGGACGCGATCCTCGGCGACCGGATCCGCGCAGGCGACGTGCTGGTGCTGCGCTATCTCGGTCCGCAGGGCGGCCCCGGCATGCCGGAAATGCTCGCGCCGACGTCGGCGATCATCGGCAAGGGGCTCGGCGAATCGGTCGGCTTCATCACCGACGGCCGCTTCTCGGGCGGCACCTGGGGGATGGTGGTCGGGCACGTCGCGCCCGAGGCCTTCGTCGGCGGCACGATCGCGCTCGTGCAGGAAGGCGACTCGATCACGATCGATGCGCACCGGCTCGTGCTGCAGCTGAACGTCGACGACGCCGAGCTCGCGCGCCGGCGCGCCGCGTGGAAGCAGCCTGCGCCGCGCTACACGCGCGGCGTGCTCGCCAAGTACGCAGCCCTCGCCCGCCCGGCGAACAAGGGTGCCGTCACCGGCTGATGCGGCACGCAGGTCATGCGACCCCATTGCAGACGGCCGCCGGGGAAACGCGCAAAACGCGCATTCCCTTTGCTTTTATAATGCGCGGACCGTGAAGCCGGCCGTTCCCGCCGGCGGAGAACCGCATGAAACAGACGATATCGCGCGCGCTGCTCGTGGCGCTGCTGACCGGCGGCGCGGCGGCGGCACACGCCGACCAGGCCAGCGACGGACTCGTGCTCGCGCAGCGCAAGAACTGCATGGCCTGCCATGCGGTCGGCAAGCCGCTGATGGGCCCGTCGTTCCACGACATCGCGGGCAAGTACGCGGCACGTGCCGACGCCGTCGATTACCTCGCGCAATCAATCGTGAAGGGCAGCGTCGGGGTGTGGGGGGGCGTGCCGATGCCCGCCAATACGCAGCTGACGAGCGTCGAGGCGCACACGCTCGCGCAGTGGGTGCTATCGCTCCACTGAGCCCGGTGACCGGGCGCGCGCACGCGCGCCGCGCCTGGCGCCCGGCACGATTCCATGCCTCTCGTTGCAACCGGATCGGCGATCGTCAGCGACGACGATCGGAGCCGCGCCCGCGGCGCCAGCGCACGACACTCGCCGTGCGCTCAGCCTGAACGACCCGTCCGGCGGCGAGCGATCTCTTCGTCGACCGCGTCGCGAACCCATTCCATCACTTCGGTTTCGAGCGCCAGCGCCACTTCGCGCGTGATCTGGCCGACCAGCCAGGCCGTATGGTCGTGCAGCGCGTCGCGGCAGCGTGCCTCGATGGCCTCGCGCCCTTCCCCGGTCAGATAATTCGTCAGCCGATCGCGCAGACGCTCGGCGATATGGTGCGCGTCCTCCGGTGTCAGCGCGGCGGCCGCACGCGACTCCGGGAGCGCTGCGCGAGCAGGATGATCGGTGGCCAGCCCGTCGGCAGCCGGTGCGCCCGCGTGGGACGGCATCGCTTCACCGGGCTCGCGCGGCGTCGCGGCAACGCCGGCCTGCTGCCCCTCGTCATCGGCCAGCGCGGAGCGCAACGGCGCCTGCGCCGCAGCCGATTCCTCGGCGACGACGTGTCCGGCGGCACCGGGTTGCGCCGGCGCATCGCTGTCGCCCGGCAGTTCGACGGTCGGGACGTCCGGCGTCGGCACCGGCTCGACCACCACGAATTCGGGGTCGGTTCCCGTGCGCTCCGGGGCGGCGGCATCGTCGCGCGGCGGCACATCGGTCGCGGACGAACGCGCCGGCACTGGCTTGCCCGGCACCAGCACGTCGGTCAGCGTCGGGATCGAAGAGGATTCGGCTTGTGTCACGGGGACGCTCCGTCGACGGTTTCGGCTAGCTGCCTTGCTTGTAGTTGTTCAGCGCGTATCCGCGATCGCGGTAGAAGCGGTAGCGGTCGCGGCCCGCGGCCAGTTCGTCCGGCGCATTGCCGACCACCTCGAGCAGGCGTTCGAAGCGCGCGAACTGCGCGGGCACGGCCGCGCCGAGGTTCAGCAGCACGTGGTGATGCGGCGCCTGGTCGAGATCAGCGGTCAGCACGATCGGCGTGCCGGCCGCATGCGCGCTGTCGACGCCGCAGTGCGGAATGAAATCGAGCGGCGAGAACGTCCAGAGCTGCTCGTCGAGCGCGCGCAGGCGCGCGGGTTCCGCGAGCACGACGACCGGCTGCCCGGCCTGGTAGGCCTTGCGCAGCAGCCGGCACGCGTACGCGAGCGAATCGCCGACGTTCGAATGGAAATCGATTCGCGTCATTGCCCGCGCACCCGCATCGTCGTGAGACCTGCCATCACTGGCCGGCGCGGTCGATCAGGAACTGCGCGAGCAGCGGCACCGGACGGCCGGTCGCGCCCTTCGCCGCGCCGCCCTTCCACGCCGTGCCGGCGATGTCCAGGTGCGCCCAAGGATAGCTGTCGGTGAAGCGCGACAGGAAGCACGCCGCCGTCACGGCGCCGGCCGGACGCCCGCCGATGTTCGCGATGTCCGCGAAATTCGACTTCAGCTGATCCTGGTATTCGTCGTCGAGCGGCATGCGCCACGCCGGATCGTTCGCTTCGCGCGAGGCGTCGAGCAGCTCGCCCGCGAGTGCATCGTCCTTCGAGAACAGGCCGCTGTTGTGTCCGCCGAGCGCGATCACGCAAGCGCCCGTCAGCGTCGCCACGTCGATCACCGCCGCGGGCTTGAAGCGTTCCGCATAAGTGAGCGCGTCGCACAGGATCAGGCGGCCCTCGGCGTCGGTGTTGAGCACCTCGATCGTCAGCCCCTTCATGCTGGTGACGATGTCGCCCGGCTTCGTCGCGTTGCCGCCCGGCATGTTCTCGCAGGTCGGCACGATTGCGACGACATTGATCTTCAGGCCCATTTCGGCGACCGCACGCATCGTGCCGAGCACCGAGCCCGCGCCGCACATGTCGTACTTCATCTCGTCCATGCCCTCGCCCGGCTTCAGCGAGATGCCGCCCGTGTCGAACGTGATGCCCTTGCCGACCAGCACGACCGGCGCGGCCTTCGCGGCGGCGCCCTGGTAATGCAGCACGATGAACTGCGGCGGCTCGACCGACGCGCGCGCGACCGACAGGAACGAGCCCATCTTGAGCGCCTGGATCTGCTTCAGGCCGAGCACCTCGACCTTCAGACCCCAATCCTTCGCGATCTTCTTCGCGGTATTGCCGAGATAGGTCGGCGTGCACACGTTGCCGGGCAGGTTGCCGAGGTCGCGCGTGAGGTCCATCCCGTTCGCCAGCGCGACGGCCTGCTTGGCCGCCAGCTTCGCCGCCTTTTCATCGGCCGGATTGACGCTGAACACGACGCGCTTGAGCGCATGCGACGCCGGTTCCGGCTTGCTCTTCATCTGCGTGAAGCGGTAGGTCTCGTTGCGCAGCGCGAGAATCGCCGCACGCACGCCCCAGTCGGAGCCGCGCTCGTCGACCGGCAGTTGCGCGAGCGTGAACGTGACCTGCACGATCTTGGTGGCCAGCAGCGCGCGCCATGCGGCCGTCGCCGCGTCGTTGTAGGCTTTCTGATTGAAAGCATCCTGCTTGCCGAGGCCGACGAGCAGCACGCGCGACGCACCGATGCCCGATACCTCGTGCAGGAACAGCGTCTTGCCGCGCTTGCCGTCCATGTCGCCGGCCTTCACCACGCGCGAGATCAGCCCCTTGGTGGCCGTGTCGATGTCGAGCGCCGCGCCCGAGAGAGTCTGCGCCTCGAAGATGCCGAGCACGATGCAGTCGGACTTCCCGGTCAGGAACCCCTTGGCCTCGCCTTTGCTCCAATCACAGCCTTTTATGCTAAAGTCCATCGCGCTTGTCCTCGGATAAAATCTGGGCTAAGGATGAAAGCCGCAATTATCCGCTATTTTTCCCGTGGCGGCGCGAGCGCTCCACCACGCGTGCGCAGCCTCCCGCCCTCTTCTCATCAAGAATGATCTTCGAACGCTCCCTCCAGCGCGAGCTTGCGTATACGGCTGGCGCCGTGTTCATGGTGCTGCTCACGATCATGCTCACGACGATGATGATCCGCATCGTCGGCTATGCCGCGTCCGGCGAAATCGATCCGCGCGACGTGCTCGTGCTGATCGGCCTGACCGTGATCGGCTATCTCGCCGTGATGCTCGTCGTCACGCTGTTCGTGTCGATCCTGTTCGTGCTGACCCGGTGGTACCGGGACTCCGAAATGGTCGTCTGGCTCGCGTCGGGCGTGAGCCTCACGCGCCTGATCAAGCCGATCGGCGTGTTCGCCACGCCGATCGTCCTGCTGATCGCGTTCTTCGCGTTCGTCGGCTGGCCGTGGTCGAACCAGCAGAGCAAGATGATCAAGGCGCGCTTCCAGCAGCGCGACGAGATCTCGCTGCTCGCGCCAGGCCAGTTCCGCGAATCGGCGTCGAACCATCGCGTGTTCTTCATCGAGAAGATGTCGCCGGACCAGAGCAAGGTGCAGAACGTGTTCGTCACGTCGACCGAGAACGGCAAGGTCAACGTCGTGGTATCGCACACGGGCCACACGGAAACGAAGGACGGCGATCGCTTCGTCGTGCTGGAGGACGGCCGCCGCTACGACGGCACGCCCGGCCAGCCGAACTTCAAGATCATGGAGTTCCAGCGCTACGGCGTGAAGATCACGAGCACGCCGGTCACCAACGTACCGACCACCAACAGCACGCCGACGCCCGACCTGCTGCGCAACCCGACGCGCGACAACCTCGCGGAATTCGCGTGGCGCGCGGGGCTGCCGCTGATCGCGATCAACCTGATGGTGCTCGGCATTCCGCTGTCGTACCAGAACCCGCGCCGCAGCCGCACGATCAACCTCGTGATGGCCGTGCTGATCTACCTCACGTACTCGAACCTGCTGAACGTCGTGCAGTCGCAGATCGAGCAGGGCAAGATGTCGTTCGGCGTCGGCCTCGTCGGCCTGCACCTGGTCGTCGCGGCGATCGTCGCGTTCATCTTCTGGTTGCGCGTGCGCAATCGTCCGCTGTTTACACGCGCGCTGTTCGGCCGCTCGGGAGCATGATCGATGCGGCTCTATGAAAAATACTTCGCGCGGCAGATCTACGTCACGTTCGTCTTCATCCTGTTCGCGTTCTCGGGCCTGTTCTTCTTCTTCGACCTGATCAGCGAACTGAACTCGGTCGGGCACGGCAACTACAAGTTCGGCTACGCGGTGCTGCGCGTCGCGCTGCAGACCCCGTCGCGCTTCTACGAGATCATCCCGGTCGCCGCGCTGATCAGCGCGATCTACGTGTTCGCGCAAATGGCGGCGAACTCGGAATTCACGATCTTTCGCGTGTCGGGCCTCGCGACCAACCAGGCGCTGCGCTCGCTGCTGAAGATCGGCATTCCGCTCGTGATCATCACCTACCTGATCGGCGAATTCGTCGGCCCGTACGCCGACCAGCTGTCCGAACGCGTGCGACTGCAGGCGCTCGGTGCGTCGGTATCGTCGAACTTCCAGTCGGGCGTGTGGGTGAAGGACACGCTCGCGGCCCGCGAGAACGGCGAGCAGGTCACGCGCTTCGTCAACGTCGGCAGCCTGTCGCCCGATTCGACGATCAGCAACGTGCGCATCTACGAATTCGACTCGAAATTCCAGCTGCAGAACGTGCGGATCGCGCAGACCGGCCGCTACGAGCCGCCCGGCCACTGGCTGCTCAAGGGCGTGACGGAAACCGAACTGACGCCGATCAAGCCGATCAGCGGCGAACCGGCCGACGCGCTGAACCCCGTATACCGGTCGCAGCAGGTGATGCTGCCCGAATACCGGCTGCGCTCGGACCTGACGCCGCAGATCCTGTCGGTGCTGCTCGTGTCGCCGGAACGGATGTCGCTCATCAACCTGTTCCGCTACATCCAGCACTTGCGCGAAAACCAGCAGGACACGCAGCGCTACGACATCGCACTGTGGCGCAAGCTGCTCTACCCGTTCGCGGTGTTCGTGATGCTCGTGCTGTCGCTGCCGTTCGCGTACCTGCATACGCGTGCCGGCGTGGTCGGCGTGAAGGTGTTCGGCGGCATCATGCTCGGCATGAGCTTCCAGCTGCTCAACACGCTGTTCTCGCACATCGGCACGCTGAACACGTGGCCCGCGCCGCTGACCGCGGCGACACCGGGCCTCATCTATCTCGCGCTCGGCCTGTTCGCGCTCAAGTGGGTCGACCGGCACTGAGCGCCGTCACGACGGAGGCTTCGACATGAGTTCGCACGGTATCGTCCTGTTCGGCCACGGCGCACGCGATCCGCGCTGGGCCGAGCCGTTCGAGCGGCTCGCCGCACGGCTGCGCGCGGCCGGCTCCCCCGCCCCGCACGTGTCGCTAGCGTTTCTCGAGCTGATGACGCCGTCGCTCGATACGGCCGTTGCCGCGCAGGTCGCGGCCGGCTGCACGCGCATCACCGTGGTGCCCGTGTTCTTCGGCCAGGGCGGCCATGTGCGCCGCGACCTGCCGCAGCTCGTCGACGCGTGCCGTGCCGCGCATCCGGGCATCGAGATCCATTGCGCGACGGCCGTCGGGGAAGACGACGGCGTGCTCGATGCGATCGCACGCTACTGCATCGACCAGCTCGGCCGCGACGCATAAGCGAATCGTTGGCCCAAACAAAAAAGCGCTGGCCTCCGAAGCCAGCGCTTTTTTTTGCCTGCAAACCACGCGTTCGACTCAAGCGGCGTCCTGCAGCGCATCGCCCTCTTTCACGCGCCGCACGCGTTCGGCGAACGCATCGCCGATCATCAGCAGGCTCGGTTCCGCAGGGTCGAGCCACGCCTGCGCGTCGCCCGCCGCCATCTGCGCAAGCGTGAGCGTCAGCGTGCGCTCGCGCACGGTGCTGCAGGCCTCGACGATCGCCACCGGCGTCGCGGGCGCACGGCCCGCGTCGATCAGTTCGCGGGCGATGCCCGGCGCG
Source organism: Burkholderia sp. Bp9012 (assembly GCF_003853825.1). Lineage (NCBI taxonomy): Bacteria > Pseudomonadati > Pseudomonadota > Betaproteobacteria > Burkholderiales > Burkholderiaceae > Burkholderia > Burkholderia sp. Bp9012. The sequence goes on along the minus strand of NZ_QTQA01000002.1, from coordinate 344,048 downwards.
CTGTCGCGGCCCATGTAGTAGACGATCGAATCGGCGCGCGCGGTCTCGCGAATCTCGTCGCTGCCCGGTGCGCGGCTGTGCGTCGCGAACGCGACGCTGCGCGACACGCCGCGCAACGTCAGCGAGCGCTTCAGCGTCGCCGCGCCGGCCAGCGCCGCGGTGATGCCCGGCACGACCTCGTAATCGATGCCGGCCGCCTCGAGCGCGCGCATTTCCTCTTCGGCGCGACCGAACAGCATCGGATCGCCGCCCTTCAGGCGCACGACGCACGCATGCTCGCGCGCCGCGTCGACGATCTGCTTGTTGATGAAGTGCTGCGCGGTCGAACGCTGCCCGCAGCGCTTGCCGACCGCGATTTTCCGCGCGTTCGGCGCATAGTCGAGCATCGCCGGCTCGACGAGCGCGTCGTGCAGCACGACGTCGGCTTGCTCGAGCAGCCGCGCGCCACGCACCGTGATGAGGTCCGCAGCGCCCGGCCCTGCTCCGATCAGATACACCTTGCCCATGTTTGTCGCTTCGCTTGTCCTGCTCGTGGACGGCAACCGGCGCGCGCCGCCCGCACGGGCGGCGCTAAACGCCAGTTATGCCGAGAACGCCCGGATCATGCCGGCGGCGACCGTATGATGCGTCGCCTCGTCGATCAGCACGAACGCGCCCGTGCCCGGGTGCGCGTCGTACGTGTCGCACACGATCGGCTTCTGCAGCGTCAGCGCCACGCGGCCGATGTCGTTCATCTTCAGTTCCTGGCGGTCGGTCGCGTGCGACAGCGTATGCACGTCGAGCACTTCCTTGACCGCGCCGATCTTCGCGAACACCGTGCTCGTGGTCTGCTTCAGCAGATACTTGCGGTGCGGCGACAGCGGCGTCTCGTCGAACCAGCACAGGTCCGCCTCGAGCTTCTTCGCCGGCGCGACCGTCTCGGCGGTCGTGACGAACATGTCGCCGCGCGACACGTCGACGTCCTGTTCAAGGCGAATCGTCACCGTCTGGCCCGCGAATGCGTGCGCAACCGACGCGGTGCCGCCCGGCACCGGCGCGACGATCTCCGCGATCGTCGCGGTGCGGTTCGACGGCAGCACGACGATTTCGTCGCCGACCTTCACCTCGCCCGATTCGATCCGGCCCATGTAGCCGCGGAAATCGTCGGCCGAGCTGCCGTCCTGGCGTGCGACCCACTGCACCGGGAAGCGCAGCGCGTCATGGGCCTGCGTCTCGACCGGCAGCGATTCGAGCACGTCGAGCAGCGGCTCGCCCGCATACCACGGCATGCGCTCGCTCGCACCGACGATGTTGTCGCCCTTCAGCGCCGACACCGGCACGAAACGCACGTCTTTCAGGCCGAGCTGCTTCGCGAGCGCAACGTACGCATCGCGGATCTCGTTGAAGCGCGCTTCGCTGTAGTCGACGAGGTCCATCTTGTTGATCGCGACGATCACGTGCTGCAGCGCGAGCAGCTTCACGATCGCGCTGTGGCGCTTCGTTTGCGGCAGCAGTTCCGCAACGCCGTTCTCGACCGTCACGCGCGTTGCGTCGACCAGGATGATCGCCGCATGCGCGGTCGATGCACCCGTCACCATGTTGCGCGTGTACTGCTCGTGGCCCGGCGTGTCGGCGATGATGAACTTGCGCTTCGCGGTCGCGAAGTAGCGGTATGCGACGTCGATCGTGATGCCCTGCTCGCGCTCGGCTTCGAGCCCGTCCGTCAGCAGCGCGAGGTCGATCTCGTCACCGACCGTGCGCTTGTTCTTCGCGCGCGACAGCGCGGACAGCTGGTCGGACAGCACGGCCTTGCTGTCGTACAGCAGGCGGCCGATCAGCGTGCTCTTGCCGTCGTCGACGCTGCCCGCGGTGATGAAGCGCAACACGCCGAGGTCTTCGGTGTTCTCGATGATGCTCATGATGTGAATGTCCTCGTGTGCTTCAGAAATAACCTTGCTTCTTGCGCTGTTCCATCGCGGCTTCGGATGCCTGATCGTCCATCCGGGTCGCGCCGCGCTCGGTGATCTCGGTCACCGCCGTTTCGGCGATGATCTTCTCGACGTCGTCCGCATCGCTCTCGACCGGGCACGTGCAGCTGATGTCGCCGACCGTGCGGAAGCGCACCTGCGCGAGTTCGCTCGTCTCGCCGTCACGCATCGGCGTGAGCGGCGTGACCGGCACGAGCAGACCGTTGCGGCGCACGATCTCGCGCTGGTGCGCGTAGTAGATCGACGGCAGTTCGAGGTTCTCTCGCGCGATGTACTGCCACACGTCGAGCTCGGTCCAGTTCGAGATCGGGAACACGCGCAGGTGCTCGCCCTTGTGCAGGCGTGCGTTGAACAGGCTCCACAGTTCCGGGCGCTGCGCCTTCGGATCCCACTGGCCGAATTCGTCGCGGAACGAGAAGATCCGCTCCTTCGCGCGCGCCTTCTCTTCGTCGCGGCGCGCACCGCCGATCAGCGCCGTGTAGCCGTGCTGTTCGATCGTCTCGAGCAGCGTGACGGCCTGCGCGGCGTTGCGCGAATCGGTTTCGCGGCGCAGCACGACCGTGCCGCGCCGGATCGAATCCTCGACGTGGCCGACCACCAGTTCGGCGCCGAGCTCTTGCGCACGGCGGTCGCGGAAGTCGATCACTTCCTCGTAGTTGTGGCCCGTGTCGATGTGCACGAGCGGGAACGGCAGCGTCGTCTTGCGGTTCGCGCCGAGGCCGAACGCCTTCAGCGCGAGGTGCAGCACGACGACCGAGTCCTTGCCGCCCGAGAACAACAGCGCCGGCTTGCTGCATTCGGCAACGAGTTCGCGCAGGATGTGGATCGACTCGGCTTCGAGCCAGTCGAGGTGGCCCATGCGGTCGTCGGCACCGGTGGGCGGGGCAAAGGCGGATTGCTCGAGCGTCGTGCTCATGATTTCAGTCCTTCTCTTCTGGGTTCGTGCCGCCCGCTGTCGCAGGCGGCGCAATATTCGGTTTCTTGTCGGCTTTCAGTGCGCGGCGCCGGTTTCGGCATTCGCGGGAATCGGCGTGATCGTGATGTGCAGCCCGCATTCCTTCGTGTCGCGCGACTCCCACCACCAGCGGCCCGCCCGGCTGTCCTCGCCGGGGCGGATCGCGCGCGTACACGGCTCGCAGCCGATGCTCGGGTAACCGCGCGCATGCAGCGGGTTGACCGGCACGTCGAACGCCTTCAGGTACGCCCATACGTCGGCTTCCGTCCAGTCGGCGAGCGGGTTGTACTTCGCGATCCCGCGCGCTTCGTCCTGCTCTTCCTCGTGCAGCTCGGCACGCGTGACCGACTGCTCGCGACGCTGGCCCGTGACCCACGCGCCGACGTCGGCCAGCGCGCGGTTCAGCGGCTCGACCTTGCGGATGTGGCAGCACGACTTGCGCAGCTCGACGCTTTCGTAAAACGCGTTCAGGCCGTGCTCGGCGACGTACTGGTCGACCGCGTCCTGGCGCGGGTGAAACTGCTCGATCTCGTAGCCGTAGCGCTCGCGCACGCGGTCGATCATGCCCACGGTTTCCGCGTGCAGGCGGCCGGTGTTCAGCGAGAAGATGCCGATCGACACGCCCTTCGACAGGATCGCGTGCGTGAGCAGCATGTCTTCCGCGGCGAGGCTGCTCGCGAACTTCACCTTCTCGTGGCGCGCGCCGATCTGCGCAAGCAGGGCGTCGAGGCGCTCGACCTTCGCGGCGAGTTCCGGCGTCAGTGCGGTCGCGGTGCTCATGCGTTCACCTTGGCGTCGGCCGCGGCGTCGCGGCGGCGGAACAGCGGTGCCGGCTCGTCGAACGCGCCCTGGTAACGCTGCGTGAATTCCGTGAACGCATTCAGCGCGTCGCGGATGTCCTTGTCGGCACGCACCGCGAATGCGTCGAAGCCGCAACGCGACATGTACAGCAACTGGTCACGCAGCACGTCGCCGATCGCGCGCAGCTCGCCGGTCCAGCCGTGGCGCTCGCGCAGCAGGCGCGCGATGCTGTAACCGCGGCCGTCCGCGAAGCGCGGGAAATCGACGGCGATCAGCGAGATCGCACCGAAGTCGGCCACGAGATCGGCCGGCTCGCTGTCCGGCGCGAGCCACACGCCGAGTTCGTCCTTCGTCTTCGCGGCGACGAGCGCCGCGCGCTCGGCCTGCCACAGGGCGAACGGCACCAGCACCTTGCCGGCCGGCAACGCGTCGACCGCGGGCAGCGCACCGTCTTCCGCCGCGCGCACGACCTGCCATGCGTCGTCGATCACTGCGCGGTTCTTGATAATCGAAGCCATCTGCAAATTCCTTCTAGCCGGTTGGTTACGCGTTCACTGCCTGGCGCGCTGCATACACGCGCTCCTTGAACGGTGCGATGCCGATGCGGTCGTACGTGTCGATGAAGCGCTCGCCGTCGATGCGCGCCTCGACGAACGTGTCGATCAGCTTCGCGATCACGTCCGGCACTTCCTCCGCGGAGAACGACGGCCCGATCACGCGGCCGAGGCGCGCGCCGTTGCGGCCCGTGCCCTGCTCGCCGCCAAGCGACACCTGGTACCACTCGGCACCGTCCTTGTCGACGCCGAGGATGCCGATGTTGCCGACGTGGTGGTGACCGCACGAGTTCATGCAACCGGAAATGTTCAGCGACAGGTCGCCGAGGTCGTACACGTAGTCCAGATCGTCGAAACGTTGCTGGATCGCCAGCGCGATCGGGATCGACTTCGCGTTCGCGAGCGAGCAGAAATCGCCGCCCGGGCACGCGATGATGTCGGTCAGCAGGCCGACGTTCGGCGTCGCGAAACCGGCCGCCTTCGCCTTTTCCCACAGCGCGAACAGGTCGCGCTTCTTCACGTTGGCGAGGATCAGGTTCTGCTCGTGCGACACGCGCAGTTCGCCGAACGAGTACGCGTCGGCCCAGTCGGCCACCAGCTCCATCTGCGCGTCGGTCGCGTCGCCCGGAGCCACGCGGTGATCCTTCAGCGACAGCGTGACGGCGGCATAGCCCGGCACCTTGTGCGGCGCGACGTTGCGCTCGACCCAGCGCGCGAACGCCTTGTTCTCGAGCAGGTGCTGTTCGAACGACGCGTCGGTGTCGGCGAGTTTCTCGTAGACGGGAGGCTTGAAGTATTGCGACACGCGGTCGAGTTCGGCCTGCGTGAGCGTCGACGGGCCGTCCTTCAGGTGCTGCCACTCTTCCTCGACCTGCTGCGCGAACTTCGCGGGCGACAGCGCCTTCACGAGGATCTTGATACGCGCCTTGTACAGGTTGTCACGGCGACCGTAGCGGTTGTATACGCGCAGCACGGCTTCGCAGTAGGTCAGCAGGTGCTGCCACGGCAGGTCTTCCTTGATCACCGCGCCGACGATCGGCGTGCGGCCGAGACCGCCGCCCGCGAGGATGCTCGCGACCACTTCGCCCTGTGCGTTCTTCTTCAGGTACACGCCGAGGTCGTGGATCTGCACGGCCGCGCGATCGTCCTTCGAACCGGACACCGCGATCTTGAACTTGCGCGGCAGCCATGCGAATTCGGGATGGAACGTCGACCACTGGCGCAGGATTTCCGACCACGGACGCGGATCGATCTCCTCGTCCTGAGCGACGCCGGCGAACTGGTCGGCCGTGATGTTACGGATGCAGTTGCCCGACGTCTGGATCGCGTGCATCTGCACCGACGCGAGCTTCGCCAGGATCTCGGGCGTTTCCTCGAGCTGGACCCAGTTGAACTGGATGTTCGAGCGGGTCGAGAAGTGGCCGTAGCCGCGGTCGTGTTCGCGGGCGATGCGCGCCAGCATGCGGAGTTGCTCGCTGCGCAGGTTGCCGTACGGAATCGCGATGCGGTGCATGTACGCGTGGCGCTGCATGTACAGGCCGTTCTGCAGGCGCAGCGGACGGAACTCGTCTTCGCTCAACTCGCCCGACAGGCGGCGGCGCACCTGATCGCGGTACTGCGCGACTCGCTCGTCGACGATCGTCTGGTCGTACTGGTCGTACTGATACATTCGGGGACCCCAGGGTTTTCGTGGTGACCGCGCGACGTCCTAGCCACGTCGCGCCCGAATCTCCGTTCCGCCGTCACCGCCACCATCCGCTGCCGGGTGGATTGCTAATGACGAAAACAGATATCCATATTTGAAAAACTCCGGTGAATCGTAATAAACTCGCCTTATATTTCAAACGACTAAAAAATTCTGTTGATATGCGGAAGGGTTATAAATGAACCTGCACCAATTTCGCTTCGTGCGCGAGGCCGTCCGGCAGAATTTCAACCTCACCGAGGCCGCCAAGGCGCTCTACACGTCGCAACCAGGGGTATCGAAGGCGATCATCGAGCTCGAGGACGAGCTGGGCGTGGAGATCTTCACGCGGCACGGCAAGCGCGTGCGCTCGCTGACCGAGCCGGGCAGGATCATCCTCGCGTCGGTCGAGCGGATTCTTCAGGAGGTTGAGAGCCTAAAAAGGGTCGGGAAGGATTATGCGGCACAGGATCAGGGCAACCTGACCATCGCGGCGACCCACACGCAGGCCCGCTACTCGCTGCCCGCCGCGATCGCCGAATTCAAGAAACGCTTCCCGAAGGTGCACCTGTCGATCCTGCAAGGCAGCCCGACGCAGGTGGCCGAGATGGTGATCCACGACCAGGCCGATCTCGCGATCGCGACCGAGGCGATCGCCGACTACAAGGAACTCGTGTCGCTGCCCTGCTTCCAGTGGCACCACGCGGCCGTCGTGCCGGCCGACCATCCGCTGCTGGAACGCAAGCCGGTCACGCTGGACGATCTGGCGCAGTATCCGCTGATTACGTACGACGACGCGTTCGCGGGCCGCAAGAAGATCAATCATGCGTTCGCGCTGCGCGGGCTGTCGCCGGACATCGTGCTCGAGGCGATCGACGCCGACGTGATCAAGACCTACGTCGAACTCGGTCTCGGCGTCGGGATCATGGCCGACATCGCGTTCAATCCCGAGCGCGACCGCAACCTGCGGCTGATCCCGGTCGGCCACCTGTTCGGCAGCAACGTGACGCGCGTCGCGCTCAAGCAGGGCGCCTACCTGCGCAGCTATGTATATACGCTCGTCGAGCTGCTGTCGCCGACGCTGAACCGCAAGCTGATCGAACAGGCGCTCAAGGGCGAATCCGAATCGTACGAACTCTGAGCGGCGTGTATAACCACGGGGGCGCATATCGCGCCCCTTTTTGCTGTCCGACGGAGAATCCCGCATGACGCTTCCCGCCCTGTTGCGCCGCGCCGCCGGCGCCGCCCTCGTGCTCGCCTGCGCGGCCGCGCATGCCGACCTGAAGGTCGGCGTCGACCTGTCGTCGACCGGCCCGGCCGCCGCGATCGGCATCACCAGCAAGAACGCGATCCTGATGTGGCCCAAGACGATCGCCGGGCAGCCGCTGCAGGTGACGGTGCTCGACGACGCGTCCGACCCGGGCGCCGCCGTGCGCAACATCCGCAAGCTGGTCGACGAGGATCAAGTCGACGTCGTGGTCGGGCCGAACATCACGCCGGCTGCGCTCGCGGCGCTCGACGCGGTGGCGGCCGCGCAGACGCCGATGATCACGCTGGTCGGCTCCGGCGCGATCGTCGAGCCGCAGGAAGGCGCGCGGACCTGGGCATTCAAGATGGCGCAGAGCGATAGCGCGATGGCCGACGTGATGACGCGCTACATGGCCAACCACGGCGTGAAGACGGTCGGCTTCATTGGCTTCGCGGACAGCTACGGCGACAGCTGGCTGAACGAATTCACACGCTTCGCCGAAGTCCGCAAGATCCGCGTGATCGCGACGGAGCGCTTCAACCGCACCGACGCAAGCGTCACCGGCCAGGCGCTGAAGCTTATCGCGGCGAAGCCGGACGCGATCCTGATCGCGGGCTCGGGCACGCCGGCCGTGCTGCCGCAGCGCACGCTGATCGAGCGCGGCTACAAGGGCGCGATCTACCAGACACACGGGATCGCGACGCCGGAATTCATCAAGCTCGGCGGCAAGGACGTCGACGGGACGCTGTTCCCGACCCAGCCGGTCGTCGTCGCGCGCACGCTGCCGGCCGACCATCCGGCCCGCAAGGCCGCGCTCGCGTTCGTCGATGCATATGAAGCGAAATACGGCGCCGGCACCGTCACGCAGTTCGCTGGCGACGCGGCGGGCGTGTACCCGCGCCTCGTCGACGCAGTCGGCCGCGCGCTCAAGGCCGCACAGCCCGGCACGCCGGCCTTCCGCGCGGCGCTGCGGCGCGAGCTCGAACGCGCGCACGAGCTCGTCGTGCCGAACGGCGTCGTCAACACCAGCAACAAGGATCATGTGGGGCTCGACCAACGCGCGAGCGTGATGGGGATCGTGAAGCACGGCCAGTTCGTCTACCTGAGCCAGTAACACTGGCGGCCGCCGGAAAGCTTGCCCGGTGCCCCGTTTTCCGCCATAATTTGCGTTTCGCCGCGCACAATCGCATGCGCGGCCAGGATCAAAGCCCAGGTGGTGAAATTGGTAGACGCAGGGGACTCAAAATCCCCCGCCGCAAGGCGTGCCGGTTCGATTCCGGCCCTGGGCACCATGACATAGTTCCGAGAAATTCCCGGAAGTCCCAAAACCCGCGACAGCACAAGGCTTCGCGGGTTTTTTCGTTTCGGAAGGTCCCAAGTGGAACCGGGAAAGCCCCAAAAATCGGGGGTAAGATCGGGGGTACGGTTTGCCGATTTGGGGGTAAGCCGACGACAGGGACCAACCAGCGAAGGGGAACTACCGGAGTTGCTCGCGGCCATTGAGGGCTACGACGGCGACCGGCGAACGAAGCTCGCATTGCGCCTGCTATCTCTCACATTCGTACGCACCATAGAACTGCGCTTCGCCGAATGGTCGGAATTCGATCTAGAGCGCGCCGAGTGGCGCATCCCTGCTCCGCGAATGAAGATGCGGCAGCCGCACATCGTCCCGCTATCGAAACAGGCGATCGCCGTCATTCAAGCCATTCGGAGTGCGACGACGAACAAGCGTTGGCTATTGCCAAGCCCGCGCAACTCCGAGCAGCCAATCAGCGAAAATACGATCCTATATGCACTCTATCGCATGGGATTCCACGGGCGCATGACGGGGCACGGATTCCGAGGACTGGCATCGACCATCCTCAACGAACGCGGCTTCAACCCGGACTGGATCGAGCGCCAACTCGCACATACCGAGCAAAACAGCATCCGGGCTGCGTACAACCATGCGCAGCACCTGCCGGAGCGGCATCGCATGATGCAATGGTGGGCTGACTACCTCGACCAGTAGAGTGGAGCAAATGTCAAACTGATAGATACCGGCACGCCTCGCGCTGCCTGACTCCTCACAACATGCAAAGAACCGAGTCGCCGAGCGCCTTCATGCCGGCGGCTTGTTGGTTGTTCGTTGATTTCCGCGCATGTCGCTTCCGCGACCCGGAGAAGCCATCCGTGCCTTTAGTAAGCGGACATTCAACGCATGCTTCTCGTTCACCCAGTCTCTATCGTCCGGCAATCTTCCGCAGCTTGGCTAGGAACGCCGTTTCCAGTGACTCTGCCTGCTTGCCATAGTGCGCCTCCCGATGGTGTCCGGGGCATAGCGCGATCACGTTCTCAACGGTATCCGGCCCCTCCGCCGACAACGCGATGACGTGGTGTGCTTCCACGTAATACGAGCCGTCGGCCATCTCAAAACCGAGCACCCCGCAGTACTCGCAACGCCCTCGCGATCGATAGATCACGTAATCTCTCACCGCCCCGTCTCGCCGGTATCCTGTCCCGCCCTTCGTGGTCGTCCTCTCAGGCGAGACTTGGCCGTGCGGGGGACTCCCAAGATCGTTGATTGCACTCTCAAACGGAGTCACCAGCCCGCGACGTCCTGCCGCGACATCGGCAGCCGGGACTGCGCCTAACACTCTGGCCACCACGTTCGCGCCATCTTCCTCTAGGTCGAGGACCAAGAGCTGGTCCTCGTCGAAGTATCCGCGCTCGCGCGGGGTCGCACGGGCATCGCGAGGTTCGCAGCGAATGCCGTACGCAGCATGTCCTTTGGAAATTACAGCTTCGAGTACCTGCCTTAGCTCGATCGCGCCAATGCGCGTATCGTCTGACCGCTGAAATGCGTCCCAGAGAACGTAGTGATCACCCTGCAAGCGATCGGCCCACAGCGTGAAGACGGCGACGCCGCGCATTGGATCGTACCCGCACCACCGGTTCGCGCGATTCGCCAGCGGCGCGCCTAGAAGGGCGCAGAACGCGGAGAACGACAGGGTGTTCTTTCTGTGCGACGACCGCGGTGGTACGGGAGACGTCGGTGACTGAGCTGGTACGGGAGCGCTCACTGAAGCGTCGGTTACCTCAGCTGATGCCGATCCGGAGAACGGAATGAAGCTGTATTTGGACTGCGTCAGCAGGCGCTCCGCCTGCTGTACCAGGATTGGATCGATGAGTAGCCGCCACTTCGTTTCGACGGCCAGCGCTTCAACAGTTAGATCCAGGCGACCCAGTTCCCACAAGCGCGTAAAACCCTCCGACGGCTTTCCCCTGGCCAGCAGTTGACGCACGGTCGCGTTGCCGCCCTGCGCGCCGAGCATTTGCTTGAAGAGCGTTGGGTTGTAGCCCAACGCTTGGGCTTCGGTGGCCTTCTGCAATAGGAAATCGGTGAAGGCAATATCTTCGCTAGGCGTCATGTCGACGTTTCTCCCCGAGTATTTTCGGAGAGCATGTTCTCACACTCAATGTCCGCTTCTGGCCGGAACGTCGACGGTCCTCCCCGCGCTCCCCATAAATCCGCGGTGCACTGCCTTTTTCCGCCCTGCTCGCGAGGCCGCGGCCGCGGCGGAATATCGTACCCTCGGGCCGCCTGGCGCGGGCCACATGGCGATCGGCGGCCCGATCCTCCTATGCACTTTTATGCGCCTTGGTTATGCAGTCGTCGACTGCTCATGCAAGCTAGGCTGCTCCACCGAGCGTGCGCACGTATTCGAGGAGTAGTTCCGCAGTCACCGCTTCAATATCGGCGCGGTGCGGGGCGTAGTTTTCGTCCCGTTCCTGTGCTGGTCTGAGGGCGTTCGCAATCGCGAGCAGGGTTACGCGCAAGAACGCCGTTGAGTCGCGCTGTCCGCGCTGAATGTTTCCGTCGAGGGAGACGAGCGCCTGGACGAACCAGAATTTTTCCCAGTAACTAAGATAGTCGCGCCGCTCTCCAATCAGTCGCCCGAGCAGATCGGCGATATCAAGTCGAACCCCGTCTACGTCAGGATCACTATCGAGGCGTTCGTCCAATTCTTCGATTTCGTCCATCGTTGGTCCCCCGTGATTCCACAAGGTTTCAGTGTAGGCGATTGGGGCAACCGCCTCGGCGAGTTGTGTGCTCGCGAGGCATGCTGGCCGGTGGCTCATGTTTAACTGGTGAGCGTTGAAGGAAGAGTGATTGGCGCTGGTGATTTGTAAGGAAAAGTCGTTAGCATCGCCGTACGCCAGAAGAAGAAAGGGGAACAGCGTGAACGGACAATGGATGGGACAGTACAAGGCGACAAATGCCGAAGGCAACATCGTTGTCGAGGTCGACGATCTCGGCGATTGCTTCGCCGGGCGCGCGTATCTATATCCGACAAACCCTGCCATTCCACACGCGGTTGCTTACGTCAGGACTTCCGATAAGAAGCGCCACGCAACTGCGCACGCCGAATTGATGCCGATCGATCCGCAGGCCGGCGAGGTTGTGCCATGGCCTGTCATTGCAAATCGTTTTCCTGGGGCGACGTTCGCATCGGAGGGTACGGTCAATATTAGGTGGACGAATAGTAGCCTTTCGCTGAAGTGGTCGACAAATCTCCAAACAGAAGGTAGTGCAACCCTGAGTAAGAGTGACGCGGCGAAGCCATCGGAGTACGTCCCAACACTAATGGAATGGGATGATTTCAAAGGGTACGTGGCGGATTTGGACTACCGTCGCTTCATCTTTCGCGGCCAAAAAAAGCCTTGGCGGTTGAGAACGAATTACCATCGGACGGGACGCGCAGATTTGGCGCGCTTCCTAGCTGAGGATATACCGTCGCTTCACCGGCACTTGAGCGCGAGAACTCGTCATCTATTCGATAGACGAAACCCTGAGGAAAATGGCGCGTTCTTCCATATGATTCAACATCATGGGTACCCGACGCCGCTGTTGGACTGGTCGTATTCACCGTTTGTGGCAGCGTTCTTTGCCTATCGTGGCATCAGAAACTCTGAGGCGGCGAAGGCGAAGGATAACGAGCGTGTCCGAATCTTCCAGTTTGACCGAGAGCGGTGGTCCAAGGATTTCAATCAAGTTCAGAAGCTAACACCGGCAATGCCACATTTTTCGGTTCTCGAATTTGTCGCGATCGAAAATGAGCGCATGATTCCTCAACAGGCACTTTCTGGCCTCACGAACGTGGACGATGTCGAATCTTATATTCGGTCAAAAGAATCTGCGGATCGGTGCTATATGAAGGTAATCGACATTCCGATAAAAGACCGTCCACGCATCATGCGCGAGCTGAGCATTATGGGTATCACCTCAGGCTCGCTATTTCCTGGCTTGGACGGGACATGCGAGGAAGTAAGGGAACGTTATTTCTCTTCGTGAGCGAGAGCCCAATCGTCGACATCCAATACTTGGTCGATGCGGTCATCTAATGCGTCGAAATCATCCATTCTGATCTCCACACTCCTTACGGGAGCTGGCAAAGTCAGTGTAGACGATGCATCCGGCAACCATGCACCGACTGATCAAGCGCGATCTGGCAACGTGCACTCGGCGTCGAGCGTCGGCATATGCAGTAGCTTCGCCTTGTACTCGACAAGCTGATCGTCCGGCACATCGAAGCGCCGCAGCCAGTCATCGCTTTCGGCCGTCGTGGCGAAATACGGCGATGCCGAGCCTGGCTGGCCGATTTGCAGTTGCCAGACGGAGGGAACGCGCACCGCTTTGAGGGCTGCGTTGAGGATCACGTAATTGGGAGGCGGAACGGGTGGCCCGTTCTCATCGCTGTCGGTCGACGAGCCAGCTTCAGGGCGCCGGCCGGCCTGGATCACAACGCCACCGTTCAGATCGTAGAGCGCGTACCAGTTTGGAGGCAGTTCGTTTCGCAGGGTATCGAGCCCGCCAGCCTTGTCGAGCAGCTCCTTGTCGAGCGCGGTAAGCCAGCCGACCGTCTTGATGCCGTCACGCAGGCGTGCCGCCTGCAGTAGCGGTTCGCCAACGTCAAGGGCGATCATCTGCTTTGCGAGCTGGTATTCGGTCGGCACGTTTGCTGCGGTTTTCGCGAGACTGAGATTCAATGCGTAGCCGGCATACCCGCTGACAGCTTTGAGTCGACGGGCGAAGTCGACGAACAGTTTCTGAAACGCAGCAGGGTTTTCGGCGACATACAGCAACGACGTGGAAAATGTCAGTGTATTCAGGCCTGCATGCGGGCGCGCCTCGCGCCAGCGTTGTTGACCGAACACCTGGAAATGCCAGAACCCGGCGTCGGCTGAGGCATCCCCTGATGTCACGTAAGCGGTCAGTGCGACCTTGTCAGAGTAGGACGTGAACGTCCCGGAGGGAAGGTTTCCGCCCCTGATCTTGACGGGTTCCTTGCCGTCCTGCCAAAGCCATTTCAACTCGTCCTTCGCGATCTCGCGATATTGCTCGTAGCACTCCGATATCGCCCGGCGTACTTCAGGGTCCGCAGCGTTGCGGAAGAACAGTGCGCCACGCACAACGACGGCAGCACCGACATAGTCGTGCTTGTCGGTCGGTTCGAGCGCTCCGCCCGGAATCAGCGCTTCGCGCTGATGTGCTTTCGCGTATTCGATGAATGCTTTGTCGGTCATGTCAGTTAGAGAACTGGAACGGGTGCAGGAGGCGGCATGCCGCCTCCTGGGGCGGGACCAACTCCGGTTTGGTTGAGCAGCTTCTTCACCTGCCTTCCAATCGACGAAAAGGCGTCGCGCAGCGCGTCGGCGGTGGGACTGGATGACTCTTCGCCACCATCATCAGGGCAGCCACAGGTCGCCGGATCGAGTTCGGTGACCTTCGCGTGCGGGCCCGCGATTTCCTGATAATCCGCTATCTGCTCGATGTCACGTTTGTCCGGCGGGAATTTCATTTCGACCACGCCGGATAGATTATCTTGCGTGGGCGACTTTCCGGGGTCTTTGACGATCACGACATCAGGCCGTCGAATCCAGCCAACGCCAGGGACGTAGCCTTCCGGGTAGTGAGCCTTGATCCAGTTCGGAATAAACCCGTGCGGCTCGAGCGGGTTTCGCGACGACATGATAGGCGCGGGCGGGTATTCGTTCATGTTGTAGCTGATTTCGGGCTTATAGATGCTATCGCCCCTCGCGTCCAGCGCGTTCAGCTTCGTCGCCACGCATGCCTGCTTTAGTCGGGCGCCGACGATGCTGATGTTCGGGCCTTTCTTGCACTGGCAAAGCGCTCCGCAGAGTACCTTTTTGTCCTGTTGATCGAGATCGCCGCCGACATACACCTTAGTCGTCGTGCCTTCGGTCGACATTCCGCCGGGGACGTCGTGGCTCATTCAGGCTTCTCCCGACCGAATATCAGGGAGGCTGGCGAGTCTGCGTGATGCCACTGAGTGTAACCGTCGGCATCGGTTGTGCCGCTGATGGTCTGGCCTTCTGGCGTTCGCAAACTGTACGGACTGTTTGCGGCCGGTTGCCCGTCCGCGCCGACGACCTGGAATCGACCGCGATATCGCTCCGTTGAATCATCGGCCTCATGCCGAGCTGACATCGTGGTCCCGCCAGAACCCACGGGAACGTTCGCAACGGCATTGCCCTGGCTAGCAATCAGTGTCGCGCCACATGCGGTCATGCCCCCCTGAAATGCCGCTCGCCGACCATCGAAACTCATACCGGGATTCTTGCTGGTGACGATCGGAAATACCCCCTTGCACTTCGGGCAGGTGACCATCGTGCCAACAAACGCAATCGGCCGACCGTCGATAAAAGTAATCGCTCCGGATGACAGTACAGTGCCACCGTGGTCCGTATGATCGCCCTCTCGAATGAACGCGAATCCCATGCTGAACTCCTATGACGAAATCCGCGGGGACTGTAGCACGCGATATCGATACGTAACCACCCTGTCAAAGTTGACGGGAGAACGTGCGCAGCGAATTCATACGCCCCTCTGCACCAGCCCGTCGCAGGCCGACACAAAGGGGGAATGGGATGCGCCGTCAGTCAGGGAAGCACGACTCATTGCGTCCCCGGCAAGTCAAAGGGCACCGCAACTACAGTTCATACGGCGCCAGTGGAACCGAAGACAAATCCACAGACAAAGCCTTCACCTGTAACTGTCGCGCTATCACGTCGTTCGGCTGGCGACTCGTCCGGGTCGTATGAGTGATCGAACTCAACACGCGGAAGCCATGCCCGCAATCCGGATTTCGACAGTCCGCGTAACCCTCTTTGGTCAGTTCGGACAGCACGCGAGTCGTCCGATATGTCGAACGAGCGCCGCAGTGTGGACAGGTGAATTTCACAATGCGCCCTCCTTCATCACGACTTCATTCATGCGCTGCTCGTGCAGCGCGAGCGCGTATCCTCGCGCGCGAAATCCAACATCGCACCGGACGAAGGCTGCGTTTCCTACGCGATGGCCGGCGGCATGTTGGAGACCGCTATCAGCGTCGTGGACGCAGCGGGCGAGAAATCGGAAGTGTGCCGGATTGAGACGGGAGCGACTACACACTGAGGACTCCGTAAAATATCAGCGCTTCGACAAACAGCGTCATTTATGCATTGGCCGGTTTGTCAAGCAAATCAAATCCACTTTACGAGGTATCACTTGCAATCGACTCAAGTTCAACGGAGCATCAAAACTGTTCACGCGGCAATGGCTGGTATCAACCCTCGCGGCATCCAAGGTGTCTAAGCGGAACGGCGGCGCGGATGCCAAAGGGGCCGGGGGTGTCAAAACTTCCGGCCCCTTTTTCATCTAGACCGACCGCTCCCGCACGCGCGGAAAATTTCCCCCTTTTCACACTTTTGTTAAAGCCGCTAACACCAAAACGGCCGTCCGCCCGGCACATCGCTGGATTTACGATGCTCGGATTGTTTGACGTTACCCGACATTCGGAATGTGGCCCTGCGCTAATATGAGCCGCCAGAGCGTCTAGGGTGGCCGCTAACCACCCAGCAAACAGGAGGGTTATGTCTGAACGAGCTTGGATCAGAAAGGGCGACACGTCATCGGCAGGGGGCGAAGTACTCGAAGGCATCGAGAACGCCGCACATCACGGTGTGGCCCTTACTTTCGTCGGGGCGCAGGTTTTCTGTCCGGTATGCAAATCGATCGGCCATATTGAGGCAGCCGGGCATCGCTTGCCGATGACGATGTACGGCAAAGAGCAGGCCCTTGAAGACGATCTCTGCCGGTGCCTGTGCAATCCACCGCCTACCATGATCGCCAGCCAGCACATTGGCGTGCAAAACTTCGGGCAAGGCAGTGATGCCGCCGCAGTGACGCCAATGGTGGTTACTCCTGGCCCCCGGTTGGTCGGCATTACATTGCCCAAGGAATACCCGGGAACCTCTCCATGGGCTACTCAAACTCCCGCACTAGAAAATCCCTCCGATAGTCCGATCAAACCGCTCGGCGACGCCGACCCGTTCGAATATGCTGAAGATGTCACCGGGGACGCGGAGCAACTGGCCGGTGTGGATCGATCCGACATGATGGCGTGCGACATCATACGGGCGGAGTGTAAGGGGTCGGTATTGCGAGAGTTTCCAGGGCAATACCTGAACTCGACCCTTGGAGAAATTCAGAGCGATGCGGGTGACGGCGTCAAGGAAGCCCGAAAGGCTCTCAAGCTTCTTAACGACAATCGGTTTAAAAAATAGGTGATGGCGATGGCTGAAAACGTACTCTTTAACCTGCTTGACCGGCTCGACGCCGCGAAGATTCATTACATGCTGAGTCGCAATCGCCCTGATACGGTGTTGGTTTCAATCACGGCAGTCGGGCTGCGCGTTGAAGTCGATGTGTTCAGGGACGGACATATCGAAGTATGCGCATTCAGAGGGGCGGAAGAAGCGGCCGATGACCCGTGGCCACTCCTTGAGCAAGTCATCAGCGAGAATCGCGACTGACGGCACCCTACAGGCTGTAGCGAATTTGATCGAATCGCAAATGCCGCCACTCGGGCGGCTTTGCCATGGGCTATCAGTGGGCAGCCCCATCGATACGGGGGCAACTCTGCGGGCAATTCCACAAACTACGCCAAGTAAAGCCCTTGTACCGCATGGGTCTCTTTGAATTATTTCATTCCGACCCTGGCACCAGTATTTCGCAGCGTCATGCGCTGCACCTGTCGAAACCCGCGCAAGCTCGCCGCTTCGCGGGTTTTTTGTTTTTTCCCGCGCGTTTTTTCCCGCGCGCATCGCACACCGCAACGCGCGCCCTCCCTCGGCAGTCCAAATATCAGGACACGCAAGCACGGAGGCCCCATGTCCACGCGCGTCTTCTTTTCGAGCCGGATTGGCCGAGGCATGCTCGTCGTGCTGCTGTCGATCATGCTGGGCGGATGCGACCTGCTCCGCCAGCCACCCGTGCCCGAATGGCCCGGGCCGCATGCGCCCTACCCGTTCCCGGACAACATTCCCCACCGCACCGAGTGACCGGCTCGACCGACCTCGCCCCCACGCGCGCGCCGCGCGTTCAGCCCTGCTCGCAGAACCGCGGGTCGCGCATGCGGGTCGGCGCGAAGCCGCGCAACGCCGGGCGAGCACGCGGTAGCCGCGCGCGGCCAGCGTTTCGCCACGGCTTCCCAGCCGACCGGGCTGAAGGCGCGCGCTGGCCGCAATACCGCTATACCTGTCGAATGCCGCCGTCGATCGCAGTCGGCGTGGGCGGGCGCGGCGCCCTTTTCAGTCGCCGGTCGCGGTCGCGCCCTTGTCGTTCAACGCATCCGCCATCAACTCCGCGAACCATTCGATGAACGCGTTGAGCCGTCTCGACCGGTGCCGGCGATGCGGATAGACGGCCGACACGTCCATCGGCGCGGCCCGATGGCCGGGCATCACCTCGACCAATGCCCCGCTGTCGAGCAGATGCACGACGTCGAAGCGCGGAATCTGGATCAGCCCCATCCCGGCAATGCAGCTCGCGATATAGGTTTCGGCGTTGTTGACCGTCACGCGGCTCGGCAGCGCCAGTGTGTGGTGGCCGCCGTCCGCGCAGTATTCCCACCGGAGCTCGCGGCCGGTCGTCGGTGACGCATAGCCGATCGCCCAGTGCCCGTGCGC
The DNA here is from genome assembly GCF_003853825.1 of Burkholderia sp. Bp9012. Classification (NCBI taxonomy): domain Bacteria; kingdom Pseudomonadati; phylum Pseudomonadota; class Betaproteobacteria; order Burkholderiales; family Burkholderiaceae; genus Burkholderia; species Burkholderia sp. Bp9012. The sequence continues at coordinate 325,825 of NZ_QTQA01000002.1, read as the reverse complement.
GAGCGCATCGGGGTGCTCGGGCACGCCGCATTCGCGCAGGTAGTCGGGGCTCGCGCAGTTGATCAGCGCGAACTGCCCGAGCGGCCGCACGACGAGGCTGCTGTCCGCGAGCCGCCCGACCCGGATTGCGCAGTCGACGCCCTCCTGCACGAGATCGATCGAGCGGTCCGTCGAGCCGAGCGACAGTTGCAGCTTCGGGTAGCGGCGAAACAGCGACGGCAGCGCGGGCGCGATCACGCGGCGCGCGATCCGGCTCGGCACATCGACGTTCAGCCGCCCGATCACGTCGCGATCGCGGCGCCGGAACAGCCGGTCGAGCTCGTCGGCTTCCGCGAGCAGGCGCCGGCCGCGCTCCAGCAGCAGCGCGCCGTCGGCCGTCAGCTGCACCTGCCGCGTCGTACGGTGCAACAGGCGCGTGCCGAGCGCGGCCTCGAGCTGCTGGACAGCGGCCGACACCGTCGCGCGCGGCACGTCGAGCGCATGCGCGGCCTTGATGAAGCTGCCCATCTCGGCAACCTGAAGGAAGATTCTGACCTGGTCCAGCTTGTCCATCGGCGGGCGGAAAACGTGGGTTCGGACGACCGTCACCGGCAAGCGCCGCGCGTCGCGGCCGATCCCGGCGGCACAGAAAAAACGGGCGCGCGGCCTTGTGCCCGCGCGCCCGCCCATTGTCCATGCAAACGGTCCATTGCGGATCGCCGCGCGCACGCGACGACCGCCGGCACGGCCCGTTACTTGGTCGTATAGCCGCCGTTGATCAGGATCGTCTGGCCGGTGATCCACCAGCCGTCGGTCACGAGATGGCGGATGAACGGCACGACGTCCTCGATATCGGTGAGGCCCGTCTTGCTGAACGACGACAGCGCAGCCGCCGTTTTGTGATACGCGACCGCGTCGGCGCCTTCGGCCGGGTAGAAGAACGGCGTGTCCATCGGGCCCGGCCCAACCGCCGTCACCGAGATGCCGCGCGCGCCATATTCTTTCGATGCCGCGCGCGTGAAGTGCTCGACGGGTGCCTTCGATCCTTCGTAGGCCGCGTAGAACGGCGTGAACGCGCCGAGCAGCGACGTCACGAGCGTGACGAGCTTGCCGTGATCCTCGAGATGCCGCCCCGCTTCCTTGATGAAGAAGAATGCGGACTTGCTGTTTACCGCGAACATCTCGTCGTATTCGGCCTCGGAGATTTCGGTGATCGGCTTCTTCAACACCTTGCCGACGGTATTGATCGCGATGTCGATCTTGCCGAAGCGCTGCTTCGCGTCGCCGAACAGCTTCTCCACCGCGGCGGCCGTCGTCAGGTCGGCCTGGAACGTCGCGGCTTGCGCGCCGGCCGCGCGCACGGCGGCGGCCGTCTCTTCGGCCTGCGCCTGCGACGCCGCGCTGTTGTAGTGAATCGCCACCGCCTTCGCGCCGTGGCCGGCCAGATCCCGGGCGATCAAGCCGCCGAGATTCTTGGCGCCACCGGCGATCAGGACGACCTTGTCTGCGAGCGTGTGAGTAGCCACGGTTGACTCCTTTTTGCGTTGAATGAAGCTAGGAGTGTAGGCACGCGCGACGCGCCGGTCAGCCGGGCATGGCTGGATGGATTATCCAGAGAAACGATCCAATCAGGCATCCGGAATGGTGGGCTGCCCCACCGACAGGGGCGGCGAAATCTGCTGGACGCGACACGTCGCACGGCCACCGCCCACGCGCGAGTCAGCGTGCGTAAAGCGCCGCGTCGATCTTGCCGAGCAGCCACTGCATCCCGGCCAGATGCTGCTGGTCGTGGCTGCACAGATAATGAACCAAGCCGCGCACGGTCAGCGCGCCATAGCCTTCGAACTCGCCGGTGCGAGCAAGCTGCTCGGGTGTCAGGCGCGACACGAGGTCGAGCGTCTCGCGCCGCGCGTCGCGAATCGCCGCGAGCACGTCGGATGCGTACGCGGCGTCATAGCGGCGCTCGATCGCGAGCGCCTCGCCGTCAACCGACACGAGCAGCGGATGATCCTCATCGAGCATCCGCCTCAACCGCACGTGGTAGCCGTCGATCTCGATGTCGCGCACGTGGCAGAGTTGCCCAAGCGGCGAGAAGTGCTCGCTCGGGATGCCGTTCCAGTCGTCGGGGGTCCAGCGTGCATAGCCGTCCGGCACGGCGGCGAAATGGGCTTCGAGCTGGCGGGGAAAATCGGCGAGTGCATCGAGCGTCGTCGGATTCATGCGGCAAACTCCGTGTCGGATGAGAACGGTGGCAGCCCTCGCACGGACCGGCCGCCGCCCTGGCGCTACTTCACGCTGACACCGTCTTTCCGTGAAGAAGGAACGTGCGCCGCGTCGCGCGCGGCGCTCCGCAGCTTACCAGCGCGGGCGGGTTCGTGCCGGCGCCGGCCCGCCGCTTGATAGAATGCGCGCGCTATGGATCTCGAAAGCATTCTCTACACGCAGGGCTTCGGCTCGCGCCGCCAGTGCCGCGGACTGATCGAAACGGGCCGCGTCACCGTCGCGGGCGCGAGCGCGACCGACCCCGACGCGTCGTTCGACACCGACGGCCTCGTATTCACGGTCGACGACACCGCCTGGCCGTTCCACGCCCGCGCGTATATCGCGCTCAACAAGCCGGCCGGCTACGAGTGCTCGCGCGAGCCGCAACACCATGCGAGCGTGTTCAGCCTGCTGCCCGCGCCGCTCGTCGCACGCGGCGTGCAGTGCGTCGGCCGCCTCGACCAGGACACGACGGGCCTGCTGCTGCTGTCCGACGACGGCCAGTTCGTGCACGCGTACACGTCGCCGAAGCGCAAGGTGCCGAAGACCTACGTCGCGACCGTGCGCCACCCGCTCGACGACGCCCAGCTGGACGCGCTGCGCGCCGGCGTGCAGCTCCACGGCGAGCCGAAGCCGATCGCGGCGGTCGCCGCCGACGCGCGCGACACGCACGCGCTCGCGCTGACCGTCCTCGAAGGCAAATATCATCAAGTGAAACGCATGGTCGCCGCGGCCAGCAACCGCGTCGAGGCGCTGCACCGCGAAAGCATCGGCGGCTTCACGCTGCCGGACGACCTGGCGCCCGGCGCATGGCGCTGGCTCGGGGAAGACGACCTTTCAGCACTGCGCCATTCCGTCAAAACCCTGTAAGGGAAAATCCGCACGACCGTTCGGTGTCCGGCCGCGTCGCGGCCGCACGATCCCCCGCTATACTGAAATCACAAGCTGTACGAGCAGCGATGCAGGGGAGACATCATGAACATCAACCATTCTTTCGAACTGTCGTACGTAACGATCGCGTTCGCGATCGTGGGTGCCATCGTGATCGGCGGGCTGCTGGCCACGATGCACATGAAGCACAAGTATCATCCGAACCTGATCGGCGCGCTGATCGGCGCGTTGCTGTGCTTCCTGCTGATCGAGGCGTTACCGGCGCTGACCTGACGCGCCGCGCGGCGCGACCGTTTGAAGGAATTCGTCTACGGTCGGATAGCGCAACGTCACGCACAATTCGGCCTTGAGCCGCGCATTGGACAGGCGCCGCGACTCGCGCATGAACGACAGGAGCGTCGGCTCGAGCCGATGCTCGGCGTCCGCGCGACTGATCCGCGGCGGCAGCGGCAGGCCGAACGCCTGCGCGACCCGGTCGAAATACTCTCCCATCCGCAGTTCGCTGTCGTCCGACGCGTGCACGGCGCGCGCCGGCTTGCCGCGCACGGCCGCGCGCCGCAGGATCGCCGCGAGATCGTCCGCGTGGATATGGTTCGTGTAGACGTCGTCGGCCGCGTCGAGCGCCGGTGTGCCGCGCTCGAGCCGCGCGAGCGGCAGCCGGTTCGCCGCATAGATGCCGGGAATGCGCACGATGCGCGCGGACAGCACGCCGCGCACCGTCGCCGCTCGCAACTGACGCTCGGCCGACACGCGCCGGAACGCGCGCGGATTCGCGGGGCGCAGCGGCTGCGTTTCGTCGATTCGCGCCCCGCCGCAATCGCCGTATACGCCCGTCGTGCTGGCGTAGACGAGCGTCGGCGCGCGAAGGGCGTCGGGTACAATACGCGCTGCCCGCACCGGCGTGCCGGCCTGTCGGGTCGCGGCACGCAGCGTGCGGAGCCGGCCGACCGACGACACCGGCGGTGCGGATGGCCGCCGTGCAGGCACGGACAATGCGGCGATCAGCGCGCGGGTGCGGCGATCGTCGCGGCCGTCGGATTGCGGCGGCGCGAGATGCAGGATCGTGCGGGCGAGCCCCGCGAGACGTCCGAGCGTCGCCCGGCGATCGAGGTCGCCGACGATCGGCGTCGCGCCTGCCGCGCGCAATTCGTCGCGGCGGCCCGGATGGCTCGTCAGCGCGACAATGCGCAGGTTGCGGCGCGCGGCGCGCCATTGCGCGACGCAGCGCAGGCCGACGTCGCCGCAGCCGACGATCAGTACGCGCGGCCGGCGCAGGATTCGAGTCGCGATCATGTTGGTTGCGAAATCAGTAGCCACCGTTGCGCGGCGCGCAACGGATTTGCATTGTAGCTGCCGTGCCGACATGCACGGTCCCCACATTTTGTTCTATTTGGTTCTATGGCATTCAACGTTACTCTCAAGCAAAGCGGCCGGCAGTTCCAGGTCGAGTCGGACGAAACCGTGCTGGCGGCGGCGCTGCGCCAGAACGTCCATCTGCCGTACGGATGCAAGAACGGCGCGTGCGGCTCCTGCAAGGGCCAGATCGTGTCGGGCCAGATCGAACAGGGCCCGCACGCCGCGTCGGCACTGTCCAACGACGAACGCACGCGCGGCCTCGCGCTGCTCTGCTGTTCGAAGGCGCAATGCGACCTCGAGATCGACGTGCGCGAAATCGCCGGCGTCGACGGCGTGCAGGTGAAGAAGCTGCCGTGCCGGATCGCGGCGCTCGAGCGCCGCGCCGACGACGTGATGGTCGTGAAGCTGCAGTTGCCCGCCAACGAGCGCCTGCAATACCTCGCGGGCCAGTACGTCGAGTTCATCCTGAAGGACGGCTCGCGCCGCAGCTACTCGATGGCGAATGCGCCGCACGAGGAAGGCCCGATCGAGCTGCACATCCGCCACATGCCGGGCGGCAAGTTCACCGACCACGTGTTCGGCGCGATGAAGGAGCGCGACATCCTGCGCTTCGAAGGCCCGCTCGGCACGTTCTTCCTGCGCGAGGATTCCGACAAGCCGATCGTGCTGCTCGCGTCCGGCACCGGCTTCGCGCCGATCAAGGCGATCATCGAGCACGTCAGGCATTCGGGCATCACGCGCCCGATGACGCTCTATTGGGGCGCACGCCGCAAGAAGGACATCTACCTCGGCGAGCTCGCCGAGCAATGGACGCGCGAGATCCCGAACTTCAAGTACGTGCCGGTGCTGTCCGAGCCGGACGACGCCGACCAGTGGACCGGGCGCACCGGCTTCGTCCACCGCGCGGTGATCGAGGACCTGCCCGATCTGTCGGGCCACCAGGTGTACGCATGCGGCGCGCCGGTGATGGTCGAATCCGCGCAGCGCGACTTCACCCAGCACCACGCGCTGCCGGCCGACGAGTTCTACGCGGACTCGTTCACGAGCGCCGCCGATCTCGCGCATCCGGTCTGAACACCGGGCGCGCCCGCGTCCCCTCCTGCGCGCCGCCGTGACACATTCGTGGCATCGCGGCGGTTTACAGTGGGGCGCGGGATGCCTTATGCTTGCGCACATGAACCGCTTCCTGTCCGCTCTCCGACGTCGCCGCTCGCCGCTCCGCCCGGATGCCGCCGGCTCGTCACGGACTCGCGCGTAACCCTCCTCCGCTTCACCGGTTACGCACAAGCTGTTCGACCTACCAGCCACGGCCTCCCGTGGCTTTTTTATTGCCCGTTTCCCTTTCAACGTCCGCTGGAGTCTGCTGTCATGCCCCTGAACGATTACCCGATCGACTCGCTGATGTACATCACGAACCGCCCCGACATCGTGTTTACGCACGGCAAGGGTTCGTGGCTCTACGATCACACGGGCAAGCGCTATCTGGACTTCATTCAGGGCTGGGCCGTCAACAGCCTCGGCCACTGCAACGACGGCATCGTCGAAGCGCTGAAGACGCAGGCGGAAAAGCTGCTGAACCCGTCGCCCGCGTTCTACAACGAGCCGATGGCGAAGCTCGCGGGGCTGCTGACGCAGCACAGCGTGTTCGACAAGGTGTTCTTCACGAACAGCGGCGCGGAAGCCAACGAAGGCGCGATCAAGCTCGCGCGCAAGTGGGGCCGCAAGTTCAAGAACGGCGCGTACGAGATCATCACGTTCGACCACAGCTTCCACGGCCGCACGCTCGCGACGATGTCGGCCAGCGGCAAGCCGGGCTGGGACACGATCTACGCACCGCAGGTGCCGGGATTCCCGAAGGCCGAGCTGAACGACATCAACTCGGTCGAGAAGCTGATCACCGACAAGACCGTCGCGGTGATGCTCGAGCCGATCCAGGGCGAAGGCGGCGTGATTCCGGCGACGCGTGAATTCATGCAGGCGCTGCGTGCGCTGACGAAGCAGCACGACCTGCTGCTGATCGTCGACGAAGTGCAGAGCGGCTGCGGCCGCGCGGGCACGCTGTTCGCGTACGAGCTGTCGGGCATCGAGCCGGACATCATGACGCTCGCGAAGGGCATCGGCGGCGGCGCACCGCTCGGCGCGCTGCTGTCGAAGGCCGACGTCGCGGTGTTCGAGGCCGGCGACCAGGGCGGCACCTACAACGGCAACCCGCTGATGACGGCGGTCGGCTATTCGGTGATCTCGCAGCTCGTCGCGCCCGGTTTCCTCGAAGGCGTGCGTGAGCGCAGCGAATACCTGAAGCGCAAGCTGCTCGAGCTGTCGGAAGAGCGCGGTTTCGAAGGCGAACGCGGCGAAGGCCTGCTGCGCGCGCTGCTGCTCGGCAAGGATATCGGCCCGCAGATCGTCGAGAAGGCGCGCGACATGCAGCCCGACGGCCTGCTGCTGAACGCCGCGCGGCCGAACCTGCTGCGCTTCATGCCCGCGCTGAACGTCACGACCGAGGAAATCGACCAGATGATGGCGATGCTGCGGTCGATCCTCGACACGCTCTGAGGAGACCGTCGCGATGGATGCCGCCGCCGAGGCTGTTGCTATCCGCCCGTTCGAACGCGCCGACACCGATGCCGTGCTCGCGGTTTGGCGCGACGCGTTCCCGCACTACGACGAAGCCGACGCGCCGCCGCACCGCGATCCGCTGCGATCGATCGAGCTGAAGCTCGCGACGCAGCCGGAACTGTTCTTCGTCGCGACCAGCGGCGCGCGGGTCGTCGGCACGCTGATGGCGGGTTTCGACGGTCATCGCGGCTGGCTGTACTCGTTCGGCGTGTCGAACGATGCTCGGCGACTCGGCATCGGCCGCGCGCTGATCGCGCATGCGGAACGCGCGCTCGCCGCGCGCGGCTGCCTCAAGATCAATCTGCAGGTGCTGCCTGGCAACGACGATGCGTGCCGCTTCTATGCGGCGCTCGGCTATCGCGTCGAGGAACGCATCTCGTTCGGCAAGTCGCTGCCGGCCGCCTAACGCCGCCGGCAGCCCCCATCAGCCCCCATCAGCGCGTGATCGGCCCCGCGTCCGGCAGCGGATTGCCGAGCGCGTCGGTCGGCACGGCCTGCTGCTCGAACGCCGCGAAATACGCGGCCCATTGCGTCTCGCTCACGCGCACGATCAGTGCGCCGTCCTGCCACACGTCGTTGTGATCGTTGTGGTCGTCGCCCGCGCGGTGCAGGTAGTTCGAGCCCGTCGAACCCTGGTTCATGTGCGTGTCGTGGATGCCGTTGCCTTCCGAATACGTGCGGCCGAACACGACGACGTCGAGCCCCTGCGACTGCGCGGCGTTGACGAGCCGCAGCAGAGACGGGATCGGCTCCGCGTTCTCGGTGCCGTCCATCACGGCGCTCGCGCGCCATGCCCCGGTCTCGTTCAGGATGTCGCTGCGCAGATAGTCGAGCGCCGGCAGCGCGGTTTGCCCGGTGAGATCGTTGTAGCCTTCGGCCGCGGCCGCGAGCGTCGCCGTGACCGGATGATGGAAATCGTAGACGAGCTTGTAGTTCAGCAGGTCGTCCGAGTCGTTGGTGCCGACGTTGATCGCGACGTCCCAGTCGCCGGTCGGCAATGCGAGCGTCAGGTGGATGTGATACTGGATCTCGCCGCCGTGCGGCGAGCCCTTCAGCTGCGCCACCGACGTCACCTTCGCCTTCACGAAACCGTAGTCCAGACTCATGCGTGCTCTCCGTGTCCCGATGGATCGACCATGCTACGCAGCCCGCGTGTCGGTTTGCGGACGGCCGGTCGCGGACGGCCGGTTGCGGACGGCCGGTCGCGGACGGCCTGCTACCGAGTCGCGCACCGCATGGTCGGCGTCACCGCCGAATGAATGGAGTCGCATCCGCACGCACAGTTCGTCGCCGGGCGCGCCGCACGAAAAAAAGCTGTCACGGCATCCCGTGACAGCCTTTCGAAGCCCTTGTGCGGCACGCCGGCATCCGCCGCCGCGCCACACCGGGCCCGCTCATTCACCCAGATACGCGGCCCGCACCTTCGGATCGTCGAGCATCTGCTTCGCATCGCCTTCCATCGTGACCACACCCGAGTCCATCACATAACCGCGGTCGGCCGCCTGCAGCGCGAGGCGTGCGTTCTGCTCGACCAGCAGCACCGTGATGCCCTCCTTCGAGATCTCGCGAACCACTTCGAAGATCTTCTCGACCATGATCGGCGACAGCCCCATCGACGGCTCGTCGAGCAGCAGCAGCTTCGGCTTGCTCAGGATCGCGCGCGACATCGCCAGCATCTGCTGCTCGCCGCCCGACAGCGTGCCCGCGAGCTGCGTCGCACGCTCCTTGAGACGCGGGAAGAAGCCGAACATCCGGTCGACGTCCTTCTTGATCTGCTCCTTGTCGTTGCGCAGGTACGCGCCCATCTGCATGTTCTCGATGATCGACATCCGCGCGAAGATCCCGCGGCCTTCCGGCACCATCGCGAGCCCACGTTTGAGCAGTTCGTGCGACGGCACGCCCTTGATCGACTTGCCGTCGTACTCGATGTCACCCGCCGAATACGGCTTGAGACCCGTGATCGCCTTCATCGTCGTGGTCTTGCCGGCACCGTTCGCGCCAATCAGCGTCACGAGTTCGCCCTGGCGGACTTCCATGTCAACGCCCTTGACGGCCTGGATGCCGCCGTAGTTGACCTGCAAGCCCTTGATTTTCAACATTGCCGCTGCCATCAGTGCACCCCTGCGCCGAGATATGCCTCAATCACCTTCGGATTCTTCTGCACGTCCTGCGGCAGACCCTCGGCGATCACCTTGCCGTAATCGAGCACCGTCATCCGGTTGCACAGCCCCATCACGAGCTTCACGTCGTGCTCGATCAGGAGAATCGTGCGGCCGTCCGAGCGGATCTTGTCGAGCAGGCGCGTGAGTTCGACCTTCTCGGTCGCGTTCATCCCGGCCGCCGGCTCGTCGAGCGCGAGCAGCTTCGGGTCGGTCGCCAGCGCGCGGGCGATTTCCAGCCGGCGCTGGTGGCCGTACGACAGGTTGCGCGACGTGTAGTCCGCGTACTGCAGCACGCCCACGTATTCGAGCAGCTCGATCGCGCGCTCCTTGATCTCACGCTCTTCCTGGCGTTCCGCCGGCGTCTGGAACACCGCGCCGAGCAGCCCGTGCTTGGTCCGCACGTGGCGGCCCACCATCACGTTCTCGAGCGCGGTCATCCCGCCGAACAGTCGAATGTTCTGGAACGTACGCGCGATGCCCGTCTTCGCGACCTGGTGCACCGCGGTCGGCTTGTATTCCGTGCCGTCGAGCTTGAACTCGCCGGAGTCCGGCGTGTAAAGGCCGGTGATCACGTTGAAGAACGTCGTCTTGCCGGCGCCGTTAGGGCCGATCAGGCCGTAGATCTCGCCTTCCTTGATCTCGAGGCCGACGTCGGACAGTGCCTGCAAGCCGCCGAAGCGCTTGTTCACGCCTTTGACGGACAGTCGGATTTGCTTGTCGCTCATGTGTGATATCCCCTTGTCCGTTGGTTAAGCGCGCACCGGCTTCTTGCTGTTGCGCTTCGCCAGTTTCGCGATCTTGTCCTCATGCTTCGGCGCCGGCCACAGGCCTTCCGAGCGGTACAGCATGATGATGACCATCGCGAGGCCGTACAGCGCCTGACGGATCACTTCGGTATCGACGATGTCGTGACCGAAGATCGCATGCTGCAGCGGGCTCATCGTCGAGCGCAGGAATTCCGGGAAGATCGCGAGCAGCACCGCGCCCAGGATCACGCCCGGGATGTGGCCCATGCCGCCGAGCACGACGCAGGCGAGCACGACGATCGATTCCCAGAACGTGAACGACTCGGGCGACACGAAGCCCTGGAACGCGCCGAACATCGAGCCCGACAGGCCGCCGAACGACGCGCCCATCGCGAACGCGAGCAGCTTCACGTTACGGGTGTTGATGCCCATCGCCTTCGCCGCGATTTCGTCCTCGCGGATCGCGGCCCATGCGCGGCCGATACGCGAGTGCTGCAGGCGCGTACACACCCAGATCACCAGCAGCGAGCACAGCACGAACAGGTAGTAGTACATGTACACCGACGGCAGCTGGAAGCCGAACAGCGAGTGCGTCTGCGACAGGTTGAAGCCGGCGACGTGCACCGGATCGATGCCCGTGATCCCCTTCGGGCCGTTGGTGATGTTCACCGGACGGTCGAGGTTGTTCATGAAGATCCGGACGATTTCACCGAAGCCGAGCGTGACGATCGCCAGGTAGTCGCCGCGCAGGCGCAGCGTCGGCGCGCCGAGCAGGATCCCGAAGGTCGCCGCCAGCGCCATCGCGATCGGCACGATGATCAGGAACGGGATGTGCAGGCCGTTCGGCGCGATCGCCGCGATCCACTCGAACTGCGAGGTCAGGTGCGGCGAGCTCAGCAGTGCCGCCGTGTACGCGCCCACCGCGTAGAACGCGATGTAGCCGAGGTCGAGCAGGCCGGCGAAGCCGACCACCACGTTCAGCCCCAGCGCGAGCATCACGTACAGCATCGCGAAGTCGAGCACGCGGACCCAGTAATTGCCGCCTGCCGAGCCGATGATGATCGGCGCCGCGATCACGAAGGCCGCGGTCAGGATGCCGATGATGACGGTCTTGGCCGTGTTGCGTTCTTCGACGAGCGACGTCGAGGATTCGATCGGTTGAATGGATGTCATGTTGTTTGCTCCCCTTCCGTTACGCGCGGTCCGCGACACGTTCGCCCAGCAGGCCCGACGGACGGAACACCAGCACGATGATCAGCACGATGAATGCGAACACGTCCTGGTAGTTACTGCCGAATACGCCGCCCGTGAGGTTGCCGATGTAGCCCGCGCCGAGCTGCTCGATCAGGCCGAGCACCACGCCGCCGACCATCGCGCCGCCGAGGTTGCCGATCCCGCCGAGCACCGCCGCCGTGAACGCCTTCATGCCGGGGATGAAGCCCATGTAGAAGTGCACGTTGCCGTATTCGGACGCGATCATCACGCCGGCCAGCGCGGCGAGCGCGGAGCCGATCATGAACGTCGCCGAGATCACGAAGTTCGGGTTCACGCCCATCAGGCTCGCGGTGTTCGGGCTTTCGGCGATCGCACGCATCGCGCGGCCGAGCTTGGTCTTGTGCACGAGCAGCAGGAGACCTGCCATCACGATGAACGCCACCGCGATGATCACGATTTCAGTCACCGAGATCACGGCGCCGGGCGTCGTGTCGGTCGCCTTGATCACGTTGATCGGATCGGTCGGCAGCAATTGCGGGAACGGCAGCGGGTTGCGCGACCAGATGATCATCGCGGCCGTCTGCAGCAGGATCGACACGCCGATCGCGGTGATCAGCGGGGCGAGACGCGGCGCGCGGCGCAGCGGCCGGTACGCGACACGCTCGATCGTGTAGCCCACGCATGCGCAGACGACCGCAGCGATGCCAAGGCCGATCGTCAGCGTCGCGACGTTGCCGAGTCCGGGGAAGTGGTTCTGCAGCACGGTGATCGCCGACAGGGCGACCATCGCGCCGATCATCAGCACGTCGCCGTGCGCGAAGTTGATGATGCCGAGAATGCCGTACACCATCGTGTAGCCCAACGCGATGATGGCGTAGACACTGCCGAGCACCAGCCCGTTGAGGATCTGCTGGATGAAAATATCCATTTAAAGCTCCTTGGCCCATGCTGCCGGAGGACGTTGCGCCCCGCGGGTAAGCGAGGAATCGCGCCTTCTCGGCGACACTGCGGGTACTAGTCGATACCGGTAAGGGTGGATCGTCCCGGCGCGCGCCGCCCGGCCTGTACGGCCGGACCTGCCGCCGGAGCGGATACAGAACGGCACCGCACTGTTTCGGTGCCATCATGAGTCCCGTCGCTAAATCGTCACGACATCGAGGACGGTGTACTTGGCCTCCTTGAAGTCGTAGGGCACGTGCCGCAACGGCCGGTGTCCGGTTTCCCGAACGCCATGCCTTTTTCCGTCCGGGCCGGGACGAACCCTGCATCCGGACAGATCAGGTTGCGCGCCGCGTCGCCCGCGGGCTCGACCACCTTGGCGACGCACATGCCGTTGTCGCCAAGGGTTTGCGCTCCGATGCCGGACGCCGTCGCCTGCGCTGCAAGCGGGCCGTCCGCCGCCGCCCCCGCGGCGCCCGAACCGGCATCGCGAAGGTGGCGCCCGACTCTCGTCAGGACTGCGTCGGAATCCGTGAAACGAAGCAGACCGCCCGCCGCGACGCGATGGGTCGCGGCGACACGCTGTTTCGTCGAATCGAAATGAAAGGGGACCCGTGACATCTGCACGTCGCCTGCGTTGCCCCGAAACCCGGGCGTCCGTCGTTCGACGCGCCCTGCCGTTGCCGCATCGCGGTCCGCGGCTCGTTGTCGGACAATCTGCAGGCCCGTCGCCCGGTCGATGGCGGCGGCGCCGGCGCGTGCTGCCCGCCGTACCGAATGCATGCCGATCTTCGAGCCCTGCGCGTTGATTTCCTCGATCGCCAAACGTGCCCCGTAGTCCTTGTCACTGTCCGATTGCGCAATGCGGCACACCAATGGCACCGCACGACCGGTTCCGGCAGCGCGCACGTCGCTGGCTGCCAGTGCTGCGCGTGCCGCAGCGTCCCTGCCCGCCTCGTCGTCGCTCTTTTTGCTGCAGCCGGCAGTCATTGCAACCGGTGCGGCGACGGACATGGCGTAAGCCAACTTCACATGCATCGAGTAGGTCTCCCGCGCCTTGCCAAAACCCGATTTCAAAGCCATTCCGGCCTGAAAACGGGCGCATTGTAACTCCATTTATAGGACGCCAATAATCCTGATTCGATGGGGTTTTCCTGCATTGCAACCAATTTTGAGAGGCGGTTCAGCGCGGCGATAGCAACCGGGTTGCACCATTGATGTGAATAATGGTTGCGATCTCGTTTTCGCAACGCAAAAAAAAGCGCGCCAAACGGCGCGCTTCGGGGTATCGCGGGTGCGATGCGGCAATCAGGCGGCAGGCGGCAGGTTCAGCCCGCGCGGCAGCGGAAACGACACGTTTTCCTCGATGCCTTCGAGTGCACGGACGTTGCGCACACCCAACTCGCGCAGCCGCGCGATCACGGCCTGGGCGAGCACTTCCGGCGCCGATGCCCCGGCCGTCACGCCGATGCGGCGCTTGCCGGCGACCCATGCCGGATCGATCTGGTCCGGTGCGTCGACCATGTACGCGGCCACGCCACGCTTCTCGGCCACTTCACGCAGCCGGCTCGAATTCGAGCTGTTCGGGCTGCCGACGACGATCACGACGTCGCACTGCGGCGCCATGAACTTCACCGCATCCTGGCGGTTCTGCGTCGCGTAGCAGATGTCCTGTTTCTTCGGTTCGCGAATCTTCGGATACTTCGCCTTCAGCGCGCCGATGATCTCGGCGGCGTCGTCGACGGACAGCGTCGTCTGCGTGACGAGTGCGATGCGCTCGGGATCGGCGAGCTCGAGCTTCTGCACGTCCTCGACGCTTTCGACGAGATGCATGCCGCGCTCGACCTGCCCCATCGTGCCTTCGACTTCCGGGTGGCCCTTGTGGCCGATCATCACGATGTCGACACCGTCCTGGCGCATCTTCGCCACTTCGACGTGCACCTTCGTGACGAGCGGGCACGTTGCGTCGTAAATGCGCAACCCGCGCACGTCCGCCTCGTCGCGCACGGCCTTCGACACGCCGTGCGCGCTGAAGATCACGGTGTTGCCGGCCGGCACTTCCTCGAGTTCCTCGACAAAGATCGCGCCTTTCTTCTTCAGATCCTCGACCACGTACTTGTTGTGGACGATCTCGTGACGGACGTAGATCGGCGCACCGTGCATCGCGATCGCGCGCTCGACGATCTCGATCGCACGATCGACGCCCGCGCAGAAGCCACGCGGCTGGGCCAGCAGGATTTCGGCATCGGCGGCGACGGTCTGCCCGGACAGCGTATCGGTGGTGCTCATGATTACAGGATTCCGATGATTTTCACTTCGAACGTGAGCGCTTGGCCCGCGAGCGGATGATTGAAGTCGAACAGCGCCGAGGTTTCGCTGACTTCCTTCAGCACCCCTGCATAGCGGCCGCCGTCCGGCGCGTTGAACTCGATCAGGTCGCCCGGCGTGAAATCGTCGCCGACCATCCCGTTCTCGCGCAGCGTCGACAGCGTCACGCGCTGGAGCATGTCGGGATTGCGGGGACCGAACCCCTGCTCGGGCGTTAGCTGATAAGTCGAATGGTCGCCCACCCTGAGCCCGATCAGAATCTGTTCCAGCGAGGGCGCCAGTTGCCCCGCGCCGAGCAGCAGCGTGGCGGGCTTGTCGGAGAAGGTGTTGACGATGTCGGCGCCGTCGGCCAACGCAAGCCGGTAATGCAGCGTGACATGGGAACCGGGCTTCACTTCGGATAGGTCGATGATGCTCATGAATGACTCGTGTTCGTCGGCGCCCGAACTGGCCGAAAGGCCCGGCGCAAAGCCAATATTGTAAGTCACCTGAGCGCGCAAGGCTGAAAGTGCGACGACATCGCGCCCGCGCACGCCGCCAATGGAGTCTGGATCATGCTGTCACCCTGTCTCGCCGCCCCGGCGACCGAATGTCGCGACATCGCCGATGCGCCCGTCGCTCCGGCCCGCCGCATCGACGCAGCCACGCCGCCGCGCACGCGCCGCCCGCGAAACTGGAAACCCCATCTGCCGCGCGAGCGGTTGCTGGAACGCGGGCCGGCCGCGCTGACCGACGCGGAGCTGATCGCGCTGCTGCTCGGCACGGGCGGCGGCGGCCACGACGTGTTCGCCAGCGCCCGCGCGCTGCTCGCACGTTTCGGCGATTCGCTGCGCAACATGCTCGACGCGGAGCCCGGCGCGTTCGCCATGCACCCCGGCATCGGCCCCGCTCGCTCGGCGGTGCTGATCGCGGTGACCGAGATCGTTCAGCGCGCGCTCGCCGAGAAAGCCCGCGAGCGGATGCAGATCGGCTCGCCAGGCGCGGTCGAGGACTATCTGCGGCTCAGGATCGGCACGCGTCCGCACGAAGTATTCGTCACGCTGTACCTGGACGCCCGTCATGGCCTCATCGACGTTGAAGAGAGCGCACGCGGCTCGCTGACACGGATGGTCGTCTATCCGCGCGAGATCGTGCGGCGCGCGCTCATGCTGAATGCCGCCGCGCTGATCATCGCGCACAATCACCCGTCCGGCGCGGTGCAGCCCAGCGCGGAAGATCGCCGCCTGACGCGCATGCTGCACGAAGCGCTCACGCTCGTCGACGCGAAGCTGCTCGATCACGTCGTCGTCGGCACCGACGATACATTTTCGTTCGCACGCGCCGGTTGGCTGTAGACTGTGGCCCGGCGACCCGCCCCGGGGTCTCCGCAACGACGAAGCGAAATTGGGTTTGATTTTTCTGAACTTTTTCTGCTAGAATCGTCGTCTGTCTTTTTTCCAACCAGTTCTAGCCATCGAAGGGCCTTGTCTGTAAAGGCTTCGGCGTTCTGAGTGCAGCCATGGATCACGTGGCGGTACGATGGAACCTTCATCGGCGATCGAACCCCGAATTTAGCGTATTAGGAGTGCTCTCATGGCACGCGTATGCCAAGTAACTGGGAAAGCGCCGATGAGCGGCAACAACGTTTCCCACGCCAACAACAAGACGAAGCGCCGCTTCCTCCCGAACCTGCAAAACCGCCGGTTCTGGGTTGAGAGCGAAAACCGCTGGGTGCGCCTGCGCGTCTCGAACGCCGGCCTGCGCCTGATCGACAAGAACGGCATCGATTCCGTGCTCGCTGACCTGCGCGCACGCGGCGAAGCCTAAGCCCAAGGAGCACAATCATGGCAAAAGGCGCACGCGACAAGATCAAGCTGGAGTCGACCGCTGGTACGGGTCACTTCTACACGACCACGAAGAACAAGCGCAACATGCCGGAAAAGATGGCGATCAAGAAGTTCGATCCCGTCGTCCGCAAGCATGTGGAATACAAAGAAACCAAGATCAAGTAATCTCCGGTTTCTGCCAGCCTGACGGCGACCAAAAAGCCCCGCACATGCGGGGCTTTTTGTTTTGCGCGCACGCGTGGGGTTTTGCGCGCACGCGCGAGCCCGACGCGGTATGCTCTCCTCTTTCCCCGGCCACGGCCGACGGAACGCACAAGAGCTAAAGCGTAACGATGGAGATGCAGCATGAAATTCGACGTGGCGATCGTCGGCAGCGGCCTGGCAGGGCTGTCGGTCGCACTCAACCTGGCCAGCACGCGACGTGTCGCGCTGATCGCTAAACGTTCGATGATGGAGGGGGCAAGCGATCACGCGCAAGGCGGCATTGCGGCCGTCCTCGATTCGGCGGACAGCATCGAGAACCACGTCGACGACACGCTGGTCGCCGGCGGCGGGCTGTGCGACGAAGGCGCGACGCGCTACATCGTCGAGCACGGCCGCGAAGCGATCGAATGGCTGATTTCGCAGGGCGTGCCGTTCACGAAGGACGATGCGGCCGAACTCGGCTTCCATCTGACGCGCGAAGGCGGCCATAGTCACCGCCGAATCATCCATGCGGCCGACGCAACCGGCCATGCGGTGCTCGCGACGCTGTCCGACCGCGCGCGCCAGCATCCGAACATCACGTTCTTCGAAAACCACCATGCGATCGACCTGATCACGTCGGACCGGCTCGGGCTGCCCGGTCGCCGCTGTCACGGGCTGTATGCGCTCGACGTCGACAACGATCGCACGATCACGATCGAGGCGCCGCACACGGTACTCGCGACCGGCGGCGCCGGCAAAGTCTACCTGTACACGACGAACCCCGACACCGCGACCGGCGACGGCATCGCGATGGCGTGGCGCGCGGGCTGCCGCGTGTCGAACATGGAATTCATCCAGTTCCACCCGACCTGCCTGTTCCATCCGTACGCGAAATCGTTCCTGATTTCGGAAGCCGTGCGCGGCGAAGGCGGCCTGCTGAAACTGCCGGATGGCACGCGCTTCATGCCCGCGCACGATCCGCGCGCGGAACTCGCGCCGCGCGACATCGTCGCGCGCGCGATCGACTTCGAGATCAAGAAGCGCGGGATCGACTGCGTGTATCTCGACATCAGCCATCAGCCGGAAGCATTCCTGCGCGAACACTTCCCGACGATCCACGCGCGCTGCCTTGAATTCGGCATCGACATCGCGAAGCAGCCGATTCCGGTCGTGCCGGCCGCGCACTACACGTGCGGCGGCGTCGTCACCGACCTCGCCGGACGCACCGATCTCGCGGGCCTGTATGCGGTCGGCGAGACGTCGTACACGGGGCTGCACGGCGCGAACCGGCTCGCGAGCAATTCGCTGCTCGAATGCCTCGTGATCGGCCGCGCGGCGGCCGAGGCAATCGAGGCCGCCGGCTTCGACGCCGAAACGCCGGGCACGCTGCCCGCATGGGACGAAAGCCGCGTGTCGGATGCGGACGAGGAAGTCGTCGTCGCGCACAACTGGGACGAACTGCGCCGGCTGATGTGGAACTACGTCGGCATCGTGCGCACCGACAAGCGTCTCGAGCGTGCGAAGCATCGTTTGTCGCTGCTGCGCGACGAGATCCACGAGTACTACGCAAACTTCCGCGTGACGCGCGACCTGCTCGAACTGCGCAATCTCGTCGACGTCGCGACACTGATCGTGAAGAGCGCGTACTCGCGCCGCGAAAGCCGCGGGCTGCACTACAGCCGCGACTGGCCGCACACGCTGCCGAAGGCGCTGCCGAGCGTGCTCACGCCCCGCTCGCGCCGCTGAGCGGCAGACCCTTCCGGCTTGAGGCCCACAAAAAAGCCGCTGGCGTTTGCGCGCCAGCGGCTTTTTTCGTCAGACGGACTATCGCGTGGTCAGTCGACGATCCGCATCGAATAGTCGGTCGCGCGCACGTCCTTCGTCAGCGCGCCGATCGAGATGCGGTCGACGCCCGTCTCCGCGAACGTGCGCACCGTATCGAAATTGACACCGCCCGACACTTCGAGCACGGCCTTGTCAGCCGCGACACGCACCGCTTCGCGCATCATGTCGAGCGTGAAGTTGTCGAGCAGCACCGATTGCGCGCCATGCGCGAGCGCCGTGTCGAGCTGCGCAAGCGTCTCGACCTCGACCTGCACCGGCACGCCTGAATCGAGGGCGAACGCCGCATCGAGCGCTTCGCCGACGCCGCCGGCTGCCGCAATGTGGTTTTCCTTGATCAGGATGCCGTCGTACAGCGCGAGACGCTGGTTCTCGCCGCCGCCGACCCGCACCGCGTACTTCTGCGCGAGCCGCAGGCCCGGCAGCGTCTTGCGCGTATCGAGAATCTTCGCGCGCGTGCCTTCGACGCGATCGACGTAACGACGCGTTGCGGTCGCGACGCCCGACAGCAGTTGCAGGAAGTTCAGGCCGTTGCGCTCGGCCGTCAACAGCGCGCGCGCCGGTCCTTCGAGTTCGCAGACCGTCGAATCCGGCGTCATCCGGTCGCCTTCGCGAAACCGCCACTGCACGACGATCGACGGATCGATGCGCGAGATGACGGCCTCGAACCACGGCACGCCGCACAACACTGCTTCCTCACGCACGATGATGCGCGCACGGCGCCGCTCCCCGGCCGGCACGAGCCGCCCGGTCTGGTCACCGGTGCCGACGTCTTCGGCGATCGCATCGGCGACGTTGCGTGCGATCGCTTCGTCGAATGCCGCGCCGTATTGTGCGCGCACGGCTTCGAACAGTGGAGAAACTGCGCCGTTCATGCAGCCCCCACGTTCGCGAACAGTTGCTGATCGCGCTGCAGATCGCCGCTCGCCTGCACGCGCTTCTTGTGCGCCGCTGCGAAATCGAGCATCCGGTCGATCGGCAGACGCGCGCGCGCGCCGATCGCGGGATCGACGAAGATCTCGTTGTGACCGCGCTCGAGCACGTCGGCGAGGTTCGCGAGACCGTTCATCGCCATCCACGGGCAATGGGCGCAGCTCTTGCAGGTCGCGCTGTTGCCGGCCGTCGGCGCGGCGATGAAGGTCTTGCCGGGTGCCGCGAGCTGCATTTTGTGCAGGATGCCGAGGTCGGTCGCGACGATGAAGTGCGTCGCGTCGAACTTCACGGCTGCGTCGATCAGTTGCGTCGTCGAGCCGACGACGTCCGCCTGCGCGACGACGTTTTCCGGCGACTCGGGATGCACGAGCACCTTCGCGTCCGGATACTCGGCGCGCAGCAGGTCGAGCTCGATGCCCTTGAATTCGTCGTGGACGAGGCACGAACCCTGCCACAACAGCATGTCCGCGCCGGTTTTCTTCTGGATGTAGCTGCCGAGATGGCGATCGGGTGCCCAGATGATCTTCTCGCCCCGTGCGTGCAGGTCAGCGACGATCTCGAGGCCGATCGACGACGTGACCATCCAGTCGGCGCGCGCCTTCACGGCGGCGCTGGTGTTTGCGTAGACGACGACGGTGCGATCGGGATGCGCATCGCAGAACGCGGAGAATTCGTCGACCGGGCAACCGAGATCGAGCGAGCAGGTCGCGTCGAGATCGGGCATCAGTACGCGTTTCCCGGGGCTCAGGATCTTGGCGGTTTCGCCCATGAAGCGCACGCCGGCGACGACGAGCGTCTGTGCGTCGTGGTCGCGGCCGAAGCGGGCCATTTCAAGCGAATCGGCGACGCAGCCGCCGGTTTCGTCGGCCAGTTCCTGCAGCTCGGCATCCACGTAGTAGTGAGCGACGAGCACGGCCTTTTCACGTGCGAGCAGCGCCTTGATGCGCGCCTTCAGGGCGGCGCGTTCTTCGGCCGACGGTGCATCGGGCACCTTGGCCCACGCTTGCCCGACGCCACAGACGGTTCCTGCCGAGACCGGCCGGTCGTACTCGACGGATTTGATCGTCGATTGCATCTCCATATCTCCTGTCGGCCCGAGTTAGTGCTTCAGCACTTACTCGGGTCCCATGCTTCGCGGTCGGCCCGAGTCAGTCCTTTAGCACTTACTCGGGTCCCATGCTTCGCGGTCGGCCCGAGTCAGTCCTTTAGCACTTACTCGGGCCCCATGCTTCGCGGTCGGTCCGAGTCAGCGCTTCAGCGCGCACTCCAGCCCCATCCTCTACGCTATCACCCGGAGCGCCACGTCGCCGCGCCCCAAGCCTCACACGAATTCCGGCGCTTCCGGTCGCCCTTCGAAAACCAGCCGCCCAAATGAAAAAACCCCGCCAACGCGGGGTTTGTGACGTCCTGAGATTCTAATCGATTTCGAATCAGGCGTAGCGACGCAGGCGCGTCGCGAATTCCTGCAGCGCCTTGATGCCGCTTTGTTCCGCGCGATGGCACCAATCCTGCAATTGCGCGAGCAGCTGTTCGCGCGAGGCGGTCGAACGATCCCAGATCGCGGCCAGATCCTGGCGCAGCTGGAAGTACGTATGCAGCTTCTGGCTGTTCGCGAAAATCTCCGGCAGCAGCTTCTTCTGCGGCTCGTCGAGGCCGTCGGCATCCTTGTGGAACCACTTGCGCGCGCCACGCATCAGCTGGTACTTCTCGCTCGAACCGAGTTCCTTCAGGTGCGCGAGCTCCTGGCGGTACGCACGCTTCACGGCCTTGCCGTAGCGCGCCATCACTTCGTAGCGGTTCGACAGCACGGCCTGCAGCGTTTCCTGGTCGAGCACCGTCTTCGGCTTGTTCAGACGCGGGGTCGGGGCGACCTTCTTCACCTTCGCGAGACCGAATGCCGACATGATACGGATATACATCCAGCCGATATCGAACTCGTACCACTTGTTCGACAGCTTCGCCGACGTCGCGAACGTGTGGTGGTTGTTGTGCAGTTCTTCGCCGCCGATCACGATGCCCCACGGGAACAGGTTCGTGCTCGCGTCGGCCGAGTTGAAGTTGCGGTAGCCCCAGAAGTGGCCGAACCCGTTCACGACACCCGCGGCCCAGAACGGAATCCAGACCATCTGCACGGCCCACACGGTCAGGCCGAGCACGCCGAACAGCGCGACGTCGATCACCATCATCAGGCTCACGCCAAGGATCGGGTACTTCGAGTACAGATTGCGCTCGATCCAGTCATTCGGCGTGCCGTGGCTGAACTTGCGCATCGTTTCTTCGTTCTTCGCTTCCGCGCGATACAGCTCGGCGCCTTCGAGGAACACCTTCCAGATGCCGCGCGTCTGCGGGCTGTGCGGATCTTCCTCGGTTTCGCATTTCGCATGGTGCTTGCGATGGATCGCGGCCCACTGGCCCGTCAGCATGCCCGTCGTCATCCACAGCCAGACACGGAAGAAGTGGCTCGCGATCGGGTGCAGCTCCAGCGCGCGGTGCGCCTGGCAGCGGTGCAGGTAGACCGTCACGCCGATGATCGTGACGTGCGTGACGGCGAGCGCGAACAGCGCGACCTGCCACCACGAAAAGCGCAGGAGCCCGTGGGAAAGAAAATCGAGCAGGGAATTCAACAAGGCAGTTACCTGTGGTGAGAGCGACGCCGGCGCAGGCCGACGTCATAAAAATGAAAGCATACCGCGTGTAGACCGGAATTTTACTTCAACCGTTCCAAGTCTTTGTAAAAAATGAATATTTTCTTGTCTTGACGCAACGCGGACAGTCCATCGGCGGACCGGGAAAGCCCCGCGCTCCGGTTCTGACCGCCCGAATTGCCCGATTCGCGCCTAGGCCGCCGACGCCCGCCCGTCCCCCGCGCCGTTGACCGCCGCCACGGGCACGCCCTCGGCCACCACGCCGGTCGCGGCAAACCCGTCGGGCAGGCCGACCACGCGCACTTCGCGCTGCGGGAACGGAATCGAGATTCCGTGCTCGCCGAAAAGCCGCCAGATGTTGCGGTTCACGGACGAACGCACGCCCGACGTGCCTTTCGCCGAATCCTCGATCCAGAAACCGAGCTCCAGATCGATCCCGTCCGCGCCGAAGCTGACCAGGTACGCGGTCGGCGCCGGCTCCGCGAGCACGCGCGGCACGCCGTTCGCGGCTTCCGCGAGCACCGAGAGCGCCTGCTCGACGTCGCTGGTATAGGCGACCTGCACGGCGACCTTCGCGTAGCCGCGCGTCAGGTACGACGACTGGTTCTGCACGACGTCGGTGATCAGTTTCTCGTTCGGGATCAGCGTCTCGTTGCCGTCGAGGCCGCGCACGACGGTGTAACGCGTGCGAATCTGCGTGACGACGCCCTGCAGCCCGCCGACGCTGATCGCGTCGCCGAGCCGCAACGAGCGGTCGAGCAGGATGATGAAGCCCGACACGTAATTGCTGGCGATCTTCTGCAGCCCGAAGCCGAGGCCGACGCCCACCGCGCCGCCGAACACGCCGAGCACCGTCACGTCGATGCCGACGAGCGACAGTCCGATCAGGATCGCCGCGAACACGAGCAGCGCGCGGCCGACCCGTGACAGCACGACCTTCAGGTTCGCGTCGAGCGTGGAGGCGCGCGCGAGTCGCTCCTCGAACACGGAGCCGAGCCACATCGCGACCATCAGCGTCACGCACACCCACAGCGCACCGGAAATCACCGACAGCAGCGTCAGGTGCGCATTCGCGACGCGGAACTGCACGCTGTCGAGCCACGCGATCACGTCGCGCTGGATCCCCAGCACCGTGAGCACCATCGCCGCCCACACGATCACCGACACGATCTTCTCGACGATCGAAAGCCACGCGTGCGTGTGGCCGTCACGGGCAAACACGCGCCGCGCGAAGAAGAACAGTACGTAGATCAACCCGATGCCGAACAGCGGCACAAGCGCGAGCGACAGCAGCGACGTCGACATGAACGGGTCGAACCCAAGCTGCGCGGCCAGCACGAACAGGCCGCCGAACAGCGGGAACAGCGCGCGCTTCAGGCTTTGCGCACCGGCACCCGGCGTCCGGCCGGCCGCGCGCCGGCGCGCGTCGATGCGGCCGTGCACGAAGCGCGCGGCGACCCACGCGAAACACAGCGCGCCGACGAGGATCGCTGCCTGCCAGATCATCACGGGCTGGTTGAAGTCGCGGATTACCGACGCGAGCCGGTGCGACAGCAGGCGGTTCTGCATCATCCGTGGGTCCTGCCGTTACTGCGCGCGCCGTTCGAGCACCGCGGCGAAGAAGCCGTCGGTCGCATGGCGGTGCGGCCACAGCGACAGGTAGTCGCCGGTCTCGAGCGCGATGCGCTGGTCGGCCAGCACCTTCTGCGCGGGCACCAGCACGAAGTCCGGATGATCGGCCAGGAACTGCTCGACGATCGCTTCGTTCTCCGCGTCGAGCACGCTGCAGGTCGCGTACACGAGCCGGCCGCCCTTCTTCACGAGACGCGCGGCGCTCGCGAGGATCGACGCCTGCTTCGGCGTGAGTTCCTCGATCGACGTGCGCGTCTGGCGCCACTTGAGGTCGGGGTTGCGGCGCAGCGTGCCGAGACCGCTGCACGGCGCGTCGACCAGCACGCGGTCGATCTTGCCGGCGAGCCGCTTGATCTTCGCGTCGTGCTCGCTGTCGATCAGCACCGGATTCACGTTCGACAGCCCGCTGCGCGCGAGGCGCGGCTTCAGCTTCGTGAGGCGCTTTTCCGACACGTCGAACGCATACAGGCGCCCGGTCGAGCGCATCATCGCGCCGAGCGCGAGCGTCTTGCCGCCGGCGCCCGCGCAGAAATCGACGACCATCTCGCCACGTCGCGGCGCGACCAGCGAGCACAGCAGCTGGCTGCCCTCGTCCTGCACCTCGATCTGACCTTCCTCGAACAGCTTCAGGCGCGTGAGCGCCGGCTTGCCGACGACGCGCACGCCGTGCGGCGCAAACGGCGTCTCGCCCGCGTCGATGCCGTTCGCGCGCAGCGCGTCGATCACCTGATCGCGCGTGGCCTTCTGCGCGTTGGCGCGCAGGTCCAGCGGCGCCGGGTAGTTCAGCGCCGCGGCGAGCTGCGCGAGTTCCTCGGCATCGAAACGGGCCGACAGCGCCTGGTAGATCCAGTCCGGCAGGTTCGTGCGCACGCGCACCGGCAGGCTCGCCGGATCGATCTTCGACACGTGCTCGAGCCACGCGGCCTCGGTGTCGGACACGAACGGCTTCAGCGCATTGCGGCCGAGCGTCTGCATCAGGCCGAGCAGCGTCAGGCGCCGCGCGGGGCTGCCCGTGCCACTCTCGGCCAGGTGCGAAAACTCCATCTTCCGGCGCAGCACCGCGAACACCGCCTCGGCGATCACGCCGCGCTCGGCGTGGCCGAGCTTCGGGTGCGCGCGGAAGAACCGGCTCGTGGTCGCGTCGGCGGGGCCGGTGAACTTCAGCACCTCGGCCAGCAAGGTCTCGGTCTGGCCAATCAGGAATCCGTGCAGCTTCATACGCCCTCGCTCGTTTCGGTATGCGGTTGATCCGCGAAAATCCAGCGCGCCTCATCCGGCGGCACCACTGCCCGGCCGTTCTCGAGGCGCAGGCGCCCCTCGACGAACCAGCGCACCGCACGCGGATACAGCACGTGCTCGACCGTCAGCACGCGCTGCGCGAGCGCGGCCGCGTCGTCGCCCGCGCGCACGGGCACCGCGCCCTGCGCGACGATCGCGCCGCTGTCGAGCTCGGGAATCACGAAATGCACGCTCGCGCCATGCAGCGCGACGCCGGCATCCAGCGCCTGCTGGTGCGTGTGGATGCCCTTGAAGCTCGGCAGCAACGACGGATGGATGTTCAGCAGCCGGCCCTCATATCGTCTGACGAAATCGGGCGTAAGGATGCGCATGAAGCCGGCGAGCACGACGAGATCAGGCGCGAAACGGTCAATCTCGGCGGCGAGCGCCGCGTCGAAGCTGTCGCGGCCGTCGAACGAGCGATGGTCGACCACCGCGGTCGCCACCCCGTGCGACGCGGCAAAAGCCAGGCCGGCCGCGTCGGGCCGGTTGGCGATCACGGCAGCGACCTCGGCCGGCCAGCGTTCCTGCGCGCACGCGCGGACGATGGCCTCCATGTTGCTGCCGCGACCGGAAATCAGGATCACGAGTTTTTTCATCCGCGAATTTTACCATTCGCCCCCGCGTTTCCCCCCTTCTCGGCCGCCGGGCCGCCCGAACGTTTATAATCTTCTGCTTTGCGGCATCCCACCGCCCATTCCCCGACCGCTGCATCCGCTATCGTGAAAGTCTTCCGCGGCCTGCCCAACGCCGAGAGCCGTGCCCCGTGCGCGCTGACGATCGGCAACTTCGACGGTGTCCATCGCGGCCACCAGGCCCTGCTTGCGCGCGTGCGCGCGGCAGCGGACGCGCGCGGCCTGCCCGTGTGCGTGATGACGTTCGAGCCGCACCCGCGCGAATTCTTCAATCCGGCCGGCGCGCCGCCGCGCATCGCGATGCTGCGCGACAAGCTCGAGGCGCTGCGCGATCACGGTGTCGACCGCGTCGTCGTCGAGCACTTCAACCACACCTTCGCGAGCCAGTCGCCGCAGGCGTTCGTCGAACGCACGCTGGTGAACGGGCTGCACACGCGCTGGATGATGGTCGGCGACGATTTCTGCTACGGCGCGAAGCGCGCGGGCACCTTCGACACGCTGAAGGCGGCCGGCGAACAGTACGGCTTCGAGGTCGAGCAGATGGGCACGGTCGCCGGCAGCGACGGCACGCGCATCTCGAGCTCGGGCGTGCGCGCCGCGCTCGCCGCGGGCGATCTCGGCGCGGCTGCGCAGGCGCTGGGCCACGGCTATGCGATCAGCGGCCACGTCGCGCACGGGCTGAAGCTCGGCCGCGACCTCGGTTTCCCGACGCTGAACCTGCCGATCGCGCACAAGCGGCCGGCGCTCGCGGGCATCTTCGTCGTGCAGGTGCACGGCCTCGGCCCCGACCCGCTGCCGGGCGTCGCGAGCCTCGGGCTGCGCCCGACCGTCGACGATTCCGGCCGCGTGCTGCTCGAAGTCCACCTGCTCGACTGGCACGGCGACGCGTACGGCAAGCTGATCCGCGTTGAATTCCTGAAGAAGCTGCGTGACGAGGCGAAGTACGACGATCTCGAGGCGCTGTCGCGCGCGATCGCACTGGACGTCGCGAACGCGCGCGCGTACTTCATCGAGCGCGACCGTGCGCCGGGCAGCCGCGCGACCGGCTTCTCGACGTCGGCAACCGACCGAATTAGCTGATCCGGACGGCGGCGCCTGGCGCCGCACCCTCGCGCCGCCCACTCACGCGCATCCCCGATTCACGACGCCCGAGCGTCCCCCGATTTAGATAGCGATCCCATCATGAGCAACAAGAAAGCCGATTCGAAACCGCAGGCCAAGTATCCGGTCAACCTGCTCGACACGCCGTTCCCGATGCGCGGCGACCTGCCCAAGCGCGAGCCGCAGTGGGTCAAGGAATGGGAAGAGCGCGGCATCTACGAGAAGATCCGCGCGGCCAGCCAGGGCCGGCCGAAGTTCATCCTGCACGACGGCCCCCCGTATGCGAACGGCGACATCCACCTCGGTCATGCGGTCAACAAGATCCTGAAGGACATCGTCGTCAAGTCGCGCAACATGGCCGGCTTCGACGCACCGTACGTGCCGGGCTGGGATTGTCACGGGATGCCGATCGAGATCCAGATCGAAAAGCAGTTCGGCAAGTCGCTGCCGGCG
This sequence comes from Burkholderia sp. Bp9012, assembly GCF_003853825.1. Lineage (NCBI taxonomy): Bacteria > Pseudomonadati > Pseudomonadota > Betaproteobacteria > Burkholderiales > Burkholderiaceae > Burkholderia > Burkholderia sp. Bp9012. The sequence goes on along the minus strand of NZ_QTQA01000002.1, from coordinate 298,800 downwards.
GCCGAAGTGATGAGCAAGGCGCGCGCGTACGCGACCGAGCAGATCGAGAAGCAGAAGGTCGGCTTCAAGCGCCTCGGCGTGCTCGGCGACTGGGCGAATCCGTACAAGACGATGAACTTCGTCAACGAGGCGGAAGAGATCCGCGCGCTCGGCAAGATCATCGAGAAGGGCTATGTGTATCGCGGGCTGAAGCCGGTGAACTGGTGCTTCGACTGCGGCTCGGCACTCGCCGAGGCGGAGGTCGAGTACAAGGACCGCACCGACCCGACGATCGACGTGATGTTCGCATTCGCGGAACCGGAAAAGACCGCGCAGGCGTTCGGCCTGCCGGCGCTGCCGCGCGCCGAGGGCGGCATCGTGATCTGGACCACCACGCCGTGGACGATCCCCGCCAACCAGGCGCTGAACCTCCATCCGGAAATCGTCTATGCGCTGGTCGACACCGAGCGCGGGCTGCTGATCATCGCGCAAGAACGCGTCGAAGCCTGCATGACCGAGTTCAAGCTGACCGGCCGCGTCGTCGCGACCACCCCCGGCGTGAAGCTCGCGAACCTGCGCTTCCACCACCCGCTCGCATCGGCCCACCCCGGCTACAAGCGCACCGCGCCCGTCTACCTCGGCGACTACGTGACGACCGATACGGGTACCGGCGTCGTGCACTCGTCGCCCGCATACGGCATCGAGGACTTCCAGTCGTGCAAGGCGCACGGGATGACCGACTCGGACATCATCAACCCGGTGATGGGCGACGGTCGCTACATCGAATCGCTGCCGCTGTTCGGCGGCCTGTCGATCTGGGACGCGAACCCGAAGATCGTCGATGCACTGAACGCGGCCGGCTCGCTGTTGCGCAGCGAGAAGTACACGCACAGCTACATGCACTGCTGGCGCCACAAGACGCCGATCATCTACCGCGCGACGTCGCAGTGGTTCGCCGGCATGGACGTCACCCCGCGCGACGACGGCAAGACGCTGCGCGAAACCGCGCTCGAGGGCATCGAGGCGACCGCGTTCTACCCGTCGTGGGGCAAGCAGCGCCTGTTCAGCATGATCGCGAACCGTCCCGACTGGACACTGTCGCGCCAGCGCCAGTGGGGCGTGCCGATGGCGTTCTTCGTGCACAAGGAAACCGGCGAGCTGCACCCGCGCACGCTGGAGCTGCTCGAGGAAGTCGCGAAACGTGTCGAGCAGTCGGGCATCGAGGCGTGGCAGACGCTCGACCCGCGCGAGCTGATCGGCGACGACGCGAACCTGTACGAAAAGAACCGCGACACGCTAGACGTATGGTTCGATTCGGGCACGACGCACTGGCACGTGCTGCGTGGCTCGCACAAGGATCAGCTGCAGTTCCCGGCCGACCTGTACCTCGAAGGCTCGGACCAGCACCGCGGCTGGTTCCACTCGTCGCTGCTGACCGCGTCGATGATCGACGGCCGCGCGCCGTACAAGGGCCTGCTCACGCACGGCTTCACGGTCGACGGCGAAGGCCGCAAGATGAGCAAGTCGCTCGGCAACGGCATCGACCCGCATGAAGTCGCGAACCGACTCGGCGCGGAAATCATCCGCCTGTGGATCGCGTCGACCGACTATTCGGGCGAGCTCGCGATCTCCGAGGAAATCCTGAAGCGCGTGACGGAAGGCTATCGCCGCATCCGCAACACGCTGCGCTTCCTGCTCGCGAACCTGTCGGACTTCGACTATGCGCAGCACGCGGTGCCGGTCGACGAATGGCTCGAGATCGACCGCTACGCGGTCGCGTTCTCCGCGCAACTGCAGACGGAACTGCTCGGCCACTACGAGAAGTACGAGTTCCACCCGGTCGTCGCGAAGCTGCAGACGTACTGCTCGGAAGACCTCGGCGGCTTCTACCTCGACGTGCTGAAGGACCGCCTGTACACGAGCGCGGCCGATTCGCGCGCACGCCGCTCCGCGCAGACCGCGCTGTACCACCTCACGCACGGCCTGCTGCGCGTGCTCGCGCCGTTCCTGTCGTTCACGGCGGAAGAAGCGTGGAAGGTGTTCCAGCCGGCCAGCGACACCGTATTCACGGAAACCTACTACGCGTATCCGGAAGTTGCCGGCTCGGCCGCGCTGATCGAGAAGTGGGCGCTGCTGCGCGACGTACGCGGCAACGTGACGAAGGCGCTCGAGGAGGCACGCACCGCGAACCGCATCGGTTCGTCGCTGCAGGCGGAAGTGGCCGTGCATGCGAGCGGCGCGCGCTACGACGCACTCGCGAGCCTCGGCGAGGACCTGAAGTTCGTGCTGATCACGTCGGCGGCAACGGTCGTGAAGGTCGACGACGAAGCGCAGGAAAGCGTCGACGTTGCGGCGTCGAAGTACCAGAAGTGCGAACGCTGCTGGCACTATCGCGAGGACGTCGGCGCGCACGCCGATCATCCGACGCTGTGCGGCCGCTGCTTCTCGAACCTGTTTGAAAACGGCGAAACCCGGAGCGCTGCTTGAATATGGCGAAGACTGTGTCGAAACCGGCCAGCGGCGCGCTCGCGCCCTGGCTCGGCATTTCGCTGATCGTGATCCTGTTCGATCAGCTGTCGAAGATCGCGATCCTGAAAACGTTCGCGTACGGCGCGCAGCATGCGCTGACGTCGTTCTTCAACCTCGTGCTGGTGTACAACCGCGGCGCCGCGTTCGGCTTCCTGTCGACCGCGAGCGGCTGGCAGCGCTGGGCGTTCACCGCGCTCGGCATCGGCGCCACGCTCGTGATCTGCTTCCTGCTGCGCCGTCACGGCCAGCAGCGACTGTTCAGCCTGTCGCTCGCGCTGATCCTCGGCGGCGCGCTCGGCAACGTGATCGACCGGCTGATCTACGGCCACGTGATCGACTTTCTCGATTTCCACGTCGGCGCCTGGCACTTCCCGGCGTTCAACCTCGCCGATTCCGCGATCACGATCGGTGCGGTGCTGCTGATCTACGACGAACTGCGTCGCGTGCGCGGCTCGCGCTGAGCGCGCATACTCGGTGTCGACGGCCGGCTTCGCGCCGGCCGTTCCGTTTGACCCTTGGAGGCCTGAGTTGGCACACGCAGAACTCGCAGGAAAACACCTCGTTCTCGGCCTGACGGGCGGCATCGCCTGCTACAAGATCGCCGAGCTCACCCGGCTGCTGACGAAGGCAGGCGCGACCGTGCAGGTCGCGATGACCGAAGCCGCGACGCAGTTCATCACGCCCGTCACGATGCAGGCGCTGTCCGGCCGGCCCGTCTACACGAGCCAGTGGGACGCACGCATCGACAACAACATGGCGCACATCGACCTGTCGCGCGAAGCCGACGCGATCGTGATCGCGCCCGCGTCGACGGATTTCCTCGCGAAGCTCGCGCACGGGTTCGCGGACGACCTGCTGTCGACGCTGTGCGTCGCGCGCGACTGCCCGCTGCTCGTCGTGCCCGCGATGAACCGCCAGATGTGGCAGAACCCGGCCACGCAGCGCAACGTCGCGCAGTTGCGCGCCGACGGCGTGTCGGTGCTCGGCCCCGATTCGGGCGCCCAGGCCTGCGGCGAAGTCGGCGACGGCCGCATGCTCGAACCCGAGGCGATTTACGAAGCGATCGTCGCGCACTTCGCGCCGAAGGTGCTCGCGCACCGGCGCGTGCTGATCACGGCCGGCCCGACGTTCGAGCCGCTCGATCCGGTACGCGGCCTCACGAACCGCTCGAGCGGCAAGATGGGCTTCGCGCTCGCGCGCGCCGCGCAGCAGGCCGGTGCCGACGTGCATCTCGTCGCGGGGCCGGTCGCGCTCGACACGCCGTGGGGCGTGTCCCGCCAGGACGTGCAGACGGCACAGCAGATGTACGACGCGGTGATGCAAGCGGTGTCCGACGCCGACATCTTCATCGCGGTGGCCGCGGTCGCCGACTGGCGCGTCGATCATCCGGCCGAGCACAAGATGAAGAAGACGGCCGACCGCAAGATGCCGGCACTCGCGTTCGTCGAGAACCCGGACATCCTCGCGTCGGTCGCGGCGCTGCCCGATCCGCCCTATTGCGTAGGGTTCGCGGCCGAAAGCGGCGACCTCGACGTGCACGGCGACGAGAAGCGCAAGCGCAAGAACGTGCCGCTCCTGGTCGGCAATCTCGGCCCGCTGACGTTCGGCCGCGACGACAACGAAGTCGTGCTGTTCGAGGCGGCCGGCCTCACGCGCCTGCCGCGCGCACCGAAGGACGAACTCGCGCACGTGCTCGTCGCGGAAATCGCGAAGCGCCTGCCGGACAACCGCCTGATCTGATCACCCGCGCGGCGGCCCGCACCGCCGCGCCCTTCCCGACCGATTCGACGACCGCATGAAACTCGATCTGAAGATTCTCGACGCGCGCATGCGCGATTACCTGCCCGCCTACGCCACCACCGGCAGCGCGGGCCTCGACCTGCGCGCGTGTCTCGACGCACCCGTCACGCTGCAGCCGGGCGAAACGACGCTCGTGCCGACCGGCCTCGCGATCCACCTCGCGGATCCCGGCTACGCAGCGCTGATCCTGCCGCGCTCGGGCCTCGGCCACAAGCACGGTATCGTGCTCGGCAACCTCGTCGGCCTGATCGATTCCGACTACCAGGGCCAGTTGATGGTCTCGACGTGGAATCGCGGCCAGACCGAATTCGTGCTGAACCCGTTCGAGCGGCTCGCGCAGCTCGTGATCGTGCCGGTCGTGCAGGCGCAGTTCAACATCGTCGACGACTTCGCGCAAAGCGATCGCGGCGAAGGCGGCTTCGGCAGCACCGGCCGACACTGAACGACACCATGCAAAAAAGGGGCCTCGCGGCCCCTTTCCTTTTTCCGTTACCGCTCACCGATCGGCCGTCTGCGCGATCCGCGCGGGCACAAGCTCGCGTCGCCGCGCCTGCGCGATGCTTGCATAGATCACCATCGCGACGAGCACGCCGAGCAGCACCGCCGACGATCCGACCGTGCCGAGCGCGAGTCCGCCCTTGGCAACCGGTTTCGTCAACAGGTCGCCTACCGTGGCCCCAAACGGCCGCGTGAGTACGAATGCGGCCCAGAACAGCAGCACGCCTGAAATGCGCGTGAAATAGTGGGCCAGAACGATCAGTGTGAGCAGCCCGCCGATCAGCAGCGCGCCGCCGCCGAAGCCGAGGCCCGAACTGTCCGCGAGAAAATCGCCGAGCGCCGTGCCGAGCGTGTTCGAGAACAGGATCGCGATCCAGTACAGCAGTTCGACCTTGCGCGTGCGGATCAGATCGACCGACAGCGATTCGCCGCTCAGGCGCCACACCGCGAAGATTGCCAGCAGGATCGCGACGAGAATCGACGAGCCGGCCGCATAGCCGAGGCCGAGTGTCCGGTCCATGAAATCGGACATCGTCGTGCCGGCGGTGCTCGTCGCGACGATCACGGCCCAGTAGATCGCCGGGCGATACTGCGTCGTTCTGAGCTGTGCGCCCAGCGTCACGAGAAAGAAACCGAACAGCAGGATCGAGCTCACCGCATAGCCGACGTTCAGCGTCATCGACAGCAAGTCGCCGCCGGTCTCGCCAAGCGTCGTCGCGCAGATCTTCATGATCCAGAACGCGAGCGTGATTTCAGGAAGTTTGTTCATTCGAACCCCTTTATGCAGGAAAGCGGCGAGCCGGCGCGTGCCGGCCCGCGTTGCAGACAGGATCGAATGCTAGTCTCCGCCGGCTTAACGAAACCTTAGCGAACGCGAAGAACGGTATGGCCGGCGAGCGCGGCCGTGGGCGGCCGCGCGGGCACCGTCAGCGTGCGTGTTCGTGCCGGTAGTGCAGCGCATACGCGAGCGTCAGCAGCACGACGAACACGACGCCGACCACCATCGTCATCCGGAATTCGCGCGTGAACGCGGTCGTCAGCAGGATCGCGCCGACGAGCCCGGCGCCGAGCAGGCTGCCGAACGGGTGCCCCCACATCCGGAACGGGAGCGTCGGGCCGCGATATTGCGCGCGAAAACGCAGGTGCGTGACGAAGATCATCAGCCACGTGAACAGCGCACCGAACATCGCGATCGCCATCATTACGGTAAACGCGGTATCCGGCGACAGCGCGACCAGCACGGCCGCGACCGCGACGCCGCTGGTCGAGATCCACAGCGCCGCACGCGGCACGCCGTTGTTGCCGAGCCGGCCGAACACGCCCGGCGCGAGCCGCGCGCGCGACAGGCTGAACATCATCCGCGTCGTCACGTAGAGCTGGCTGTTCATCGCCGACAGCGCCGCGATCAGCAGCACGAAGTTGATTACGCCGGCCGCATACGGCACGTGCGTCGCGGCCATAACCTTCACGAACGGGCTCTCGTCGGTGCCGGCCTGCGTCCAGGGCACGATCGCGAGCATCAGCGCGAGCGTGAGCAGGTAGAACAGAACGAGGCGGAATACCGTCGAGCGGAACGCGCGCGTGACCGCGTGCTGCGGATCGCGCGCCTCGCCGGCCGCGATCGCGACCGCCTCGATGCTCATGTAGCTGAAGATCGCGACGATCACCGCAACCCAGGTGCCCCACGGCCCCTTCGGCATGAAGCCGCCGTGCGCGGTGTAGTTCGCGAAGCCGATGCCCGATGCGGTCGGCGCCGACCACACGAAATAAGCGCCGAGCACGATGAACACGACGATCGCCGCGATCTTCAGCAACGAGAACGCATATTCGACCGAGCCGTACAGCGTGACGCTCGCGAGATTCACCGCGATCAGCAGCGCGGAGAAGCCGATCACCCAGTACCAGCCGGGCACGGCGGGGAACCAGTACTTCATGAAGACGGCGATCGCGCTGATCTCGGTGCCGATCGCGAACACGACCGCGAACCAGTACGCATAGCGCACGAGAAAGCCCGCGAGCGGGCCGACGTAGTGCTCGGCGTACGCGCCGAACGAGCCGGCCGTCGGATGCGCGACCGTCATTTCCGCGAGCGCGCCCATCAACAGCAGCGCGATCAGCGCGCCGATCGCGTACGAAACCAGCACGCTCGGGCCCGCGAGCCCGATCGCGAACCCGCTGCCGAGGAACAACCCCGTGCCGATCGCGCCGCCGATCGCGATCATCGCCATCTGCCCCGACGTCAGCGCATGGCGCAACCCTTGTTCGCGCGCGACGATGTTGTCGAACGACCGTTGTTGTTGTGTCACCGCGTTACCACTCCCCTCCACCACCATCGCGCCACCGGCGCCAGATAAAACGAAACGGCGCGGAAAACTTCCCGCGCCGTTCGCATGAACAACGAATTATCGCTTACTCGACTTCGACCGTCTCTTCGTTCGGCTTGTGCGGCGGATTCGCCAGCTTGTCGAACGACAGCTGCACCTTGTCGTTTTCGTCGACGTCGACCGTCACGTGACCGCCATTGACGAGCTTGCCGAACAGCAGTTCATCGGCCAGCGCGCGACGGATCGTGTCCTGGATCAGCCGCTGCATCGGCCGCGCGCCCATCAGCGGGTCGAAGCCGTGCTTCGCGAGATGCTTGCGCAACGCGTCGGTGAAGAGCGCGTCGACCTTCTTCTCGTGCAGCTGCTCCTCGAGCTGGATCAGGAACTTGTCGACCACGCGCATGATGATTTCCTCATCGAGCGAGCGGAAGCTGATGATCGCATCCAGGCGGTTGCGGAACTCCGGCGTGAACAGGCGCTTGATGTCGGTCATCTCGTCGCCCGTTTCACGGCGCGTCGTGAAGCCGATCGTCGCCTTCTGCATCGACTCGGCGCCCGCGTTCGTCGTCATGATGATGATGACGTTGCGGAAATCCGCCTTGCGGCCGTTGTTGTCCGTCAGCGTGCCGTGGTCCATCACCTGCAGCAGCACGTTGAAGATGTCCGGATGCGCCTTCTCGATCTCGTCGAGCAGCAGCACGCAGTGCGGCTTCTTCGTGACGGCTTCGGTCAACAGGCCACCCTGGTCGAACCCGACGTAGCCCGGCGGCGCGCCGATCAGGCGGCTCACCGCGTGACGCTCCATGTATTCCGACATGTCGAAGCGGATCAGCTCGATGCCGAGCGTGAACGCAAGCTGGCGCGCCACTTCGGTCTTGCCGACGCCCGTCGGGCCGGAGAACAGGAACGCGCCGATCGGCTTGTCCATCTTGCCGAGACCGGCTCGCGCCATCTTGATCGACGCCGCGAGCGCGTCGATCGCCGGATCCTGGCCGAACACGACGCTCTTCAGGTCGCGATCGAGCGTCTGCAGCTTGCTGCGATCGTCCTGCGACACGCTCTGCGCCGGCACGCGCGCGATCTTCGAGATGATTTCCTCGATCTCGCTCTTGCCGATCGTCTTCTTCTGCTTCGACTTCGGCAGGATGCGCTGCGCGGCGCCCGCTTCGTCGATCACGTCGATCGCCTTGTCCGGCAGGTGACGGTCGGTGATGAAGCGTGCCGACAGCTCGGCCGCGGCCGACAGTGCACCCGACGAATACTTGACGCCGTGATGCTCCTCGAAGCGCGACTTCAGCCCGCGCAGGATCGCGACCGTCTGCTCGACGGTCGGCTCCGTCACGTCGACCTTCTGGAAGCGCCGCGACAGCGCCGCGTCCTTTTCGAAGATGCCGCGATATTCGGTGAACGTGGTCGCGCCGATGCACTTGAGCGTGCCCGACGACAGCGCCGGCTTCAGCAGGTTCGATGCGTCGAGCGTGCCGCCCGAAGCGGCGCCCGCGCCGATCAGCGTGTGAATTTCGTCGATGAACAGGATCGCGTGCGGCCGTTCCTTCAGCTCCTTCAGCACCGTCTTCAGACGCTGCTCGAAGTCGCCGCGATACTTGGTGCCCGCGAGCAGCGCGCCCATGTCGAGTGAATACACCTGCGCGTTCGCGAGGATGTCCGGCACTTCGCCGCGCGTGATGCGATAGGCAAGCCCTTCGGCGATCGCGGTCTTGCCGACGCCGGCTTCGCCGACGAGCAGCGGATTGTTCTTGCGGCGACGGCACAGCACCTGCACGACGCGCTCGACCTCCGGCTCGCGGCCGATCAGCGGATCGATGCGGCCGTCCTTCGCCATCTGGTTCAGGTTCTGCGTGAACTGCGCGAGCGGGGTTTCCTTCTGCGCGTTCGCGTCTTCGCTTTCCGCGTTCGCGTCGGTCGACTTCGCGGCTTCGCCGCCGTTCGTCTTCGCGATGCCGTGCGAAATGAAGTTCACGACGTCCAGGCGCGTGACGCCCTGCTGCTGCAGGTAATAGACGGCGTGCGAGTCCTTCTCGCCGAAGATCGCAACCAGCACGTTCGCGCCGGTGACTTCCTTCTTGCCATTCGACGTCGACTGGACGTGCATGATCGCGCGCTGGATCACGCGCTGGAAACCGAGCGTCGGCTGGGTATCGACATCGTCGGTGCCCGGGACGGTAGGTGTGTTGTCGTGGATGAAATTGCGCAGGTTCTGACGCAAGTCCTCGATGTTGGCCGCACACGCGCGCAACACCTCGGCTGCCGTCGGATTATCCAGCAGGGCCAGCAACAGATGCTCGACCGTAATGAACTCATGGCGCGCCTGGCGTGCTTCCATGAACGCCATGTGCAGGCTGACTTCCAATTCCTGGGCAATCATGCTTCCTCCATCACGCACTGCAGCGGATGCCCGGCCTGCCGCGCATGGGTAACGACTTGCTCAACCTTGGTCGACGCGATGTCCCGCGTATAGACCCCACATACCCCTCGCCCTTCACGATGGACCTTCAGCATGATCTGCGTGGCCGTCTCGCGATCCTTCTTGAAATACTCCTGTACGACCATCACGACGAACTCCATCGGCGTGAAGTCGTCGTTCAGCAGCACCACCTTGTACATCGAAGGCGGCTTGAGCTTCTGCTGCTTGCGTTCCAGGACGGTGCTGTCCTGCTTGTCCGGGATAATCGCCATACACCCATTCTAAACAACTCGGACAGGCCCGCAATCCTGCCATTACCCGACCGACCGGCCGGCGCCCTCCCTGGTTCCCGACGACTCGCGATCGTCTTCGCACCATACGAAAGCCGGCTGCGGTGCCGGCTTTCACGCGTGGCGCGGAACACGAACCGTCAGGGGGAAACCGCACCGGACGTCGCATCCGCATCCAGTATCCCACAAGCCGGGACGACTCGATCGCGTGTCACTCGAGCCTGGTATATGAGCCGATTATGCGACTTTTCAAGTCCGCGCGCTCGGCGGCATGCTGCAAAGCAAAGCCGGAAAAACCCTGAAAATGGGTTCTTTACAACGGCCCTCTAACCGTCTAAAAATTCCGCTTGACACTCAAATAAAGAGCGCCAACAATCAAGCTGGCACTTTTTTCAACTCGTCGGTTGGCGAAATGAAAGAGGCCGAAGGTGAGCTTGTGAGGGGGGAACGGCTGTATTTTCCGGTCGTTTAGCTTTTCGAGCGTGCTCGTGGTAAGTAGCAGCGACTGTGTGACAGGGGAAGTAGGAAAATGGCAACTGGTATCGTTAAGTGGTTCAACGACGCGAAGGGCTTCGGTTTCATCACTCCCGACGAGGGCGGTGAAGATCTGTTTGCGCACTTCTCGGCCATCAACATGCAGGGCTTCAAGACCCTGAAGGAAGGCCAGAAGGTGAGCTTCGAGGTCGTTCAAGGGCCGAAGGGCAAGCAAGCGTCGAACATCCAGGCCGCGTAAAGGCACCGGATATCAGACGAAGAAACCCGGCATTGCGCCGGGTTTCTTTTTTTTCAGACCAGCCACGCGTTAATTCGATTGGCAGGCCTTTTCGTTCAATCCCGATAATTGAACATGCATTGTCCTGTTTCACGCGCAAATCGAATGCCGACATACGCGTGAAACATATTCAATACTCGTTACACGACCTTCAGCGTGCCCATCATGCCGAGATCCTCGTGTTCGAGAATATGGCAGTGAAACATGCGCTCGCCGGGCATGTCCTGCATGACGAGTATCGTCACGGTCTCGCCGCTGCGCACGTTCACGGTGTCGCGCCACGCGCGGAACGGTTCGCTCGTGCGCGTGCCGCCCGATGCGCGCTCGATTACCTGGAATTGCGTGCCGTGCAAGTGGAACGGGTGATCCATGTCGGTGGCGTTGCGAATCGCCCAGCGTTCGACGTCGCCTCGGCGGCTCGTCAGCGTCGCACGGTGCGGCGCGTAGGTCGCGCCGTTGATCGTGAAGCGCATCCCGGCCGGGCGACCATGCGCCGGGCTGTTCATCATCGCGTCCATGTCCATCTCTTCGCCGAACGCGACTTCCTTGTGCGCGACCGGTTCGCCGAGGGCGGGCACCGCGCGCAGCGTGGCCGGCAGCGCACGGGCGGCAGCCGGTGCGAACGTGACGTCGGCGAGCGGCAGCGCCGGATCGGGCGGCAGGCTGGCGTGGCCGCCGTCGTGCGACATCGCCATCTTGCGGCGGTCGTATTCGGCCGCCTGCAGCACCGCGCGTGACGCGCGATCGCCGGCGCGCACCAGCAGTTCCGCGCGCTCGCCCGGCGCGAGCAGCAGCGACGTCACGCGGCGCGGCGCATCGAACAGCCCGCCGTCGGTGCCGACCTGCTCGAACGCGCGGCCGTCGTCGAACGCAATGCGCAGGTAGCGCGCGCTGCACGCGTTCCACACGCGCCAGCGCTCGTCGCCCGAGACGTCGATCCGCGGCCGGCGCGCACCGTTGACCAGCACGAACTGGCCTTCGCGGCCGTTCATCCAGTCCATCATGTCGTTCGGCGGGATCGTGCCGTCGCGCGCGAGTTTCAGGTCGGACACGAACAGGTTGCGCTCGGGCCAGCCGGCGAGCGGATCGTCGGCGGCACGCACGATGAACGGGCCGGCCAGCCCGCGGAACACCTGCTCGGCGGTCATCATGTGCGGATGCGGGTGATACCAGTATGTGCCGGCGCTCCCCTTCGGCAGCGTGAAGCGATACACGCGCGACGCGCCCGGCGCGACGGGATCGGACGGGTTGCCGTCCTGGTCGGGCGGCACCGGCAGGCCGTGCCAGTGGATCGTCGACGGCTGCGGCAGCTTGTTCACGAAGCGGATTTCGACCGTGTCGCCCTCGCGCACGTCGATCAGCGAGCCGACCACCGGCCCTTGCGTGCCCGCGCCGAACTGCCAGAACGTCGTCGGACGCGCACCGTGCAGCATCGGACGCGCGACCGGCTGGGCGACCAGCGTCGCGCGGAACGTGCCCGGCTCGCGGCTTTCGTTCGCAAGCGTGCGCAGCGACGCGAGCGGCGCGCCGGCCGGCAGCGCATCGGCCGCCGCGAGCGCAGCCGGCGCCGGTTTCGCGTGTTGCGCGTGGTCTGCGATCCCTGACATGCCCGGCATGTCGTCCATCTGATCCATGCCTGCCATGCCCGTATGACCGGCATGCTGCGCCCAGGCGGTGCGCGCAAACAGCGATGCCGCCGCGACGCCGATGGCGTGCGACAGGAAGGTTCTCCGTATCATCAATCGTTCCTCGTTATTCATGCTGCGTCGCGCCGCCGTCGCGACACTCGCGCCGGCGGGCACGGAGAAGCGCTCGTGCGCGACGCGAATCCTGATGCCCGCGTCATCATAACCGCAGCCCCCGGCTGAGGCACGGCAGCAGCGGACGAGCGTCGATACGACGCAGGGCGGCCGGTCGGACGAACAGGCCGGCTTGCGATCATCAAGCGTTTTCGATCGTCGCCGGGTGCTGCGGCACCTCACCGCATTCATCGCAATTGGAGCCGACCGCCGGCCTTCGCCGATCGCTTTCGCCACGCCCGGTCGAGACAGTTCGCCCCTGCCGCTCATCCCGCGATCGGCATGCCGCGCGGCAGCCACGCATGAACCCGCCAATTTTTCACGATGCGGAATAAGTCACTGCGTTATAAAAATTCGTGGTGCATGGCACAAATTCGCTGTTTCGCGATGCCAAAAAACGTTCCGCAATACAAAACGCGCGCAATAAGCCTCTGTTTTTACGAGAGATTTTTTGTTTCGAGAAAGCGCTCTACGCGCACCATCGGGCGCCGCCCCGGACGTAGACTTTGTTCCATGCACTGACGCTTCGCCACGACGGTCGATATGGACCCCGGCGCAAGCAGCCAGTCGGGCCACAGCCGGACGAGCCGGCGGGCGGCACAACAGAATCGCTTGTGATCAGAAAGGGAGAACGGAAATGAAGGGATTTCGCTTTGGTTCAGCGCTCGGGTCGTTCTATATCCTGCCGGGTAACGGCGGCTGGGAAGCGACGTTCGGCAACGCCCTGCTCGGCGCGTTCTCGTGCCCGGAAGTGGCGGCCGACCACATCTCCCGCGGCGACTGCGAGCAATTGTCCGAACTGGATACGGCCACGCTCGAAGTGCCGCACGAAATCGCCGAGTGGGAAATCGTTCACGTCTGAATGGCACGCCGGCAACGAAAAACGCCCCGGGTGACCGGGGCGTTTTCATGTTCGGCGGAACGGCGAGCCGCATCGGCCGCTGCCGTTGCCGTGGCGCGCGCGGGAGCGCGGCCTGCGTCAGGCGACTGCGTCGACGATGCCGTTCAGCGTTGCGCTCGGGCGCATCGCCCGGCTCGTCAGCTCGACGTTCGGACGGTAGTAGCCGCCGATCGCCTGCGCGGTGCCCTGCGCGGCCGACAGTTCTTCCAGGATGCGCGCTTCGCTGTCGGACAGCGACTTCGCGACGCCTTCGAACTGCGCCTTCAGCGCGGCATCCTCGGTCTGCTCGGCCAGCGCCTGCGCCCAGTAAAGGCACAGATAGAAGTGGCTGCCGCGGTTGTCGAGGCCGCCGACCTTGCGCGCCGGCGATTTGTTCTCGTCCAGGAACTTGCCGGTCGCCTGGTCGAGCGTCTTCGCGAGCACGAGCGCCTTCGGGTTCTGGTACGCGTTGCCGAGGTGTTCGAGCGACGCGGCCAGCGCGAGGAATTCGCCGAGCGAATCCCAGCGCAGGAAGCCTTCCTCGACGAACTGCTGCACGTGCTTCGGTGCCGAGCCGCCCGCGCCCGTTTCGAACATCCCGCCGCCGGCCATCAGCGGCACGATGGACAGCATCTTCGCGCTGGTGCCGAGTTCCATGATCGGGAACAGGTCGGTCAGGTAGTCGCGCAGCACGTTGCCCGTGACCGAGATCGTGTCCTTGCCCGCGCGGATGCGCTCGAGCGAGAAACGCGTCGCGTCTTCCGGCGTCATGATGCGGATGTCGAGGCCGTTCGTGTCGTGATCCTTAAGGTAGCGTTCGACCTTCGCGATGATCTGCGCGTCGTGCGCACGTGCCGGATCGAGCCAGAACACGGCCGGCACGCCGGTCGCGCGGGCGCGGTTCACCGCGAGCTTGACCCAGTCCTGCACCGGAGCGTCCTTCGTCTGGCACATGCGCCAGATGTCGCCCGACTCGACCGCGTGCTCGAGCAGCACGTTGCCGGCTTCGTCCGTGACGCGCACGACACCGTCGGCCGGGATCTGGAACGTCTTGTCATGCGAACCGTATTCCTCGGCCGCCTGCGCCATCAGGCCGACGTTCGGCACGCTGCCCATCGTGACCGGGTCGAATGCGCCGTGCTGCTTGCAGTCCTCGATCACGGCCTGATAGACACCCGCGTAGCAGCGGTCCGGAATCACGGCCTTCGCGTCGTACAGTTCGCCGTCCGGGCCCCACATGCATCCCGACTCGCGGATCATCGCCGGCATCGATGCATCGACGATCACGTCGCTCGGCACGTGCAGGTTCGTGATGCCCTTGTCCGAGTTGACCATCGCGAGGCGCGGACGCACTGCGTATTCGGCCTTGACGTCGGCTTCGATCGCTTCGCGCGTGTCGGCCGGCAGGTCCTTCAGGCGCGCGTACAGGTCGCCGATGCCGTTGTTCGGGTTGAAGCCGACCTGCGCCAGCACCTCCGCGTGCTTCGCGAGCACGTCGCGGTAGAACACCGACACGAAGTGACCGAACAGGACCGGGTCCGAGACCTTCATCATGGTCGCCTTCAGGTGCACCGAAAACAGCACGTCCTGCGCCTTCGCGTCGGCGATCTGCGCTTCGATGAAGCTGCGCAGCGCCTTGCGGCTCATCACCGATGCATCGATGACTTCACCGGCCTTCACGGCCGTCTTTTCCTTCAGCACCTTCTTCACGCCGTCGGCCGTCGTGAGTTCGATCTTCACGCTGCCGGCATCGGCGATCAGCGCCGACTTCTCGCTGCCGTAGAAGTCGCCTTCGCTCATGTGCGCGACGTGCGCCTTCGACGTGGCCTTCCACGCGCCCATCTTGTGCGGGTGCTTGCGTGCGTAGTTCTTGACCGACAGCGGCGCGCGACGGTCGGAGTTGCCTTCGCGCAGCACCGGGTTCACCGCGCTGCCCTTGATCTTGTCGTAGCGGGCCTTGACGGCCTTCTCTTCGTCGGTCGACGGCTCTTCCGGGTACGCCGGCAGCTTGTAGCCCTGCGCCTGCAGTTCGGCGATCGCGGCCTTGAGCTGCGGCACCGATGCGCTGATGTTCGGCAGCTTGATGATGTTCGCTTCCGGCTTCAGCGTGAGCTGGCCCAGTTCGGCCAGATCGTCGGAACCCTTCTGCTCCGGCGGCAGGACGTCGGCGAATGCCGCGATGATGCGGCCGGCGAGCGAGATGTCGCGCGTTTCGACGGCGACGCCCGACGAGCGCGTGAAGGCCTTGACGATCGGCAGCAGCGAATAGGTCGCGAGCGCCGGCGCTTCGTCGGTGAGGGTGTAGATGATCTTGGGCGAAGTGGACATGGTCGATGCGTTGCTACGTGAAAATTTGGGACTGAGGGGCGCCGACGGTAATCGGCGGGGAGCGACCGGGTCGATCGCGAAAGGGGCGTGCCGGCTAGCCGGGCGGTGGTGTTGCGAGGGCCGTCATGTTCTACCTTGCAGGGCATGCGGGCCGCATGCCGGACCGCCCTGCCAACAAACCTGCCGTTCATGAAACGCCCCGCCGCCGGCAGTAGGCGCCGGGGCTGCCGGCGGTCCGCCGGCCTGCCCCGGAAGGGGACTTACATGTTCTCGATCAGCACTTCGCCGAAGCCGGAGCACGACACCTGCGTCGCGCCTTCCATCAGGCGCGCGAAGTCGTACGTGACGCGCTTCTGCAGGATCGACTTCTCCATCGCGGCGATGATCGTGTCGGCCGCTTCCGTCCAGCCGAGGTGGCGCAGCATCATTTCCGCCGACAGGATCTCGGAACCGGGGTTCACGTAATCCTTGCCCGCGTACTTCGGTGCCGTGCCGTGGGTCGCCTCGAACATCGCGACCGAATCAGACAGGTTCGCGCCCGGCGCGATCCCGATGCCGCCGACCTGAGCGGCCAGCGCGTCGGAGATGTAGTCGCCGTTCAGGTTCAGCGTCGCGATCACGTCGTATTCGGCCGGACGCAGCAGGATCTGCTGCAGGAACGCGTCGGCGATCGAATCCTTGATGACGATCTCGTTGCCCGTCTTCGGATTCTTCACGCGCATCCACGGGCCGCCGTCGATCAGCTCGCCGCCGAACTCCTTCTGCGCGAGCGCATAGCCGGCGTCACGGAACAAGCCTTCCGTGAACTTCATGATGTTGCCCTTGTGCACCAGCGTGACCGACTTGCGATCGTTGTCGATCGCGTACTGGATCGCCTTGCGCACGAGACGCTCGGTGCCTTCGGTCGACACGGGCTTGACGCCGATCCCCGAGGTTTCCGGGAAGCGGATCTTCTTCACGCCCATCTCTTCCTGCAGGAACTTGATGACCTTCTTCGCCTGCTCGGAGCCCGCGGCCCATTCGATGCCCGCGTAGATGTCTTCCGAGTTCTCGCGGAAGATCACCATGTCGATCTTTTGCGGCTCGCGCACCGGCGACGGCACGCCCTTGAAATACTGGACCGGGCGCAGGCACACGTAGAGGTCGAGCTCCTGGCGCAGCGCGACGTTCAGCGAACGGATGCCGCCGCCGACCGGGGTCGTGAGCGGCCCCTTGATCGACACCACGTATTCCTTCAGCACCTGCAGCGTTTCGTCCGGCAGCCACACGTCCGGACCGTACACCTTCGTCGCCTTCTCGCCCGCGAAGATCTCCATCCAGTGGATCTTGCGCTTGCCCTTGTAGGCATGCGCGATCGCCGCATCGACGACCTTGATCATCACCGGCGTGATATCGAAGCCCGTACCGTCGCCTTCGATATAGGGAATGATCGGCTGATCGGAAACATTGAGCGAGAAGTCCTTGTTGACGGTGATCTTGTCACCGCCCTCCGGAACCTTGATGTGCTGATACGGCATGATCGACTCCAGTGACGTGGCTGAGCAGGTGATGCTGGTCGAAACTGCGCGCGCGGCGAGGTGGCCCTGCCACCCTCGTGACGGCAACAGCGAGCGCTATTCTAGCGCCCCAACCGGGGCCGGCGGCACGAAGCGCGACGCTGCGTATCAAGTCTTCCCTTATGTCTTATATAAGACAGAGGACTTGCCGTTCCGTATTATGCATTAAGATTCCGCCATTTGCCATAGACCGCCCGTCCCGCTTCCGCCGCGGCACGCCGGGCGGACGCCCGCCATGACCCTGATCGCCCTCAACAAGCCGTTCGGCACGATTTGCCAGTTTTCCGCGCACGAGACGCGGCCGTCGCTCGGCGACTGGGTAAAAGCACCCGGCGTCTACCCGGCCGGCCGGCTCGACGCGGACAGCGAGGGCCTGCTGCTGCTCACCGACGACGGCGCGCTGCAGGCGCGCATCGCCGAACCACGCCACAAGCTCGTCAAGCGCTACTGGGCGCAGGTCGACGGTGCGCCGGGCCCGGCCGACCTGAAGGCGCTCGCGCGCGGCGTCGATCTCGGCGACTACGTGACGCGCCCGTGCCGCGCCGAATTCATCGAACCGCCGGACACGCTGTGGCCGCGCAATCCGCCGATCCGCTATCGCGCCGCGATCCCGACCACGTGGATCGAACTTGCGATCACCGAAGGCAAGAACCGGCAGGTGCGGCGGATGACTGCCGCTATCGGCTTCCCGACGTTGCGTCTCGTGCGCGTCGGCATCGGCGCGCTCGACATATTCGCGCTCGGCATTGCACCGGGCGAAACAATCGCGCTGCCACCGCGCGCCCCGTGGGACGGTTTCGCACGCGCCGAATGACACATTCCAGACGCGCGAATTTTTCGTCATCTTTTTCGTCAACCGCCTGCGAAGATCGCGCGTTAAACCACGCAGATGCCAACCTTAGCTATCCGGCATTGGCAGCCGAACCCGTGTTTGCGTCACGAAAGCGACGTTTTTATCGAATACGATTCGGCGCCCGCAGCGCAATGAGAAATTTCTCGAAGCGTCTGTCAACCGAAAGGTGGATGGCACCGTTAGACGACATGACTCCTATTGCCGGGTCATTTGGTTAATTAACTAAAGCTGAGGAACACAACATGAACAAACTGATCGCCGCTCTGGTCGCTGGCCTCTTCGCAACGGCAGCTTTCGCACAAGCTTCGGCTCCGGAAGCTGCTTCGGCTGCTGCTCCGGCAGCTGCTTCGGCACCGGCAAAGCACGCTGCCAAGAAGCACCACGCAAAGAAGAAGCACCACGCAGCTAAGAAGGCAGCTAGCGAAGCCGAAGCACCGGCAGCTGCTTCGAACTAAGTAAGCAAGCTGTAATAACGCAGTCAAGAACACGCAGTCTTGCCGTTCTTACGGCGTTGAAAGGCAGATCACCGCGAGGCGATCTGCCTTTTTCTTTTTTGTGCCCGCCGGCGCGCTTCGCGTACCATGCGGGTCTCGTTTTCCCGATAGGAGCCCTGCTGTGCGATTCTCCCTGCGCTCGTCGCTCGGCCGCCTTGCGCGCGCCGCCGTGTTTCCCGCCGCGCTCGCCGTCCTCGCGCTCGGCATGCAGACCGCCCACGCGCAGATGCCGCCGGGCGCCAAGCAGCCGAGCGAGTTCCCGCGCGCGAAGCTGCGCGCCGGCATGTACGTGATCGACGCGGCCGTCGCCGCGAACGACGCCGACCGCGAACAGGGCCTGATGTACCGGTCGCAGCTCGCACCGAACGAAGGCATGCTGTTCGTGTTCAACGAGAACGCCGTGCACTGCTTCTGGATGAAGAACACGCTGATCCCGCTGTCGATCGCGTTCATCCGCGCGGACGGCACGATCACCGACATCGACGAAATGAAGGCCGAGACGACCGACAACCACTGCCCGCGCAACAACGGCGTCTATGCGCTCGAAATGAGCAAGGGCTGGTTCGCGGCGAAGGGCATCAAGCCGGGCATGAAGCTCGAAGGCCTGCCCAAGGCCCAGTAACGGCCATTGCCGCGGCGCCGCCGCACGTCGACCGAAGCCGGCCGCCCATCACTCGTTGTTGGGCGCCGGTTTTTTTTCGCCGGCCGATGGCGACGCGCGCCTTGATTCGGCCAACGCTGCCCGCATCTGCAAAAGCCTCGGACAAGCGCTATGCTTTAAATCTCGCTTGTTTCAGCCCGGGCCGGTGCAGCCGGCCCGCTTACGATCCGAACCACCAGGAGGTTCACGTGCCCCGCAAAACCCCCATCGAGCGCTATCGCAATATCGGGATCAGCGCTCACATCGATGCCGGCAAGACCACGACGACCGAGCGCATCCTGTTTTACACCGGCGTGAGCCACAAGATCGGTGAAGTGCACGACGGCGCGGCCACGATGGACTGGATGGAGCAGGAGCAGGAACGCGGCATCACGATCACGTCGGCCGCGACCACGGCCTTCTGGAAGGGCATGGCCGGCAACTATCCTGAACACCGGATCAACATCATCGACACCCCCGGGCACGTCGACTTCACGATCGAGGTCGAGCGCTCGATGCGCGTGCTCGACGGTGCGTGCATGGTCTACGACTCGGTCGGCGGCGTGCAGCCGCAATCCGAAACCGTGTGGCGCCAGGCGAACAAGTACAAGGTGCCGCGCATCGCGTTCGTCAACAAGATGGACCGCGTCGGCGCGGACTTCTTCCGCGTGCAGCGCCAGATCGGCGAGCGCCTGAAGGGCGTCGCCGTGCCGATCCAGATTCCGATCGGCGCGGAAGATCATTTCCAGGGTGTCGTCGATCTCGTGAAGATGAAGGCGATCGTATGGGACGACGAAAGCCAGGGCGTGAAGTTCACGTACGAGGAGATCCCGGCGAATCTCGTCGAGCTCGCGCACGAATGGCGCGAGAAGATGGTCGAAGCCGCCGCGGAAGCCAGCGAGGAACTGCTCGAGAAGTACCTGCACGACCATGAATCGCTGACCGAGGACGAGATCAAGGCCGCGCTGCGCCAGCGCACGATCGCGAACGAGATCGTGCCGATGCTGTGCGGCAGCGCGTTCAAGAACAAGGGCGTGCAGGCGATGCTCGACGCGGTGATCGACTACCTGCCGTCGCCGGTCGACGTGCCCGCGATCCTCGGTCACGACTTCCACGATCCCGAGAAGCCGGCGGAACGTCACCCGAGCGACGACGAGCCGTTCTCGTCGCTCGCGTTCAAGATCATGACCGACCCGTTCGTTGGCCAGTTGATCTTCTTCCGTGTGTATTCGGGCGTCGTCGAATCGGGCGACACGGTGCTGAACGCGACGAAGGACAAGAAGGAGCGGCTCGGCCGGATCCTGCAGATGCACGCGAACGAGCGCAAGGAAATCAAGGAAGTGCGCGCGGGCGACATCGCGGCGGCGGTCGGCCTGAAGGAAGCGACGACGGGCGACACGCTGTGCGATCCGGCCAAGCCGATCATCCTCGAGAAGATGGAATTCCCGGAGCCGGTGATCTCGCAGGCCGTCGAGCCGAAGACGAAGGCCGACCAGGAAAAGATGGGCCTCGCGCTGAACCGACTCGCGCAGGAAGATCCGTCGTTCCGCGTGCAGACCGACGAGGAATCCGGTCAGACGATCATTTCGGGGATGGGCGAGCTCCACCTCGAAATCCTGGTCGACCGGATGAAGCGCGAGTTCGGCGTCGAAGCGACGGTCGGCAAGCCGCAGGTCGCGTATCGCGAAACGGTGCGCACGACCGCCTCCGATGTCGAAGGCAAGTTCGTCAAGCAGTCGGGCGGGCGCGGCCAGTACGGGCATGCGGTGATCACGCTGGAGCCGAACCCCGGCAAGGGCTACGAGTTCCTCGACGAGATCAAGGGCGGCGTGATTCCGCGCGAATTCATCCCGGCCGTCGACAAGGGCATCACCGAAACGCTCAAGAGCGGCGTGCTCGCGGGCTACCCGGTCGTCGACGTGAAGGTGCACCTGACGTTCGGCTCGTACCACGACGTCGACTCGAACGAAAACGCGTTCCGGATGGCCGGCTCGATGGCGTTCAAGGAAGCGATGCGCCGCGCGAAGCCGGTGCTGCTCGAGCCGATGATGGCGGTCGAGGTCGAGACGCCGGAGGACTTCATGGGCAACGTGATGGGCGACCTGTCGAGCCGGCGCGGCATCGTGCAGGGGATGGAGGACATCGCGGGCGGCGGCGGCAAGCTGGTGCGCGCCGAAGTGCCGCTCGCCGAGATGTTCGGCTATTCGACGTCGCTGCGCTCGGCGACGCAAGGTCGCGCGACGTACACGATGGAGTTCAAGCATTACGCGGAAACGCCGGCGAACGTGTCGGAAGGCGTGATCAACGCGAAAGTGAAGTAAGCGCGGAGTGCGCGCCCAGCTGCGCGCAGACCTCAGGCCCGTCCGGTTCCGGACGGGCTTTTTTTTATCCGTCCAGCGCAGCACGGCGGATGGCCGACGCCCCGACGCCGTTTTTGATCGGCACGCCAGGCCATTTTTGCGCATGCCACAATGCATCGCGATTCGTCCGACGGAACCACCCCGATGCCACCCACCCCTGCCCTGCGCCGCCTGTTGATGCTGTATGCCGGCCTGATCGCCGCGAACGTCGCCGTCTGGATGTGGGCGCTCGCGGTGATGCACGACCGTCCGCTGCTGCTCGGCACCGCGGCGATCGCGTACGGGCTCGGGCTGCGTCATGCGGTCGACGCCGATCACATCGCCGCGATCGACGTCGCGACGCGCAAGCTGATGCAGGACGGCCAGCGTCCGGTGACGGTCGGCCTGTTCTTCTCGCTCGGCCACTCGACGATCGTGGTCGTCGCGACGCTCGGCATCGCGCTGAGCGCGTTCGCGCTGCGCGACCGCTTCGACGCATTCCGCGAAATCGGAGGCACGATCGGCACGGCGGTATCAGCAACCTTCCTGCTCGTGCTCGCGTGCATGAACCTCGTGATCCTGCGCGACGTGTGGCGGCGTTATCGCGGCGCGCCGGACGCGGCTCACGGTGCCGCGCACGCGCATCGCGCGGGCGGCCTCGTGTCGCGGCTGCTGCGCCCGCTGTTCCGGTTCGTGTCGAAAAGCTGGCACATGTATCCGGTCGGCGTGCTGTTCGGCCTGGGTTTCGATACTGCAACAGAAATCGCGTTGCTCGCGATCGCTGCCGCGCAGGCAAGCCACGCGTTACCGATCCATTCGGTCATGCTGTTTCCCGCGCTGTTCGCGGCCGGCATGACGCTGATCGACTCGACCGACAATGTGCTGATGATTCATGCGTACGGCTGGGCGATGGACGACCCGCGGCGCAAGCTGCTCTATAACGCGAGCATCACGCTGCTCTCGGCGGCCGTCGCACTGGCGGTCGGCGGGATCGAGGCCGCCGGCCTGCTCGCCGACAAGCTGTCGCTGACGGGCCCGGTACGCGAGGCGCTCGACGCACTTGGCGCGCGCTTCGGCGCGATCGGTTACGGCATCGTCGCGCTGTTTCTCGTCACATGGATCGCGTCGATCCTTTGCCATCGCTGGCCGCGTGCTGCCGGCCCGACGGCGCGATAGACGTAGTCAGACGTTTCATTTCGGAAACAAAACGCTCACGACGGCGTATCACACGCTGTCGCGCGATACGTGCGCGCCTTGCGCCACGGGCACGGCCGGTCGGTGGCACGAATCTCGCAGTTAGGGATTCGCACGGCGGGCCCGCGTGCCGATTCGTGTTCCCGGCTGGCTTCTGACGCCGGTCCGACACGCATCGGCCGCCGATACGACAATGCATCGTTGCTGGTCCCCTGCATCACACGTTGATGGTCGCGCGTGACGAGGCATCGCGCGCATCGGGGAGATCAATAATGAGCAGAACGAATCAACTGTCCCGTACGGCGGGATGGTGCTATCGCACGACCCTGCTGGCCGCAGCCGCGTTTGCATGCTGCTGTTCTTACGCGATTGCCCAGGATTCGATGCCCGACGTCGCGTCCGACCCGACCGCCAGCGCAGACCCCGTCATGATGCTCGCCGACGACACGGCGTCCTGTGCCGCCAGTCCGGCTGCTTGCGCGGTCCACATATATGCCGGCCGAGGCGCTGTGGGCAGCGGCGCCGGAAGCACCTCTGGCAGTAGCAGCCCAGGTAGCAGCGGGAATGGTGGAAGCGGCACCGTCGGGCCTGCAGGCGTCGGTGGATCGACCGGGGCGACATCCGGTGGTACGAGCGGAACAGGTCGTAGCGGCGGTGCATCAGGCAACGAGGGTAAAGGTGGTAGTACTTCGGGTGGCGGCACCTCGGGTGGCGGTACCTCCGGTGGGGGTACCTCAGGAGGTGGCACCTCGGGTGGCGGCACCTCGGGTGGCGGCACCTCAGGAGGCGGTACCTCGGGTGGCGGTACCTCGGGTGGCGGTACCTCGGGTGGCGGCACCTCAGGAGGCGGTACCTCGGGTGGCGGTACCTCGGGTGGCGGCACCTCAGGTGGAGGTACCTCGGGTGGTCATGGTGGCCACGGCGGCGGTGGCAACGGCGGTGGCAACGGCGGTGGCAATGGCGGCGGTAACGGCGGCGGCAACGGCGGTGCCGGCCGCGGCGGCGGCCCCGGCGGCGGCTGCGGCGGCGGCCCCGGCGGCGGAGCCGCCGGCGGCGGCAACGGCGGCAACGGCGGCAACGGCGGCAACGGCGGTCACGGTAACGGCGGCAATGGCGGTGGCGGCGGTGGCGGCGGTGGCGGCGGTGGCAACGGCGGCAACGGCGGCAGCGGTGGCAGCGGTGGCAACGGCGGCAACGGCGGCAGCGGCGGCAGCGGTGGCAACGGCGGCAACGGTGGCCACGGCAATGGCGGCGGCAACGGCAATGGCAACGGGAGTGGTGGCGCCGGCAACGGCGGTGCCAACGGTGTCGGCAACGGAAACGGCAATGGCGGCAACGGTGGATCGGCCGGTGGCCATGGCCACTGACCGATGCATCGCCTGACCCGGCACGGTCAGAGCATTTCGAGCGCGCGCTTGCTGCGCGGCGGACGGAAGTAGCCGTCGAGTTGCGCGCGCTCGTCATCGCTCAACTCGAGATCGAGCGCCGCGCGATTGTCGCGGACGTGTTCGATCCGCGACGCCTTCGGGATCGCGAATACACCCGGCCGAGAGAGCACCCAGGCAAGCGCGACGCGCATCACCGATACACCGCGTTGCCGCGCGATCTCGTCGAGCGGCGAACGCTTCGGCAACCGCCCGTGATCGACCGGGCTGTAGGCCATCGCCGGCATCCGGTGCTTGGCGAGCCATGGCAGCAGGTCGAATTCCGGGCCGCGCCGCGCGATGTTGTAGAGGATCTGGTTGGTCGCGCACGCGCTGCCGCCCGCCTCGTCGACGAGTTCCGCCATGTCGGCCGTGTCGAAGTTGCTGACACCCCAATGGCGGATCTTGCCCGCGCGCCGCAGCGCCTCGAATCCCTCGACCGTCTCCTCGAGCGGCACCGAACCACGCCAGTGCAGCAGGTACAGGTCGAGACGGTCGGTACGCAAACGCTTGAGGCTCGCGTCGCACGCGGCGACGACGCCACGCCTGCTCGCATGATGCGGATACACCTTGCTGACAAGGAACACGCCGTCGCGCAGTCCGGTCAGCGCCTCGCCGACGAGCGCCTCGGTCGCGCCGTCTCCGTACATCTCGGCGGTGTCGACCAGCGTCATCCCGAGCGCGATACCCTCACGCAATGCGGCGATCTCGTCCGCGCGACGCGCGGGCCGCTCGCCCATTTCCCAAGTGCCCAGGCCGAGCTTCGGAATCGTCTCGCCGTCCGGCAGGACGACCGTGGCGATCGTGTCTGTCATGCGCTCCTCGCTGCGGATTGGTGGCCGCGCACCCGCGGCCGTAGCATCGAATACGACGCATCAGTGTAGTCAATCGGCGCGGCGTCCACCTGCTGCACGGCAAAAACCGGATATAACGGCGCCGCATGATGACTTAGAATGGCCGGCAATCTGATCGATACCCATTCCATGAAGGCACCCACGGACGACCGCTGGCAGGACCTGCGCCCCGACCCCGAGAACGATACGCCGCTCTACCTGCAGCTCGCCCGCAAGCTCGGCGACGCGATCCACGACAATCGCTGGGCGGCCGGCGAGGCGCTGCCGTCCGAACGCGTGCTGTCCGAAGCGCTCGGCGTGTCGCGCATCACCGCGCGCAAGGCGATCGCGCTGCTCGTCGAGCAGGGCTTGATCCGCCGCACGCAAGGCGCCGGCAACTTCATCCAGCCGCGCTACGAGGATCCGCTGTCGCGGCTGTCGAGCTTCAGCGAGATGCTCGAGCGCCGTGGCTTCAAGCCGAGCTCGCAGTGGCTCGAACGCGAGATTCAGCCGGCGAACCGGGACGAAGTCATCCAGCTCGGCCTGTCGCCGGCCGCATCGGTTACACGGCTGAAACGCCTGCGCCTCGCCGACGGCATCGTGATGGCCGTCGAGAACTCGACGTTCCCCGCCACGCTGATTCCCGATCCGCAGGCGATCGGCGGTTCGCTGTACAGCTATCTCGAAGCACGCGGCACGCCCATCGTGCGCGCGCTGCAGCATTTCCGCGCGGTCAACGCGACCGACGAGATCGCGCAGCAGATGGGCATCGCGCCGCACGACGCGCTGCTGCTGATCACGCGAATCGGCTATACGGCCGACCAGCGCGCGATCGAGCTCACCGATACCTACTGCCGCAACGACTACTACGACTTCGTCGTCGAGCTGCGCAAGTAATGCGCACGGTGCCGCCGGCGCTCATTGCCAGCGCGCTTCGTCCGTGCCGAGCGGCACGGGCGGCCGCGTGAATCGCGGCGGGGTCGTCGACAGACGTTCGGCCGGACGCACGGCATCGATCATGCCGAACGGCGAAGCGGTCCGGTCGATCCGGTCGCGCACGTCGTCGAACGTGAAATCCGGCGCATGCAGGCCGTCCGGCACCGTGCCGAACGATTGCAGCCAGCGTCCCGTCTGCGCGAGCGACAGCCGCACGTGCCAGCTCCCCCCTTCCGTTGCACGGCGCGCAAGCGCGATCATCGCGCCGAACGCCGCGAGATAACCGGTCGCATGATCGAGCGCCTGGCACGGCAGATGGCGCGGGCCGTCCGCATGCGCGGCATGCTGCTCGCGCCAGGCGATACCGCTCGCCGACTGCACGAGGCTGTCAAAGCCGCGCCGCATCGACCACGGCCCCGCATGCCCGTATGCGGACACCGACACGCACACGATGCCGGGCCGCAATTCCGCCAGCGCCTGCGGCGAGAACCCGCGCGCCGCGAGCGCGCCGGGGCGATAGGCCTGCAGGAATACATCGGCATCGCGTGCAAGCTCGCGCAGCGTGGCAACGCCGGCCGCCTCGCGCAGGTCGATCCACGTCGAGCGCTTGCCGCGCCCGTTGTCGATCACGAGCGATGCGATGTTCGGCAGGTGCGGACCGTTGACGAGCAGCGTCTGTGCACCGTGCGATGCCAGCGTGCGGCCCGCGACCGGCCCCGCGATGATGCGCGTGAGATCGAGCACGCGCACGCCCGCGAGCGGCTGGTCGGGCTCGCCGCGGCCGATCGCCTCGACGGGCGCGTCGCCGATCCGCTCGATCTCGAACAACGGCAGCGACGCGAGCGCGCGTGCCTGGTCGTGCGACGCCCATTCGTCAGGGGTTCTGATCAATGCCGCGCACAGGCCGGCCTCGGCCAGCGCGGTATCCAGCGCCGCGCCGTCCCACGTGCGGATCGCCGCCGCAACGTCGTCACGCTGCGGGCCGCAGCCGAGCACGTCGAGAATCCCGTGCAGGTGATGCGGAAAGTTCGCATGCAGCTGGATCCAGCGTCCGTCGCGCGTGTCGTAGAAACCCGTTACCGGATGGCGCGGCTCGGGCGGCAGGCCGTCGTCCACGCGCAGGTAGCGTTCGCTGCGAAATGCGACGAGCGCGTCGCGCATCGACACGTCGACGCGCTGCGCCACGCCCGTGCGCAGCCGGTGGCATTCCGCCGCCGCGAGCCCGGCTGCCGCGATCGTCGCGGCGGCGAGCGTGCCGACGTGGAACGTCGACGGCAGCGTGGGGTCCTGCCCCGTCACGGCCGCGCGGGCCAGCGCGCCGGGTTCGCCGTGTGCAAGTTGCCACAAGCGGGACAATGCGAGTTCGGGTGTCATGGTGAAAGCGAGCCGTTGAGGAGACGGATTCGAGTCTAGAATTCGCGACGGGCGCGATCAATCTTGATTGCGCGAATCAATACATAACGAATAGTTGTAGCCGGGCCGCGCTACATGCGCCCCGACAGGAGCGATCGGCATGACGTCCCTCAGCGCGCCGGAAGCCGCCGGCATCCTTGGTGTCAGCGTGAGCACCCTTTACGCGTATGTGAGCCGCGGCCTGCTGCGCTCGCTGCCGGACGGCGCGAGCAAGCGCCGCCGCTACGACGCGGACGAGGTGCGCCTGCTCGCGCGCCGCCGCGCCGATGCAAAACGCGCGGGCGGCGTCGCCGAACGCTCGCTCGACTGGGGCGTGCCCGTGCTCGAATCACGGATCACGCAGATCGCCGGCGGCCGCCTGCACTATCGCGGCGCCGATGCGATCGCGCTCGCGAACGACGCGACACTCGAGGAAACGGCCGCACGACTGTGGGATTGTCCGCCCGCGCGGCTGGGCGCGGCATCGCTTGCGTCGACCGGTTTCGACGCCGCGCAGTGGGACGACTGGGCTCGCCGCTGGGCACATCTCGCGCCGCTCGAGCGCACGCTGGTGCTGCTCCCCGCCGCGGCCGCCTCGCTGCCGCGCCTGTGGGCGCAAGGGCGCGACGCGCAGCTCGACTCGGCCACGCTGCTGCTGCGCGTGACGACGGCCACGCTGGCCGGCATCGCGCCGGGCGACGCGCCCGTGCATCGGCAGCTCGCCGCAGCATGGCGGCTCCGGCGACGCGACGAAGCCGACCTGCTGCGCCGCGCCCTCGTGCTGTGCGCCGATCATGAACTGAACCCGTCGACCTTTGCGGTGCGCTGCATCGCGTCGACCGGCACCCACCTGTTCGGTGCGATCGCGGGCGGGCTCGCAGCGCTGTCGGGCCCGCGCCACGGCGGCGAGACGTTCCGCGCGGGCGCGCTGCTCGACGAAGCGGCGCGTGCCGCCGACCTCGACCGCTACCTCGCGCTGCGCGTCGCGCACGACGAACGGGCGGACGGTGCGCGCACCGCGCTGTCGGGTTTCGCGCACCCGCTCTATCCCGACGGCGATCCGCGCGCCCGCGCGTTGCTCGACGCGCTGCACGCGATGCTGCCCGACCGGACGCCGCTACGCATGGCCCGTGGGCTCGCCGCGCGCGTCGAGGCGGCGACCGGCCTGCGACCGGCGATCGATTTCGCGCTCGCGGTGCTGGAACGCTCGCTTGCGCTACCCGAGGGCGCCGCGTTCACGCTGTTCGCGGCCGGCCGCACCGCGGGCTGGATCGCACACGCGCTCGAACAATATGCGGACGGCAAGCTGATCCGGCCCCGCGCGCGCTACGTCGGCAGCGACGCGGCTGCCTGACCACGGCCGCCGCGCCATGCGGCGAACCGTCGCCACGCGATCGGCGCGGCCTGCAGGTCCGGCGCCGCCTTCGGGCCGAACGCGAACACCGCACCGCCCGCCGCCGCGCTGATCCATACGCGCATGCCGGGCAGCAGCGCCAGCGTCTCGCCGGCGCGCAGCCAGTGATCGTCGGGCCGGCCCTCGATCGTCGCCCACAGGTCGCCGTCCGCGACCTGCAGCGCGGTGCGATCGACGATGCGCCACCGCCCGGCCGGCTCGTTGCCGTCCATCTCGTAGAGTCGCAGTTCTCGCATGGCCGCCTCCGGGTCGCGTGGGTTCGAGGACACCAGTATTTCGGACAGCGTCGCCCCCCGGACAGATACGCCCGCAGACACTTTCGGCTGAACTGTACCGGTCGGCTGACGGACGGGCGTCCGGCGCACCCGCGCCGATCCTGCGCGGCACGGCGGCTTTGCCTACAATGGCGGCTGTCCCGCGCCACTGGTCCGCCCCCATGTTCCAACGCCCGCCCGCCGCCGCTCCCGGCGAAAAGAACCTCACCGTGATGCTCTGGCTCGTTGCGACGGGCTTCTTCATGCAGACGCTCGATGCGACGATCGTCAACACGGCGCTGCCGTCGATGGCCGCGAGCCTCGGCGAATCGCCGTTGCGGATGCAGTCGGTCGTGATCGCATACTCGCTGACGATGGCGGTGATGATCCCCGTCTCGGGCTGGCTCGCCGACACGTTCGGCACGCGGCGCGTGTTCTTCAGCGCAATCCTGGTGTTCTCGCTCGGTTCGTTGCTGTGCGCGAACGCGCATACGCTGTCGCAGCTCGTCGTGTTCCGCGTCGTGCAGGGGGTGGGCGGCGCGATGCTGTTGCCAGTCGGGCGGCTCGCCGTGCTGCGCACGTTCCCGGCCGAGCGCTACCTGGCCGCGCTGTCGTTCGTCGCGGTCCCCGGGCTGATCGGTCCGCTGATCGGGCCGACGCTTGGCGGCTGGCTCGTGAAGATCGCGTCGTGGCACTGGATCTTCCTGATCAACGTGCCGGTCGGCATCGCCGGCTGCGTCGCGACCTTCTACTCGATGCCCGACTCGCGCAACCCGGCCGTCGGCCGCTTCGACCTGAAGGGCTATCTGCTGCTGACGATCGGGATGGTCGCGATCTCGCTGTCGCTCGACGGGCTCGCCGATCTCGGAATGCAGCACGCGGCCGTGCTCGTGCTGCTGATCCTGAGCCTTGCGTGCTTCGTCGCGTACGGGCTGTACGCGGTGCGCGCGCCGCAGCCGATCTTCTCGCTCGAACTGTTCAAGATCCACACGTTCAGCGTGGGCCTGCTCGGCAACCTGTTCGCGCGGATCGGCAGCGGCGCGATGCCGTACCTGATTCCGCTGCTGCTGCAGGTGAGTCTCGGTTATTCGGCATTCGAGGCCGGGCTGATGATGTTGCCGGTCGCGGCGGCCGGGATGTTCTCGAAGCGGATCATCACGCGTCTGATCACGCAGCACGGCTACCGCAAGGTACTGCTCGCGAACACGATCATGGTCGGCGTGATGATGGCAAGCTTCGCGCTGATGCGCGACTCGGTGCCCGTCTGGGTGAAGGTCATCCATCTCGCGCTGTTCGGCGGTTTCAACTCGATGCAGTTCACCGCGATGAACACCCTGACGCTGAAGGACCTCGGCACCGGCGGCGCGAGCAGCGGCAACAGCCTGTTCTCGCTCGTGCAGATGCTGTCGATGAGCCTCGGCGTCACGGTCGCGGGCGCGCTGCTGGCCACCTTCACCGGGATGCTGCGCACGGTGACGCCGAGCAACACGCTGCCCGCGTTCCATGCGACCTTCGTCTGCGTCGGGATCATCACGGCCGCGTCCGCATGGATCTTCGCGCAGCTCGCGCCCGAGATCCGCGGCCGCGCGCAGCACAAGACCGATCCGTCCGAGCGCGCGTGACGGACCGCGCGCGCCGTGCCGGGAAACCCCACGACGGCGCGCCGCGCACCATGTCGGTGCAACATGGCTGCGCCGCGCGGCACCCGGCGACCGCGACGGGGCGTGGCACGGGGCCCGATGCCGTGCATGCTTCTTGCTGGCCTATTCTCTAGGTAAACTGGCAGTCTTCCTTCGGCCGACATCATGAGCATGATCGACATCGATCCACCCGGCTTTCAGCCGCCCCGCCCCGTCGCCGGCGACGACGGGAAGCGGCGCACCGTGCTGTACGGTGCGTACACCGTGTTTAGCGTGTTCCAGCCCGTTTTCTCGGTGTCGCACCGCCGCGCGATCGGTTACCACGCGTCGCTGCGCGCGCACGACGAGGACAGCCGCCAGGTCGCGTCGCACGAGGTGTTCACGCAGGCGGCGCGGCGCGGCGACCTGCTCGAGCTCGGCCGGCTTGCCGAATCGCTGCATCTCGGCAACTTCCACGCGTTCGACAGTCACGACGAATGGCTCTTCCTGAGCCTGCATCCGGCCGCGCTGATGGACACCGTCTACGGCGACGCGCTGCTCGCGAACCTGAAGGCGCTCGGCCTGCCGCCGCATCGCGTGGTGCTCGAAGTGCCCGAGCAGGCAGGCGGCGAGACGCCGCGCTATGCGGCGATCGTCGACGGCCTGCGCAAGGCCGGCTTCCTGATCGCGCTCGGCGGCTTCGGTGCGAAACATTCGAACATCGACCGCGTGTGGCACCTGCATCCCGACATTGTCACGCTCGACCGCGGGATCCTCGCGCAGGCGAGCGAACACTCGCATCTCGAGCGCGTGCTGCCGGGGCTCGTGTCGCTGCTGCACGAATCCGGCCAGCTCGTGCTGATGGGCGGGCTCTCGACCGAGCGCGAGGCGCTGATCGCGCTCGAATGTGACGTCGATTTCGTGCAAGGGCAATACTTCGCGGGGCCGAGCGTCGACCCCGTGCAACCGCAGGCCGCCGCGGGCTGCATGGATACGCTGTCGGCCGCGTTGCGGCTGCGCGTCGCGCAACGCGAGCGCACGCAGGCCGAACGCCTCGCGCCTTATGTCGCCGCGCTGGAGGAAGCGAGCCAGAAGCTCGTCGCGGGCGAACCGCTGATCGACGCCGCCGGCGCCGTGCTCGGGTTGCCGGAAACCGCGCGCTGCTTCCTGCTCGATGCATCGGGCCGCCAGATCGGCGACAACGTGCTCGCGCGCGGCAGCGTGTCGCAGCGGGCCAAACGCTTCCGGCCGTTGCTGCATTCGGAAGGCGCGAGCTGGGAGCGCCGCCCCTACTTCATCCATGCGATGCGCGCGCCGGGCCGCGTGCATCTGACGCCGCCGTACCTGTCGATCAACGAAGCGCACCTGTGCGTGACCGCATCGATCGCCGCGCCGGCCGCGACCGGCATGCAGGTGCTGTGCGTCGACATCAACTGGGAAGCGGCGCTCAACCGCGACTGAGTTCGCGCGCCGCGCTCATGCGGCGCCATCGACGTCGTCGTCCCGGCGCGCGATCAGCCGATGCACGCGCTTGCCGGATGACGCGCTGACCACCTCGTGCTCGTCGATCACGTGCATGCCGGGGCCGAGCGCCGCATGCATGCGCGCCGAATCGAGCGGTGTGTACAAGCGGCCGCGCTCGTCGCGCAACGCGCCGTTGCCGGCCACCCGCCAGCTCAGGTACAACGTGCCGCCAGGCATCAGCAGTGCAGCCAGGCGCGCGGCCGCCGCAGCGGCATCCGCCTGGTCGAGATGCATGACGACCGTCTCGCACAACACGTTTCGAAACGCGCCGGACGGCACGCCCGCGAGCGCCGGCAGCGCAGCCAGTTCGAACGTCAGCGACGGGTGACGCAAGCGAGCCTCGGCGAGCAGCGCCGCGCTCGCATCGTAGCCGCGCACGTCGAATCCTTGCGACGCGAGCCACGCAGTGTCGCGCCCCGCGCCGCAGCCGACGTCGGCGGTCGGCCCCGGCGAGAAATATTGCTCGAGCAGCGCATACATGTCGTCGGGGGCGGCCTGGTCGAGCCAGTCCTGCGCGTATTGCGCGGCATGGGCTTCGTAGGCATCGAGAGTCGGGCGATCCACCATGGCGATTGCTCCGCGTACGCGTCCTGTCGTGCGACGCACCCCGCATCTTAGCCGTTGCGCATCGCGCGTGGTGTAGCGCGGGGTTATGCCGCCCTCATGTCGCCCGCGCGATGCGCGTGCGCGGTCAGCTCGGCCCACAGCGCATCGCCGCGCCAGGCTGGCCGCGATGCCGAGGTTTCGGCGTCGTGAACGAGCGCGCACAGCCGCGCGTTGACCGGCGCCTGCGCACCGACGCGCGCGGCCAGCCGGACGATCTCGCCGTTGATCCACTCGACTTCGGTTGCACGGCGCATGGCGAGATCGTCGGACATCGACGAACGCGCGAGCGGATCGATCGCGAGCATCCGGCCGCCCAGCGCGCGAAACACGGGATCGGGCGAGTCGAGCACGGCGGGAATCCAGGCAGCCGGCAACGGCGTGAGCCGCGCGGGCCGGATCGCGGCGCGCGCCAGCACGTGCAGTGCCTCGCGTTGCGCCAGCGCGACGCAGCGTCGATACGCGCGTTGCGAGAGTTCGTCGCGCAACGGCAGGTTCGCGAGCGCATTGACCGCGTTGTTCAGGTTCAGCAGCAGCTTCGCCCACTGCACGGCACGCATGTCGCGGTGCAGCGCGAGCGGTAGCCCGGCACGGGCGAACGCGCCGGCGAATGGCTGCAGCGCCGGTGACGCGTCGGCCGCGAGCAAGCCGGCCGAGCCCTGGTGAAACGCGCCGGGCCCGCGTTCGATCACGTTGAACGGCACCATGCCGGCCAGCACGGTCGCTTGCGGCAGCGCATCGCGCAACACGTCGGCGTTGTAGAGACCGTTCTGGAAACTGACGACGATCGTGCCGGGCCGCAGCACGTCGGCCAGTTGCGCCGCGGTGTCCTGCGTCGCGGCCGACTTCACCGCGACAAGCACGAGCCGCGCGGCGGCCGCGGCGGCCGGATCGGTCGAGAATGCGACCTCGGACGGCGCGAGCGTCGCGCGATGGCCGCGCCGGTCTGTCAGGGTCAGCCCGTTTGCGCGAATCGCGTCGCCGATCCGTGCGCGGCCGACGAGCGTGACAGGCGTCCCTGCCGCCGCGAGCCGGCCGCCGAGATAGCAGCCGACCGCGCCCGCGCCGAACACGCAGACCGGCGCGGCCGACGTGTCAGACATGCGAGCGCACGCCGCCGTGGACCGGGCCCGCGCGCCGCTCGACTTCACGGCGCACGTCGCCGCGCAGGCCCACGAAGAACGCGACTTCGGCAACGACGAACAGCGGCCCGACCATCAGGCCGACCAGGTCGTCGACGAACGCGGGCTTGCGCCCTTCGAACCAGTGCCCGACGAACTGCACGATCCAGCCGACCACGAACGCGCCGACGCCGATCCCGAGCCATTGCGCGGTCGGCAGCAACGCGAGCGTCTGCGCAGCCCACAGGCCGAGCGCAAACAGCGCGGTCATCGCCAACCCGAAGCGCAGGTCGAGACGCAGGTAGAACACCGCGAACGCCACGGCGAGCAGCAGCGCCGGCGACAGCGCGACGCCCGCCAGCACGCCGATCGCCGGCCGCGACAGCAGCACCTCGACCGCGAACACGATCATCGGAATGCCGACCAGATGCGTCGCAATGTTGCGCACGTCGCGATGGTAGGCCGCATACTGGGAAAGGTGATCCTCGAGCGTCTTCATGGTGTCTCCTGAACGATCATCGAGCGCTATGATGCGCGTCACGCCCGACAACCTCTGTCAGCTATCCGACATCGCGTGCCCATGCCCTCGCCGCTCGCCCCGTACCTGCCGCAGATCGAAGCGCACCCGTGGTTCGCCGCGCTGCCGCCCGCGTTGCGCGAGGCGCTGCTCGCCCGCGCCGCGTTGCGGCACCTGCCGGCCGGCCAGGCACTGTTCCGCCGCGGCGACCCGCCGTGCGGGCTGTATGCGGTGCTGGCCGGTTCCCTCACCATAGGCGCGGTCGATCCGCAGGGCAAGGAAGCGCTGCTGACGGTCGCCGACCCCGTCACGTGGTTCGGCGAGATCGCGCTGTTCGACGGCCAACCGCGCACGCACGATGCGATCGCGCTCGACGACACGCTGCTGCTGCACGTCCCGCAGGCCGCGCTCGTCGCGATGCTCGACGCCACACCGCAATACTGGCGGCAGTTCGCGCTGTTGATGGCGCAAAAGCTCCGGCTGAGCTTCCTGACCGTCGAATCGATGAGCGTGATGCCGGCCGCGCAGCGGCTTGCCGCGCGGCTGCTGATGATCGCCGACGGCTACGGCGGGATCAGCGCCGGCCGCACGCGCATCCGGATGTCGCAGGAAAAGCTCGCGGCAATGCTCTCGCTCACACGGCAGACCACCAACCAGCTGCTGAAGGCGCTGCAGGCCGACGGCATCGTGCGGCTGCATGTCGGCGAAATCGAACTCGTCGACGTCGACGCGCTGCGCCGCGCGAGCGGCCTGCCCGGCGGTACGCCGTGACGGCGCCCTGACGCCGCCGCGCAATCGCCGCAACGCCGCATTCCCGCCGTCATGGCATTGCGCTATCGTGGCGGCTCGTTCGCCCTCCCCGCATCCGCTCTTGAACACGTCCACCGTCACTACTCCGTCCCGTCATGCGTGGCCCGTATTCGTCGCATTCCTGCGGCTCGGCCTCACGTCGTTCGGCGGGCCCGTCGCGCATCTCGGCTACTTCCGTGACGCGTTCGTCACGCGACGCGGCTGGCTGACCGAGCGCGCCTATGCGGATCTCGTCGGCCTGTGCCAGTTCCTGCCGGGGCCGGCGAGCAGCCAGGTCGGGATGGCGATCGGTCTGTCGCGCGCGGGCTATGCGGGGATGTTCGCCGCATGGCTCGGCTTCACGCTGCCGTCCGCGCTGCTGATGATGCTGTTCGCGCTCGGCGTCCACGCGACGGGCATGCCGGTCGCGGCAGGCGCCCTGCACGGGTTGCGCATCGTGTCGGTCGCGGTGATCGCGCAGGCGGTGTGGGGCATGGCGCGCACGCTTTGCCCGGATGCGCGCCGCGTCACGCTGATGGCGATCGCGACCTGCATCGCGCTGCTCGTCCCGGCCGCGTGGCTGCAGGTGGTCGTGATCGTCGCGGCAGGCGCCGCCGGTCTCATGCTGCTGCCGCAGCCCGAGCGCGGCGCCCACGAGCCGTTGCCGCTGCACGTGTCGCGCCGCGCGGGTCTGCTGTGGCTGGTACTGTTCGCCGCGCTGATCGTCATGTTGCCGGTCGCGGCAAGCGCGCTCCACTCGAACACACTCGCCGTCGTCGATGCATTCTTCCGCACCGGCGCGCTGGTGTTCGGCGGCGGCCACGTGGTGCTGCCGCTGCTGCAAGCGGCCGTCGTCGCGCCGGGCTGGGTCGGCGACTCGGCATTCCTGGCCGGCTATGGCGTCGCGCAGGCCGTACCGGGGCCGCTCTTCACGTTCTCGGCCTTCCTCGGTGCGTTGCTGCGCGACGCGCCGAACGGCTGGCTCGGCGGGATGATCGCGCTGGTGTCGATCTTCGCGCCGTCGTTCCTGCTCGTCGCGGGCACTGCCCCGTTCTGGGAACGCCTGCGTCGCAGCACGCGTATGCAGGCCGCGCTCGCGGGCGTGAACGCGGCGGTCGTCGGGCTGCTGCTTGCCGCGCTCTATCATCCGGTGTGGAGCGACACGATCGTGTCGCCGCGCGACTTCGCTGCCGCGCTCGTCGCGTTCGTCGCGCTCGTGTTCTGGCGCGTGCCGCCGTGGGCCGTCGTGATCGCGAGCGCGGCGCTCGGCTGGTTGTCGGGGATGATCGTCTGATCGGGCGAATGCCGCGCGTCGATTCATTCCCGATCAAAACAAAAAAGCCCTCGTGACGAGGGCTTTTTTTTGGGGGATGCCGCGCGCCGCAGAGGCGCGGGATGCCTGTCCCGTGACAATAAAGTCTGGAACGTTTCGCAATTAAGTTTGGAGCGCACCAACCTCGCGCATGCGCAGTTGGAACAGGAAATCATCGGCTCTTTATATCAAATTTCGCATGAAATTCTCTTTTCTCATAAACAATTGCGTATCCCCCCTATGTCATCCGCGTTTTCAGCCCGAGATGAAATCTCATTGAAAGCATATTCCCTGATTTTTTTGTTCATCTGTGCAATCGCAGTGGACGGGTAAGGACGATCACACCGCGAGAGTTAAGTTTGCGGAAGACTCTGGGTGTCGACGACTTCCACCGCCGCCGTACAAGAACCCCGCCGTCGAGGCACGAACAGCGGCCATCAAGGTCGTGCGCGCGGTGTCCCGATTGATCCACCTAAACAGCGTCCCCCTCATAGATCGGGCCTTGGAAATTGAACATACCGATCCGGTGCGGTGATAGTCAGGCTCTGCGTCGCACGGGAGATTGCGACGTAGAAGAGCTTCGCCTGCGCGTAGTCCTCGTTGCCGAAGTGCGAGGCGTCGGGAATCAGCACGTGATCGAACTCCAGGCCCTTGAGCAGCAGGGGCGTCGAGATCGTCCGTCGCTGCAGAGAGCGGCCCGCAGCACTCACACGCAGTCGGATCTTCAGCACGGCTTCAGCGAGGGTAGCCGCCCGATCGGCAGCCAGCTCGCCCAGTGCACGCTCGGCGTCGCGCCATAGCTCGCCCCGGAATAACCGCCAGCGCGGGTGGCGCCGCGCGAGCCGCATGAACTCGCGAGCCGCTTCGGCACAGTCAGCGCCTCCCAGTTGTCGCGCGGCAGTCTTCATTTCGTCGATGACCTGCGCTTGGTCGGGCGACAACTCCTCGTTGGGTTGCTTCTCGCGCTTATGGAAGCAATCTTTGCTCAGGGCCAAGACGGTGTCCAGACGCTGTTGTGCGTCTGCGCTGCCATCCCAGTCGGAAGCGAATCTCGTCAGCCGCCTAGCAGCAACCTCCTCGATGGACTGGTACATGCCTCGCGTTGCGCGGGCCAGGTTGTCACACATGCCCCGGCGGCAATGGATCGCAGCGGATGTTCCCTCGCGATCCCCGATGCCTTCGAAGAACGCGCCCATGTCGAAGGCTTCGTCGGTGTACCGAAACGTGACCGGGCCGGAGTCCAGATCGATGCGCTCGCCGCGGATGAGGCGCTGGCGCGTCTCGGCGATCCAAGCACCAAGGGCCGGGTTTTTCTTCTGCCAGCGGCGCGGCTCTTCCAGCTCGAGCGCGAGCGGGAAGATCGGATAAACATCGCGCTGCCAGCGCAGCCGGGCGTTCGCGAATTCGAAGATGCCCTGCATCGGATCGCCGAATACGATCGTAGGAACAATCTCGGAGAGCGCGATGGCAAGCGCATGCTGGCCGGGATCGCAGTCCTGATACTCGTCAATCAGGATACGGTCATACGAGGATCGCACCACGTCGCGGACCGCCGAGATCTTCAGCACGTTGAGGGCGTTCTGCCGAAGCGCGCTCCATTCGGCTCCGGTGGGCATGCCCGCTGGCGGGTGGCCGCGCTTGGGGAAGGCGCGCACATAGCGCATGCACCATCCGTCGATGGTGTCTACGTTCGCCGCAGCTGCTGGTATGCCGAGACGCTTCAGCCTGCTGCGCAACGCGTTTACGCCCGCATGTGTATGCGTGAGGATAAGCGTCCGGATACCTAGCGCCGCCGTCTTCGCGATAGCCTCGGTCTTTCCGTGGCCCGCCGGGGCGATCAGAGAGCCGACGGGAAGCTCGGCCAAGATGCGGGCCTCAGGCATAGAGCCAAGCCCCCAGCGCTCGTACGCACCTCGAGAAAGCCGACGCGGGCGCTTGCTCGACAATCTCCCATGCGATGGGCGCGATGGCGCGCCCCGAATGCAGTTCCTTGAACCAGTTTTTCTTTGACGCGACTTCCGCCAGAGTCGCGCGAAGAGCAGCCCCGTCTGCGGTAACAAACAGTTCCCACGTGTTGAAGGCAAGGCTCGTCGTCTCAGGCGTCAACTCGGCGTCCCTGCCCTTCAGGGTCGCCGCGACCGATTCTTCAGTCTTCTCCGCGCGAGCGTAGTCTAGCAGTGCCTGCACCTGCGCATCACTGGCTGCTGTGAACAGCGCCGTCTCCGTATCCATCGCGCCGTCGTACTGGAAAATCACGACGCCGGCGGCGACAACGTCGCGCGTCTCGTCGGGTGTCAGCGGACGGTCCGAGTCCCGATACAAGGCGACGGGGTAGCCGAGCGCCGCAAGCGCTATTGCCAGTTGCGGGGCTTGCGCTCCTTCGCCATCTGCAAAAGCGACGCCGCGCTGTTCGACGGGGACACCCCTATTGCTTGCGCAGAAAGGATCGCGGAAGCCAAGCAACAGACCCACCTCTGTCACGCCCTCGCAGATGACGATGCGGCGCGCGAATAGGGCTCGCGGCGTTTTCTTCATCAACTTCGCAAAGGCTAAGAGCATCGAAGGTGCCTGAAATTCGACACACTTGCTGGTCCTGTCGCGATGCCCGACATAGAGGTTGCGCGCCTCGATCTCGCCGATTGCGACATCAGAGTGTGTGGTCATGAGAAGCTGCCCCACCGCCCTCTTCTCCGTCGCGGCGGCCGCCTGTGCCTCCTTGAGGCGTGCAATCGCGCCGATCACACGGTGCGGTTCAAGGCCATGTTCGATTTCGTCGATCAGGACGATGGCGCCTTCCGTGATGGCGGAACGCTGAATTGCCAGCGTCGCCAGCCGCCGGGTTCCTAGACCCGCGAGCCGCAAGGGGACGCTGCCGTCATGGAGTGCGATCGAACTGGTGGAGAACCCACCTCGCAGCAGCTCAAGGCCGGGGCCGTACTCATCCTGCACGTAAGCGCCGAGGGAGGAGGCCTGCGCCTGCGCCACTTTCGCGGCATCCGCAAGTGCCGTCACCTTGTCGAGCTTCGCGCTGCTGCGCGCCGTGCGGTAGGCATCGGCAAGGTTGCGAGCGGCGTCGTCGGCAACACCCGTCAGCTTGGCAAGCACCGAGCCTTGGCCCCAAGTCAGGTGTCGGGCGTCGTCGCCTGCCAGCCGCACCAGGCCGAACAACGCACGGTCCCTGTTCGAGAGTGTGCGCGGGTGGGTGGCAGAGTCGCGCACTAGCTCCCATATTGGTTCCATCGTGGCGTCGACAGTTAGTCGCACGGTGAGCACCGGTTCATCGCCGTCTTCCGGCTCGTCGTTCAGCGTCCCAGTTACCGACCAGCCGCCGATGTACAGGCCAAAGCGCTCGTCTGACTTCAGCGCCTTCGACAATTCTCCGACCGTGACCTCGACGCAGATTGGCGTCGCCGTATCTCCATCGAGGAAATCAACTTCGCTGAAGGTGAGCCAGCGTGAGGACAGGGCTGCCTCGATGGCGTCGAGGACCGTGGATTTACCGGTATCGCCCACGCCGATGAGACAGCACAGCGGAGACTGCGGTTTCCAGTCGAGTGCACCGATCCCACGAAAGTTGCTGATCTTCAGTTGTCTTACCTGCATCCCATACTCCGTCCTGTCCGCCATGCACGCCATGCACGCGATGTTTCCTTCTTCTGTCGGCAGAACGAAGCCGCCGCGGGAATCCTGCTCGGCGCACCCACTCACGCTAGGTAATGGCAACTGCGACCGTCGATGCCGGCGTGGCGGCGGTCCCTCCGTCGGGGGTGCCGCTCTTCTGCTGCACCAGCGCCTGATAGCCCGTCAGGTAGTACTTGTTTGGCTCATTCACGGTCGAGACGTGGCTGTGGTCGCGGTTGATTCCGACCAGCAGCCCGGTGCCGATCAGCAGACTGATCGCCTTGCGGATGTCCCGCTCGGAGATGCCAGTCCGCTCGGAGATGGTTTCGTACGATGCCATCGAAAAATAGGCGTGGTTGCTACGAACCGCCGCGAAGTAGAGGTAAAGCTTCATCGCGTGCAGTTCGTGCTTCGAGCGCATTGTGAAATGCGCGAACGGCTTGATCACATTGCCCGCCACGATCGCATGGCAGGGCAACTTGAAGAAGCGGTGCTCCCCCGGCCAATTGATCTTATAGCGGCGCTTCTGATGTGAACCCTCTGGCGAAATCAGACCGAGCGTCACCAGGCGCTGCAGTCCTGCCGAGATCAGCGCGCGCGATAAGCCGGTCGCCTCGCCGAGATCAACGTACGTCCCTTCGGCGACTGCCACGTACCGCCCTTGCTCGTCGAGCCATGCCGTCGCCATGAAGTTGAGCGCAACAAACAACATCAGCGCCGACGTTTCAGCTGCAGGCCTCGCATTGTCAGCAGTGCTCCATTTCATCTCAGGCAGAGCCGCGAGCACAGGTGCGGAGGGCAGTCGATGCCATTGCGAGGATCGGATCACTTCTGGCCCCCCTTCTTCGACGCGACGTAAAGCGCGTACCCGGCGACCCCAAGCGCCATGACGGGCACCAGCGCGGTGAGCAGCTGGACCAGCGACGGCGCGTTTGCCGACAACCAATCCAAGCAGAAAAGCAGCAACTCCTTGTTCATCTGGTCCTTCCTTTCGGACGTTGAGCTGATGAACCGGAATTTATCGACTTTAGGAAAGTGTATCTAGATATAGGTGCAGGATCTACAAGCCAGAATATCTTGAAAAGCTTTATGCAGCAATAACTTATGCTCGTCGCGCGCCGTTCATGCGATGCTTAGTTTAGTTCACGAGAGGGGCTATCCTGCGCCTCCGTGAACTGAAGTCACCGTCGGGAAGCGAATGCGACCGTCTATTCAGAGTACCGGGGCTCCGTTCGAAGTCTGCACGGACTGCTGGCCTCGCCCCTTTGCGTTGTGCACTAAGGGACAGTAACGAAAACGGCCTTGCGCCATCGCGACTGCCTCGCTGGACTGCTGCTTCAAGGCGCCGTGAGTTCGACCAGCATCATGCGCCATTTGAGGAACTCTCCGCCGGGTCCGCCAGCTGTTCGTGGAAAAGAATGGCGGTAACCTTTCAGCCGACTTTGGGTAGACGGCGCCAGTGGCATCTTCCGGCAACCCTCCCGGCTTCCCGCTCCAGACGCTTCGCGATCCCGAATCGACGGTC
Organism: Burkholderia sp. Bp9012; assembly: GCF_003853825.1. Taxonomy (NCBI): domain Bacteria; kingdom Pseudomonadati; phylum Pseudomonadota; class Betaproteobacteria; order Burkholderiales; family Burkholderiaceae; genus Burkholderia; species Burkholderia sp. Bp9012. The sequence goes on along the minus strand of NZ_QTQA01000002.1, from coordinate 257,216 downwards.
TCCTTCAGGGCGCAACGGCAATGACCGCAGAATTCGTCTGCTGGCACTCGCAAGCATCGTTGAACGGGCAGCCGCCAGTCCAAGACTGATCGCCGGCACCATCGCTCCGAACGACCGTTGATCGCTATCGCCGCCCTCCCGGCCTCTCGGTCCATGCACTGGTGCCAGCCCGGCGTCCGAGCCGCGAAGATCGCCTCAAGGTCGATGCCACCACTGAGCCGCTCCAGCGATACATGGCATCTTTATACTAAGCCCGCCTCCTTTTTTCTTCTTCTACTAAGGTCCGCTTCGGATTTGAGCTCATTTCAACGTTGCCATTCGCAAAGCACCGTCCGCCGGCTGACGACGTTGGCGTCGCAAGTAGACAATTTACTACTCGCGAACAATCGTCCGCTAGTTCAAGCATTTCACTAATCCAGAAGGCTTTCCAGAAGGTCCTTTCTTTACCGCCGTCACATTGAATCGTTCACCGTTCGTTCCCGGTGGGTCGGGCGCCCAACTCGTATTGGTATCGATCGAATGATCGATCAACCACTTATGCAGAACACTCAATCCTTCGGCATCTTCTCGAACAAGAATTTTCGCAGCATCAGCCAACGCGCGTTGATATACCTCTGGCCTGCAGGATTCCGCCCCAGTGAATTTAAGATCAGTTTTTGTATTTGTGATCAGCGCATATGTAGTTCCGCGCAGCATTACGTTATCGAAATTGGAAAAAAACCCGGGGGTACCGGCGCCAAGCTCAAAGACGTCACGAAGCGAGATATGCCAAACCCCACATGTCAAGTCGCCCGCGTTCGGCTCCAAAACAATGAGGTCTCCATAGCGCTTCTGAACCATTCCGCGCTCACCCCTCAGCGGAATCACATGACTTGAAACGGCTCTTGTGTAGTCACCGGACGGTGTTCTTGCTTCGAGATCGATTCCAAGATTTAGCAATGAATCCGAGCGCCGCCGTTGGAGCAGCGCGTCGAAGGCGTAGTGCCATGACGGGTCAATGATTCTGTCCAACAATGAATGTCTTAGGTCCGGGTACTCTTCTTCGAGTTTTTCTCCATCGTCGATGAATGCATCCACCACAATTATGAAACAAGGGACCTTGTCGGATGAAACTGCCAACGATGTGTTGAGACTTTCTTCTGCAAGTCCATGATGCCATCGCCCGTTAGCCGCCGATACCAGCGCGTCAACCCCGAGGTTGTCAGATACACCCCCGTCCATGACATGCAGATATTGAAGAGGTTCATTTCCTTTATCCCCCATCATGACACGCGGGTAGCTTGTCAATACCACAGGTGAAAATACAAGTGGGTATGCTGACGAGGCCGCAACAGCTTGGGCGATTGAATAAGTGCCTAAGTCGGAGCCAAGACAAAATTTGAAGGCGTCGTCAGAAAAGACAAACGTACTCAGCCGCTGACTGAAAGCATTTCTTCCCTGTGCCAAACAATTGCTCAGCAGCTCCGGACCACCAACGACGGTAGAATTTATCAGAATGTGTGGACTCCCTGGCCCCGGAAAACTCATTTGCCGGAAAACCGCACCATGAAAAAGCATATCATCGTACGTTTTGGCCAGTATGGTACTTGCATTAAACCCTTTACCGCTCAACGTTCGCCAATTAGCAGGATTGGCATGTCTCGCAAGCCAATCATCTCGGAAATCCTGACGTAGATCTTTCTCAGCAAAATCCCAGTAATCGCCCCTAAGTTTTGGATAGTAAAGTCCGAAGTGGGCGGCGACGATAGAACCGCCTGATACTGAAGAAATGGCGTCTATGCGATTCAGAACACCAAGCCTTTCCAGTTCCTTCAAAACGTACATGCCAAAATTCGCCGCCCGGCTTCCACCCCCAGATATCGCCACCCCCAAAAACGGGCGATACTTCTTTTCAGATTCGGGAATTTCTATTGCTGCACTCATGTCAGCGCTCGCCGACGTTCGCGTGACAGCGCTAAACGTACGCTCCGAAACTGACCATGTGTTTGGCTTGTTAACGTAGTTATTCGCTGCGGGATCAGTACTAGCGCAGGCGCTGACGAGCGCGACGAGTATCGCGCCAACACATAAACGAAAAAAGAAGGGCTTGACAACCGTGGCGCACGGAACGTTTAGTAGCATAGGTCAACAGGTCTCGGAGATGTGCCCAACTTATCGACAACGTGCTACAAAAACTTGAGGCACGAAAGTATCGCCGGCGAAACGTTAGCCGTATGCGGACGGGACCAGTACAGTGTGAGCCGGCTGTGCAGGGTGCTGGCCGTCTCGCGCCGCGGGTACTGCCAGTGGCGGGCTCGCCCGCCCAGCGCCAGGTACAGGCCAACGAGGCACTGGACGTCGACGTGGCGGCCATCTACCGGGCCAGTCGCGGCAGCTAAGTGTCGCTACACGACGTCGTCTGCGAGGCGACCAGACGTGGTGGCGGAGAACAAAGACAGATGCAAAGATCGTCACTGAGCGCGGCCTGCCTTCCATCGGGTCCGGTGGTGGAAATCCGCGGGCCATCGCACGCAATTTTCCCGACGGTTTTGCAGACTGGACAAAAGACGGGATCATGTTCGTAGGCTTGCTCGCGACCGTTTATCAGGTCTGCCCCATCCCCGCTCTGCACCACTCCGCCAACGGTTGTCAGATCGCCCTTCACGATGTCATAGCGCGGCATTCCCCCACCTCCTGCTTACTTCGCGGCGCCACGATAGTGGAAGCTGTTCAGGACCGTATCCCACGCCTGGATGGCCTGTTCCTCGTTCACCGGTGACGTCGTCACGGACGCGGGATTTACCGCGTCAGGTTCCGCGCCGAACAGCAATTGAATGGCGGTGTGCGGTTTTGATGGATCTCCCGCTACCCCGGCCGCTAACAGATAGAACTGGTACTTCTGAACGCCATCTTCATGGATGTCGACGAGAATTTCCTCGGCTTGAATGCCGGCGACTTGACGCTTGCCCTTTCGCAATACCTTATAGTGCCCCGCGTACGGCTTCAGCTGAGCCTCAAATTCCGAAAGCCCGCTCAACAGCGACGCCTTCTGATCGGCAGCAACAGATTCGCGCAGCTTCACGATCAGATTAGACGGTCGCCCCGGAACAAGACCGGCCGCGACGGTGGCATCGAAAGCCGGAAGTTGCTTGCCGCCGATCAGGCCGCCGTTAAAGCAAAATGCGCCATCGTTCGGCACGTCCCCTTCATCACGCGGACGAATATTTCGCAGGATCTCGGACGCATTCTGGACCGCGCTCTGGTCATAGCCATCGCCGAACTTGTTCTTCAGGGTGAATTGCGTGTCGTGCGACCACGCGTACCCTTCCACGTCGTATGAGAGCTCGGCGGGCGGGACGTCGTATCGCCCGAAAACAAAGAGACGAGAGTAGTCATTGGGCTGTACCGCCTGATGGAGCCACGGAGTCTTCGTCGGCGAGAAGGAATTATGCGGATCAACCCGCAGCTTGGTCTTCAGCTCGTGCTCGCGCGCCTCTACTCTCCGTCCGAATTCCTGTTGACCTACGTTCTTCGCTACATCGATCGAGTACCCCATGTACTTATATTCTTGGTTGTACACCTCTGCATCATGGGGAAGGTCGACAACGAAACGGCCAATACACCACGGGCGGGTGTCATGCATCACGGGGGTGGTCATAGGCAACTCCGACGGATTACTCTTCGAGCACGCGGCCATCCCTACCGAGAAGGCCACGAGCGCGACTGCGATTCGATTTGTGAACTGGTTTAATGTTGTCATACGGGAACGTCGATCGATTTTGCGACCTTGACCATACTATAGAGTGTGGCCCACTTCGCCCACGGATGCCCGAAGCAGCCTTGGTGATCAAACCCGTTCTGCGTGAAGGCGATCTGCACACCCTTCGCCTTTTCGCCAGGGACACCGGCCTTCAAGCCACGTGCGACGGATTCCCCAGACCAGCTCGGCACCGTGCCATCCCCAAAGATCAAGCCTCGCTCCTGCGGAAAATTGGGATCCATGATCTCCGCAAAGAGTGTACAGACAAGCCCCTTAACGCGGATACGGACCTGGCCCTTCTGGTCGTCGCTCAAGAGTTCGGCCTTCATCAGGTCCTCTTCGGTCGTACCTGCTGGGAAGTCACCACGCCAATAGATTCGGCCGAAGGTGAGCAGCTTATCCGCTGGTGCAGTGGTCTCCTGCTTGGTAGGAGCCTTGGCTGTACCGCCCTTTGTCGGGTCAACCTCGCTCGACCGTCGCAAGGGACCGTTCCCGTAGAAGGCAAAGGTGTTCGGATGATAGTTGTTTATCAGTTGATGCTGCCGGTCAACCACGTCCTGCATTGTCGTCAGAAAGTTCTTCTGCAGCGTCATGCCAGGCTGAGTCGTTTGCAGGCGCTGTTTGGCAATTCCAGCAGGATCGAGCATTGCGTCGGACTGGTTGGGGACCAAGCCGTACCACGCCTGTGACGTGAACAACTTCAGTGTGTCGTTCTTCTTCGGCAGCGCGAGTACTTCCTGTCGCTTCATGTCGCGAACAACCCACCAAGGTTCATAGTCGTGATAGTCGGGCATCGGAAGGAGCTCCAACGGCCCGGGTGCATTGACCGTGATTGCCGTAAATTCCGGCGCGTTTCGCCCCACGAGTACCTTATTGAGGATTGCCCCCTCCCCTTCAGCGCCGGCGCGAAACCGTCGTGCGGCCAACGGTGCGCCAGTCGCTGGCTGCGCCCCGTGGATCACGCCATACATCAAGTCGTCGTAACCCGCTATCACTGAAGCCATGCGGGCGACGAGCCCCCCCATGGAGTGGGTGATGATGATTGCCTTCTTTACTTTGTTCTCGGCGCAGATCTCCTTGATGCCCATCAAATGGTATTTCTTGTGGGTTTTCTGGTCGACATAGTCAACACCCTTCACGGCGTCTTCGGCCGACAGCAGATTCGATTGCAACCAGTTGTAGCCGATCGCATACACCGGATATCGGTACTGGCAGAACTTCTTAAATTCATCCGAGTCGACCTTCAGCGGGTCGATACCCGGACCATTCGCGCCGTAGCTCGATGGCGCTGTCCCGATGACCGGATTCAAAGTGAAGTCTTCACCTTTCGGATCACCGCTTGCCCAGGCGCCAAGGAGCTTTCCCTCCTTCATTGGGTGGTTGAGCTCGCGCTCAAGCCAAGCGAGCGATCCATGGTAACTCTTCGAATGGACCGATCCCCAGCCTCGCCGTCGCGCTTCGTCGGCCGTCAGATCGCAACCCGTCGTCACGATCGCGCCGAGCGTGGAGACGACTGCCGACGATGTGTCGTACTTTGTTTCGCGCTCCGACGCATCTGAGAAGTATCCATTCCAGCCGAATGCTATCGCAGCGCGGTTGGTTTCATTCGGCGGATTCCAAATCTCCTGCCCAGTATTTCTGTTGATTAGCAGGGAGCCCATCACCCCGGGAATAAAAATCACCGGGATAGGTGGCCGCGGGTCGCAATGAAACTCTTTAGTGCATTTGTTGGCATCCGGCGTTAACGTCACCTTTGCGGACGACCCACCGCCTGGCTCGTGCTGCCCTTGAATGACGACCGTATCGGATTGCTTCGCTGGGTTGTTGCTGCCGGAATTGTTCGGACCCATACCGGTACCTACGATTACTGCGGTTGATCGGAGAGATTCAAGATGTGCTGATGCCGATTGACGCGATCCACGATTCGGACCGCTAGCCGACGTTGTTGAGCGTGCGAGGCAACACACGCACAATCATCGTCTCGACGTCCACGTTCTTCTGCACCGAAGTCTTACCGAGTTCGTCCGTCACGCCCTTGATGACTGTTCCATCACTCCGTACGAACTCGTACGGGTGATTCTTGAGCACTTCACCTGTGATCGAGTGGCGAAGCACATAGGGGTCGTTGAACGCAGTCTTAGGCAAGCTGTTCATGTGTTCAGCGATCGAGCTCGGACCTTGACGACTGAATGAGGCCGATTTGATCGTACGAGGTCCTCGCGAGCCGTCTTCGATACCTTCCGCGGTGATGCGAATGTACGAGCCACCACACTTCAGAATCAGCTCCTGCTTCGCCTCGATTACGACTCTACCTTGATTGCTAGTAACCGTTACGTCGCGATCGGCGAACAGGCTCAACGCGTCGCTTTGCGCAGCGATTTCGACCTTGCCCTTTGCAGCGAACAGTTTCATCCCCGCCTTTTGCACAAACAGGCTGATCTTTTCTGCAGCCGCAACGATGAGGGATTTGCCCGTGGCAAGGTGAGTGTGTTCGCCGCTGGTCAGATTGATGTGTCGATCCGCTGCGATGCTAGTCGACTGTCGGGACGTTAATCCGATATCGGCTGGCGTGGCCATCATGATCATCGGGGTGGCGAATCCGTTGGCCTCCCCTGTTCCGCCGCCATCGGTCCTGCCCCCTGACGTTTGTCCTGAAATGGGATGCTCGGTGGCCTTGGCTACGGCTTTCAGAGTGTCTTGACTTCCCTCCAGCGACTCGGCCTGCGCCGTCGCGCTGGCGCTTGATAGCGATTCCACAAGCATGCCCGATCGCGTCAGCTGATCCCTCGCCTCAACGACGTCGAGCTGCTCTGCGTCGTGCGCCTTGGCATGCGTACTCAAATAAAGGCCGCGGTTCGCTCGTACCGCGCCGTAGTCGTCGGTGTGAATCCGGAAACCGGCACCAAGGTAACGCCCACGCTTGTTCCGGTCTTGGCTGATCAGATATCCCTGATGGAACGAGCTGTAGCTTGAACCCGTGAAGGAGGTCAGTCGCGTCGCACCTTGATTGGTTGAATCGTCGTGAACGAACGAGTTGAAAGCGCCCGTACCGCCGAACCCACTCGACTGAAAACCCGATAGCAACACATTCGTATGCCAAGGCGGTGGAGTCGTACCGCCATTAAGCCGTCCAAGCACGAACGGGCGATCACAATCGCCGCCCCAGTGGCTAATCGCCACCCATTCCCCCGCGCGCGGAACGTGTACGGAGCCGTACGAATTCCCAGTGTCGGACTGCAACGACAACAGCAACGGCGATGTATTGAAAGCCCCTGCAGGACTCTGGCGATCCCATGCGTGCCGCACGCGAATTCGATTCGATTCGTCGGCCCAAGCTTCTTCCCCCTCTGGCGCCACCACGATCGCATGCTCGATATGCATGATTGGTTTGCGGTGCTCGAACGGGCTCCGATATTCGATAGTCGTGGGTTGAGCTTCGACGTCCACGACGAAGAATCCAGTTTCGCCGTCGGCCGGGTGTGGCGGCGACTGGAAATCGCTCCCGCGAACTGCCTTTGCGTCGGTAACTCGCCGCTGCAAACTGTGCGGGAAAGCAGCTCCCTGGCGAGCGATAGGCACATTATTTTCGACGAGCCATCGCGCTTCGATCGCGACGAACTCGCGGTGCTTGGCGTCCGGGTTCGAATGCCGGGGGTGGTCGTGCAGCACGAAACGCCTCCCAGCGTCGATCCAACGCAATCCGGCGACTGCCGCGTAGCGCAATGCCTGCGCATCCCAGGCCTGCGTATGCAATTGCGCGCGAGATCCACCGGCATCCGTGGTGGGATACCCATACGGCGTCGATTCGAAGACCTCCATTGGCACCGTCGGGATGCTTTGCGTTTCACGTTGTCGACGCTGCTCGATCTCGTAGGTCGTCGACTCGATTTCGCTAACTGCCTCGAAGTCGTAATTCGGGCGCTTGTAGTCGAATGAACGCGTTGTATAACGCACGCTTTGGAGCGTCTGGATTGCTGCCCATTGCGCTACGCCATTGCTTTCATTGCTCGCGTTGCCGCGGGTATAGGTCGCATCCTTTGGCTGGGGTAGCGAGGAAAGACGGTCGACGATGACCAGGGTCGTCTTCGGTGGCTCCCCTGACTGGGTGGTCGCGTGCTCCCAGTAGAAATACCAACCCTCATCCTCGAGCAGCCGATGGACGAAATTCAGGTCGGACTCTGCCTGTCTGCAATACGAGCGCACCCGCGGGGTGCTGACGGTGTCGAATCGATAGAGACCTTGCAGCTGCGGATATCGGTCGAACACATTCGCCAGAATCTCCCGTGCATCCTTTTCGAGCCAAAAATGATCGTCGCGGGTATGCCCGAGGAAGTGCAAAGCCGACGAGATCTCCAGCTGGTAGACAGCCAGGCCACCATCTGCACCCAGCATCCCGATACGGTGTACAAAGCCGTGGACGGGAAGGTAGGTCGACTCAGCGAATGGCGCGGTTTCCTGCTGAATCCACAACGTGACGGGCTGATGCATCAACGACAGAAGCGCAAGATCGGTGCGCATCGACGCTACATCGACAGTCCACCGATAATCGCGCCCTATTTTTGCATACCCCTCGGCACGTAATGCAACGAGGGTATTCGCGCCCAGGGGCGTATCGAGTTTCAGCAGCCGATCATTCTGCAAAATGCCCCGGTGAAAAGCGTCAAAAAGACCGCTCGACGACAGCTCCCCGACCGAGGATGCCCTGGCTTCCATTTTGTTCTTCCTTCCTCTCAGATACCCCGCACGGCCGCGGAGGCAAGAACGTCCGGACCGGTGATCACGTCGCTCTCACTGTATCGAAATCATTGTTGGGAAAATGTAGGCGACGGAGAACGACGCTCATCCCATTGATACGCCAAACATCGTATCAAATCACCAATACGATATCGCACGCATTTGACGATATTTCATACTCGATCGAATCCAGAAACACGACGTCGCCACACCGTCTTTGCGAAATTCTGGACAAATTCTGCCCGCCGTTTTTGCAGTCTTTCACGATGAAATGTTGATCGAGCGGGATTTCTGACGGCACCTTGACCTACTTCGACACGGCCGCGGGCGATGCCACCCACGTGGTCAGTCTCCAGTTCCACTGCGACTTCGGCGCAGTGTCGCGGTGATGAATGCGCAGCCAAGACTGAGGGACAAGGAGCAACTAAATGGTGCTTCGCGAGCCGATTGGCTTTTCGCTACGATCATTTGTGTCCAACGTCAGGAGGTACAGATGAACACGTATCAGGTTGTCATTGACGAAATCAGGGTGTCGCACGGGAAGACCGTAAAACCATGCTGGATCGCCGACACGAAGGAAAAAAATGGCGCGGTGCTACGAACGAAACGGACGGGACCTAGAAAGATCAGCTGCCCGCCGAAATGGCGGCCGGTCATCGAGACCGTTCTGCGAAAGCTTTCGCTGATCCCATGACGTCCAGCGGACGTCCCCGTTCAAAGGGGTTCCGCATGCGCAAACGTTCAGTCCTCGCGCCCGCCGCGCATGGTACTCGCCAGCTCGCGCCCCAGCCGACACGAACGTCTCCACTCCGTCTAGCGGAGCACGCGCGTTTTTCATAAGATTGCTCTGGGCCGACGAGGGAGCCGAACATGGATTCACTGCTTCAGGAAATTCTCGATGCAACCGTATCGCCAGGCGTTTCCAAAGAGGTTCCATGGGGGCAATTGCGCCCGCTGTGCGACGGCGCCAACGATCCTCAAGTCTAGGCGGCCCACACCTACTGCTCCCAGCGCGATTGAAATTCTTCGCGTTGAACACCAGCCAGCGCTGTGACAGAAAACCCTCCTGCCGTTGGAAGTCGAGGATTTCCTAAAAAATGCGGGTATAAAAAACAGAAAGCCCTCATATCGAGGGCTTTCAATTTCGCTACAGTTTCAAAACTTTATTGCACTGCTCAGTCTGGGTTTTCCGATCTTTATTGCACTTTCCAGACTATATTGTCCCGCTACACGCGGGATGCCCGGACTTACGCGAAGTTCTTCGCTGCGAAGTCCCAGTTCACGATGTTCCAGAACGCTTCAACGAACTTCGGACGTGCGTTGCGGTAGTCGATGTAGTACGCGTGCTCCCACACGTCGATCGTCAGCAGCGGCTTGTCGGCCGTCGTCAGCGGCGTGGCGGCGTTGCTCGTCGAGACGATGTCGAGCGAACCGTCGGCCTTCTTCACGAGCCATGCCCAGCCCGAACCGAACGTGCCGACCGCGGCCTTCGTGAACGCTTCCTTGAATGCGTCGTACGAACCCCACTTCGCATTGATCGCGTCGCCGAGCGCGCCCGACGGTGCGCCGCCGCCGTTCGGCGACAGGCTGTTCCAGAAGAACGTGTGGTTCCAGATTTGCGCGGCGTTGTTGAAGATGCCGCCCGACGACTTCTTCACGATCTCTTCCAGCGACAGGTTTTCGAATTCCGTGCCCGGGATCAGATTGTTCAGGTTCGTCACATATGCCTGGTGATGCTTGCCGTAGTGGTACTCGATCGTCTCTTTCGAGATGGTCGGCGCGAGTGCGTCTTCAGCGTACGGGAGCGGCGGGAGCGTATGAGCCATGGCGATTCCTTCGTTGAGTATGTAGGGAGGCTGTGTTGAATGCTGCCGAGCGTCCGATTGTAGGCGAGTCCGAATATCCCCGCAAACTCACGGGCATTTATCCGCGGTATGCAGAAAATCGCCGCTGGCGCTTCATCCGGCAGGACGAGACGGCGATGCGCAGCATCCGTTCCCGCGCCCGGCGTTCGATACGTCCGGACCGCCGGGCGCGCGTCCTTCGTTTCGCTTACGCCGTCGTCGTCAGATCGTGTCGGTCAGCCGCGGCTGCACGTCGGCGAGCGACACGTCGGCCGAGCCTTCGGCGAGATGCACGGTGAGTCGGCGCTGCGGCTTCAGCGCGCTCGGCGCCCGCACCGCGCGGCCGGTCTGCGCGTCGATCAGCGCCGCATAGCCGCGCTCGAGCGTGCGCTGCGGGCTCAGCACCTCGAGCCGCGCCGCGCAGGCCGACACGCGCGCGGTATCGCGCTCGTGACGGCGCTGCACCGCCACCGCGAGACGTTGCGACAGTCCGGCGACGGCCTGACGCGCCTGCGCCGGGTCGGGCCGCGCGCGCTGCCAGCGCAATTGCGCGAGCGCGAAACGCGCACGCGCGTCGCGCACCGGCCGCGACGCCGCCGATGCGAGCCGCACCGCCAGCTGTTCGACGTGGGTACGTTGCCGCTGCAGCCGTTCGGCCGGGCTGACGAGCCGGCGCGCGAGCCAGTCGAGCTGCTGCGCACGCTGCTCGAGCCCGCGCTCCAGGCTGCGCGCAAGCGCGCGCTGCCGGTCGGCGACCTCGCGCAACAGCAACGCGCGCTGCGGACTCGCGAGTTCGGCCGCGCCGGTCGGCGTCGGCGCGCGCAGGTCGGCCGCGAAGTCCGTGATCGTGAAATCGGTTTCGTGGCCGACGCCGCTGACGACCGGCAGTTCGCTCGCCGCGATCGCACGTGCGAGCGCTTCGTCGTTGAACGACCACAGATCCTCGATCGACCCGCCGCCGCGGCACACGAGCAGCACGTCGACCTCGCGCCGCGCGTTCGCGGTCTGCACGGCCGCGACGAGCTTTTCGGCGGAACCGGCCCCCTGCACGGGCGCCGGATAGACGATCACCGGAATGTGCGGCGCGCGGCGCGCGAGCGTGGTCAGCACGTCGCGCAGCGCGGCGGCCTGCAGCGACGTGACGATGCCGATCGCGCGCGGGTGCGCCGGCAGTGGCCGCTTGCGCTCGGCTGCGAACAGCCCTTCGGCCTCGAGCTGCGCCTTCAGCCGCAGGAATGCCTCGTAAAGACGTCCTTGGCCCGTGCGCCGCACGGCTTCGACGTTGAGCTGCACTTCGCCGCGCGGCTCGTACATCGTGACGACCGCGCGCACCTCGATCCGGTCGCCTTCGCGCGGCGTGAATTCCGCGTACTGCGCGCGACCGCGAAACATCACGCAGCGCATCTGCGCCTGCTGGTCCTTGATCGAGAAATACCAGTGGCCGCTGGCGGCGCGCGTGAAATTCGACACTTCGCCCGAGATCCACAGCAGCGGGAACGAGCGCTCGAGCATCGTCGAAATCGCGCGATTAAGCGCCGAAACGGGAATCACTTCGTCGCCGCCGCGAGTCGCGCCGGGAGCGGAAAAAGGAGAGTCGGAAAGCATGGGCGGTCAGATGAATGCTGGCGGCGACACGATAGTCCGACACGCGCGCGGCGTCCAGCACCGCCCGCCCGCACTGCAACACGCTGAAGGTGTCCACACTCTGGTAATCGTCCGCCAAAAACACTTGAAAACCTCGGAAAAAACCAGACAATTCCGTATAACGCATTGATTTTTATATATTTTTAAACCTTGCAGTTTGATTCGACGCCGATTCGATGTCCATCCGACGGGCGTTTGACGCGAACGGGCGGGGAGTTTTTCACAGAGTTATCCACAACCCGCTCCGATCCGCCCCCATCGGATGCGTCGCCCGGCCGCGCTTGCCGCGCCCGCGTGCGGCGCGCTAGAGTGCCGCCTTCCGAAGACCTTGCGGCATGCGCCGCCCAACGGAGAATCCGTCTTGATGAATCCGTCCCACGCCGCGGCGCACGACGCGCCGCGTCCGGCCCGATGAGCGCGCCCGGCGGCCCGCTCGCGCGGCTCGAAGCACGCCTCACGCGCGAATGGCAGCGACGCGGCGCCCTCGCCTGGGCGCTCACGCCGTTCGCCTGCGTGTTCGGCCTGTGCGCGGCGCTGCGCCGCACGGCCTACGCGCAGGGCTGGAAGCAACCGGTCGACGTCGGTGTGCCCGTCGTCGTGGTCGGCAACGTGACCGTCGGCGGCACCGGCAAGACGCCGACCGTGATCGCGCTCGTCGACGCGCTGCGCGCGGCCGGGTTCACGCCGGGCGTCGTGTCGCGCGGCTACGGCGCGAACGTGAAGGCACCCATCGCGGTCACGCCCGCATCGCGCGCGAGCGCGGCCGGCGACGAACCGCTCCTGATCGCGCGCCGCACCGGCGCGCCCGTTTGGGTGTGCCCCGACCGCGTCGCGGCCGCGCAGGCGCTGCGCGCCGCGCACCCGAACGTCGACGTGATCGTCAGCGACGACGGCCTCCAGCACTACCGTCTCGCACGGACGGTCGAGCTCGTCGTGTTCGACCATCGCCTCGGCGGCAACGGCTTTCTGCTGCCGGCCGGGCCGCTGCGCGAGCCGCTGTCGCGCCACCGCGACGCGACGCTCGTCAACGATCCGTACAGCGGCGCGCTGCCGCCGTGGCCCGACACCTATGCGCTCGCGCTCACGCCGGGCGCCGCGTGGCACCTCGACCAGCCGGCGCTGCGCCGTCCGCTGTCGCAGTTCGCGAACGAGCGCGTGCTCGCCGCGGCCGGCATCGGCGCGCCGGAACGCTTCTTCGCGACGCTGCGCGCGGCCGGCCTCGCGCCGGCGACGCGCGCGCTGCCCGACCACTACGCGTTCCCCGACAATCCGTTCGTCGACGACGCGGTCGATGCGATCCTGATCACCGAGAAGGATGCAGTAAAATTGGGCGCTTCCTGGCGCGACGCTCGGCTGTGGGTCGTCCCCGTCGAAGCCGCGCTCGATCCTCGCCTCATTGCCCTCGTTGTGGAGAAACTCCGTGGACGCTCGCCTGCTTGAAATCCTTGTGTGCCCTATCTGCAAAGGCCCGCTCCACTATGACCGCGCCGCGCAGGAGCTGATCTGCAACGCGGACAAGCTCGCCTACCCGATCCGCGACGGCATCCCCGTGATGCTCGTCGACGAAGCACGCCAGACCGTCGAAGGCACGCCGGTCGACCCCGCCGGCCCGGCCGGCAGCTGACGCCGCACCGCTACGCCGGCGCCTGGCCGCGGTTCGCTGCGGCCGCGTGCCGGCCCCTGCCCCGGGCGGCCTGCCTTCGACGCGCCGCCCGCCCCGCCCCCCTCACCGCCCAGCCCCGATGACTCATCCGCAGCCCTTCATCGCCGTCATTCCTGCCCGGCTCGCGTCGACGCGCCTGCCGAACAAGCCGCTCGCCGATCTCGGCGGCAAGCCGATGGTCGTGCGCGTCGCCGAGCGCGCGCGCGAAGCGGGCGCGCAGCAGGTGCTCGTCGCGTCCGATGCACAGAGCGTGCTCGACGCGGCCCGCGAGCACGGTTTCGAAGCCGTGCTGACGCGTGCCGATCATCCGTCCGGCACCGACCGGCTCGCGGAAGTCGCCGCGACGTTCGGGTGGAGCGACGACACCGTCGTCGTCAACGTGCAGGGCGACGAACCGCTGATCGACCCGGCGCTCGTGCGCGACGTAGCGTCGCACCTCGCCGCGCATCCGGACTGCGCGATCGCGACCGCGGCGCATCCGATCCACGCCGCCGCCGATGTGTTCAACCCGAACATCGTGAAGGTCGCGCTCGACGCGCGCAACGTCGCGATGTACTTCTCGCGCGCGCCGATTCCGTGGAGCCGCGATGCGTACCAGCCGCACTGGCCCGACGTCGCGGCCATGCCGGCGCCGGCCTTTCCGGTCCATCGTCACATCGGCCTGTACGCGTATCGCGCGCGTTTTCTGCGCACCTATCCGTCGCTCGCGCAGGCGCCGATCGAGCAGGCCGAGCAGCTCGAACAGCTGCGCGCGATGTGGCACGGCGAGCGCATCGCAGTGCTGATCACCGAGCATGCGCCCGAAGCCGGCATCGACACGCCGGCCGATCTTGCACGCGTGCAGGCCCTTTTTCGGCCGGGTTCAAAATAACCCGTGGCATAATCAGGCGATTGTGCGAGCCGTCCGCGACCCGCGCGTCCTCGCTTGACCCCGCCACGGCCCGCCCCGGCAGCCGCGCGTCGCTTTTCGCCGACGCGCCGCATCAGACCGGTCCGCCGCGTGCAAGGCAAGCCCCGCGTACGTTGTCGCCGACGCTTTTGCGTCTCGCCACACGAATCTACATACTGGAGATATCACCATGCGTTTGATCCTGTTGGGCGCGCCCGGCGCGGGAAAGGGCACCCAGGCAAACTTCATCAAGGAAAAGTTCGGCATCCCGCAAATCTCGACGGGTGACATGCTGCGCGCGGCCGTCAAGGCCGGCACGCCGCTCGGCATCGAGGCGAAGCGCTTCATGGACGAAGGCAAGCTCGTGACGGACGACCTGATCATCGGTCTCGTGAAGGAGCGCCTGAAGGAAGCCGATTGCGCGAACGGCTATCTGTTCGATGGCTTCCCGCGCACGATCGCGCAGGCTGACGCGATGAAGGAAGCTGGCGTCGCGATCGATTACGTGCTCGAAATCGACGTCCCGTTCTCGGAGATCGTCGAGCGCATGAGCGGCCGCCGCACGCACCCGGCGTCGGGCCGCACGTACCACGTCAAGTTCAACCCGCCGAAGGTCGAGGGTGTGGACGACGTGACGGGCGAACCGCTGATCCAGCGCGACGACGACAAGGAAGAAACCGTCAAGAAGCGTCTCGAAGTGTACGAAGCGCAGACCAAGCCGCTGATCAAGTATTACGGCGACTGGGCGCAGCGCGGCGAGGAAAACGGCCTGAAAGCCCCGCAGTATCGCAAGATCTCGGGCCTCGGCAGCGTCGATGAAATCCGCGAGCGTGCGTTCGACGCACTGAAGTAAGCACCGCGTCGTGCACCGCAAGCCGCCCTTCCGGGCGGCTTTTTTTTCGTCTGCCGCGACCGTTTCGTCTGACCTGGATTCGCACGACCGTGCCGCACTGGCCGGCGTACGACGGCGCCCCGTACAATCGATCGAACGCGTGCGCCGCGTGGGCCGGCGCACCGCCTTTCCTCCGATCGACCGGCATCGGACCCAACCAAGGAGACAGTGATGGAGATTCGCGGCAACGTCTTTCTGATCACGGGCGGCGCATCGGGCCTCGGCGCCGGGACAGCCCGCATGCTCGCGCGTGCCGGCGGCAAGGTCGTGCTCGCCGACCTGAACGAGGCGGCCGGCACGGCGCTCGCGAGCGAGCTGGGCGGCGTGTTCGTGCGCTGCGACGTGTCGAGCGAGGCCGATGCGCAGGCGGCCGTCGACGCCGCGACGCGCGCGGGCACGCTGCGCGGCCTCGTGAACTGCGCGGGCATCGCGCCCGCCGCGAAGACCGTCGGCAAGGACGGCGCGCATCCGCTCGACGTATTCGCGAAAACGATCAACGTGAACCTGGTCGGCACCTTCAACATGATCCGGCTCGCGGCCGCTGCGATGGCTGCGACCGCGCCGAACGACGGCGGCGAGCGCGGCGTGATCGTCAGCACCGCGTCGGTCGCCGCTTACGACGGCCAGATCGGCCAGGCCGCATACGCGGCGTCGAAGGCCGGCGTCGCGGGCATGACGCTGCCGATCGCACGCGATCTGTCGCGCCACGGCATCCGCGTGATGACGATCGCGCCCGGGCTGTTCGAGACGCCGATGCTGCTCGGCATGCCGAAGGACGTGCAGGACGCGCTCGGCGCGATGGTGCCGTTCCCGCCGCGGCTCGGCAAACCGGACGAGTACGCGATGCTGGTGCGCCAGATCGTCGAGAATCCGATGCTCAACGGCGAAGTGATCCGCCTCGACGGCGCGATCCGGATGCAGCCGAAGTAAGGGCCTCGCAATTGCAAATGAAAAACGCCCGCGATGCGGGCGTTTTTACGTTCGGGGCTCCGGGGAGACGTGACGGCTCAGTCCTCGCCGTCGCGCTGCATCCGCTGCCGCAACTCGGTCACCTGCGATTCGACGACGGTCGCGTCGTCCGCATCGGGCCGCTCGCCGAGATACTGCTCGAGATCCTCGAGTGCTGGGCGCAGATAGTCGAGCCGCGCATAGGCGAAGCCGCGGTCGCGCACCTCGTCGAGTTGTTCCGGCAGCAGGATCACGAGCCGCTGCTGCACGGCAAGCAGCCGCTGCCAGCGTTCCGTCTGCAGGTAGATCGTCTTCAGATTGCGCAGCATCCGCGCGATGATCTCGCGGCTCGTGGCCGGCTGCAGCAGCGCGCGCAACGCGCTGTCGACCGCGCCCGCCGCACGCGCGACGTACGGCTCGAGCATCTCGACCATTTCGGCTTCGGACAGCGAATGGCCGTTGGTCGGATCGATGATCAGGTCGCCATCCGGCAGCGTCACGCGCAGCAGGAAGTGGCCGGGGAACGACACGCCGCGCGCCGGCACGCCGATCTGCTCGGCGAGCTCCAGGTAAAGCACCGACAGCGAGATCGGGATCCCGCGCCGCCGTTTGAGCACGGCGTTCAGGTGGCTGTTATCGGGGTCGTAGTAATCGTTGTGATTGCACGCGAAGCCGAGCTCGCGGAAGAAGAAATCGTTCAGCGCGGCGACGCGGCCCTTCAGGTCCGCATCGTCGGCGAGCCGCCGGCGCAGCCGCGCCGCCAGCATGTCGAGTTCGGCCAGCGTGCCCTGCAGGTCGAGGTCGGGATACGCGTCCTGCGCCAGCGACAGCGCGGCTTCCGTGACGGGCAGACTGTCGTCGTCCGCCACGAGCGTGCTGAAGTAGTCGAGGACGCGGGTCATTGCGGTCATCACTTGGCGCGCCTTCTGAAGTAAGCGTATTTGAAGCCCATCACCCACAACATACCGAAATATAGTGCAGCGAACAGCACCAGGCACGCCGCCATCAGCGCGATGCGATCGAGCGGCTGCGCGCGCATGCCGGTCCAGTCGAAGCTGATCGCGCACCAGTGCATCAGACCCGCGAGCACGAGCGCCGCGCCGATCAGTTGCACGAAGAAGCGCAGCCAGCCCGGCGACGGCTGGTAGATGCCGCGCTTGCGCAGCCCGAGGAACAGCAGCAGCGAGTTCAGGCATGCGCCGACGCCGATGCTCAGCGTGAGGCCCGCAGCGCCGATCAGCGGCACGAACACGTAGTTCGAGATCTGCGTGACGATCAGCACGCCGATCGCGATCTTCACGGGCGTCTTGATGTCCTGCTTCGCGTAGAAGCCCGGCGCGAGGATCTTGATCAGGATGATGCCGACGAGGCCGATCCCGTAGGTCGCGAGCGCGCGTGCGACCATCGTGACCGTGTGCGCGTCGAACTTGCCGTAGTTGAACAGCGTCGCGGTGAGCGGCGTCGCGAAGAAGAACAGTGCGAGCGCGCTCGGCGCCGCGAGCAGGAACGTGACGCGCAGCCCCCAGTCGAGCAGCGCCGAATATTCGGTCGAATCGGCGTCGACGTGCGCCTTCGACAGGCTCGGCAGCAGGATCGTGCCGAGCGCGACGCCGAGCAGCGCGGTCGGGAATTCCATCAGGCGGTCGGCGTAGTTGATCCACGACACGGCACCCTGCCCGAGCCGCGACGCGATGTTGGTGTTGATGATCAGCGACAGTTGCGCGACCGACACCGCGAACGTCGCGGGCACCATCTTCGCGAGCACGCGCTTCACGCCGGGATGACGCAGCGCGCGCACCGGGTTGAGGCCGATCAGCGGCACCATGTCGATCTTCTTCAGCCCCGGCAGCTGCACGATGAACTGCAGCACGCCGCCCACGATGACGGCCCAAGCAAGCGCATAGACCGGCACCTTCAGGTGCGGCGCGACGAACACGGCCGCGGCGATGAACGCGACGTTGAGCAGCACCGGTGCGAACGCCGGCAGCGAGAAGCTCTTGTAGGTATTCAGCACGCCGGACGCGAGCGTCGTCAGCGAGATGAACACGATGTACGGGAACATGATCCGCGTCATCGTGACCGCGAGCGGGAACGCCTGCCCGTCGGTATGCAGGCCGGACGCGACCGCGAACACGACCCACGACGCGCCGGCGATCCCGAGGACCGACAGCACGGCGAGCGCCCAGGCGAGCACGGTCGACATCGCGTCGACGAGCGCCTTGGTCGCATCGTGCCCCTGCTGGTTCTTGAATTCGGCCAGGATCGGCACGAACGCCTGCGAGAACGCGCCTTCGGCGGACAGGCGGCGCAGCAGGTTCGGGATGCGGAAAGCGACGTAGAACGCGTCGGTGTATTGACTGGCGCCGAACGCACGGGCGATCAGCGTCTCGCGGGCCAGTCCGGTCACGCGCGACAGCAGCGTGAAGCCGCTGACCGTCAGCAGGGCTCGGAATAGATTCATGGGGCGCTTATTATACGGACGTTGCGTGCCCCGGCACGGACGGATGCCGAAAAGGGCCCATGTCGCCGGCGCCCCCGTCCGTCCGACATCACGTTGACCTTGCCACGCGCTTGATTTTGTTGCTATAATCGCCGGTTTCTGAGCCTGTTACATGCACGGCGCCTGTCGTTTTCATGTCTCGGCCTCGGTTAAAATCACCGTTTTTTATGCGCCCCTGGGCAATCGCTCTCAGGGGACGGATCGAAAAGCAGCGCTTGGCCGTCAGGCTCCAAGCTCTGGAAACAGGACAGGATAAGGAACCGTCATGGCTAACTCCGCACAAGCACGCAAGCGCGCCCGCCAAGCCGCGAAGGCAAATTCGCACAACTCGGCGCTGCGCTCGAAATTCCGTACCGCGATCAAGTCGGTTCGCAAGGCTGTTGAAGCCGGCGACCAGGCAAAGGCTGCCGAGCTGTTCAAGGCTGCCGTGAAGACGATCGACACGATCGCCGACAAGAAGATCGTTCACAAGAACAAGGCCGCTCGCAGCAAGAGCCGCCTCGCCGCAGCCGTCAAGGGCCTGCAGGCAGCAGCGTAAATCCGGCGCGCCCGCTCTCGCGGGCGTTCCTGTTTCCTGCGATCACGAAAAAGCCCGCCTAGGCGGGCTTTTTTGTTGCGCGTCGCCTGCGCATCGCGCCGGGCGACCGTCAGGCGCGGGCGCGGGATGCCCCCCTCGCCCGCCGAATTCACTTCTTCTCGTTGTAGTCCGGCAACTCGCACGCCTCGGTGACGACGAGGTTGTTGTCCTTCGCGAAGTTCAGCACGAAATCGAACGCCATCGGCTCGATGTCGCGCAGCCGGGAATCGAGGATCACGCATTTCAGGTCGCCGAGCATCGTCGGGCGCACGTACAGCGAATATTTCAGGCGCGCGTTCGGCCCGCTCGCACCCGGCCCGAAACAGGCCATCACGCCGGCCAGACGCTCCGACCAGTCGCTCGGGCGAAACTTTTTCCCGTCTTTCGTGATGCCCTGGATGAAGAATTCGGTCGGAGGGGTTTCAGCCATGTGGTTACCCAAGTGACGGCCCGGCGATGTCCAGGCGACGGCGCCTGGATACGCGAACACAAAGCTGGAGTGGACGACGACAGACGCGCTCCGATATCCCGAAAACAGGCCGTCGCTGCGTGCCGCCGACGCGCCGCACCGGATTTGTGCAGCGCATGGCTTGTGTCCGGCAGAGCGCGAAGAGCCTTGCCTGCCGGGCTGGAGAAAACTTTTGAATTATACCGCAGCGCGACATCGCGCGTCGTCTCGCGCCCCCTCTTCCGGCATCCTCCAGTGTGCGCCACGATCGCGCCCCGGTTTTCGGCGCGGCTCGTCAAAGCACAGAAAATCCTTTATGCTGCTTTGAGTTATCCACACCCGACGGCGGCGCCGTCCGGCCTTGCTGCCGGGTGCAATCCGCCGTATTTCGTTTCATGACCGCCAAAACCATTCGTCACTACCTGCAGTTCAAGGATTTCTCGCTGGAAGACTACGAGTACGTGCTCGAACGCACGGGTATCCTGAAGCGCAAGTTCAAGAACTACGAGACCTATCACCCGCTGCACGACCGCACGCTCGCGATGATCTTCGAGAAGAGCTCGACGCGCACGCGCCTGTCGTTCGAAGCCGGCATCTTCCAGCTCGGCGGCCACGCGGTGTTCATGAGCACGCGCGACACGCAGCTCGGCCGCGGCGAGCCGGTCGAGGATTCCGCGCAGGTCATCTCGCGGATGGTCGACATCATCATGATCCGCACGTTCGAGCAGGAGGTCATCAAGCGCTTCGCGGAGAACTCCCGCGTGCCGGTGATCAACGGCCTGACCAACGAATACCACCCTTGCCAGGTGCTCGCCGACATCTTCACGTACTACGAGCACCGCGGCCCGATCGCCGGCAAGACGGTCGCGTGGGTCGGCGATGCGAACAACATGCTCTATACGTGGATCGAAGCCGCGCAGATCCTCGGCTTCAAGCTGCGCCTGTCGACGCCGCCGGGCTATGCGCTCGACATGAAGCTCGTGTCGCCGGACAGCGCGCCGTTCTACGAGGTGTTCGACGATCCGAACGAAGCGTGCAAGGGCGCCGATCTCGTGACGACCGACGTGTGGACGAGCATGGGCTTCGAAGCCGAGAACGAAGCGCGCAAGCAGGCATTTGCCGACTGGTGCGTCGACGAGGAAATGATGGGCCATGCGAACGCGGACGCGCTCTTCATGCACTGCCTGCCCGCGCACCGCGGCGAGGAAGTGACGGCCGGCGTGATCGACGGCCCGCAGAGCGTCGTGTGGGACGAGGCGGAAAACCGCCTGCACGTGCAGAAGGCGCTGATGGAGTTCCTGCTGCTCGGCCGGCTCAAGCACTGATCGCAGCACCCCGCAGCACCCGAGCGCCGCCGGCATCCGGCGGCATGCAAAAAAGCGCCGATCGTCGATCGGCGCTTTTTGTTTGTACGCGGCGGAAGCGAATGAAATGCGCGGTACGAAAGACCGCGTTACAGGCACACTGGCTCGGGTTCGAGCTCGACACCGAACCGCTCGCGCACGTCGTCCTGGATCGCGCGCGCCAGCGCGAGGACCTCGACACCCGTCGCGCCGCCGTGATTCACCAGCACGAGCGCCTGCCGGTCGTGCACGGCCGCCGCCCCCAGCGCGCGCCCTTTCCAGCCGCAGCGGTCGATCAACCAGCCGGCCGCGAGCTTCACCTGCCCGTCCGGCTGCGGATACGACACCACGTCCGGCACGCGCGCGCGCAGCGCGTCGAACTGCGCGGCATCGATCACCGGATTCTTGAAGAAACTGCCCGCGTTGCCGAGCACGAGCGGATCGGGCAGCTTCGCGCGGCGGATCGCGACGACCGCATCGAACACGTCGCGCGGCGTTGCCGCGTCCGGCGCGATGCCGCGCGCGTCGAGCTCGCGCGTGACGTCCGCGTAGCCGAGCCGCGGCGTCCAGCGCTTGGGCAGCCGGAACGTCACCGATACGATCGCGAACCGGCCGCGCCCTTCCCGCTTGAAGAAGCTGTCGCGATAGCCGAACGCGCAGCGCGCGGCGTCGAAGCGCTCGCTGCGCCCCGTCGCGAGCTCGACGGCGACCAGCGAGTCGAAACAGGTCTTCATCTCGAGGCCGTACGCGCCGATGTTCTGGATCGGCGCGGCGCCGACGGTGCCCGGAATCAACGCAAGGTTCTCCAGGCCCGGCATCCCGTGCTCGAGCGTCCACGCGACGAACGCGTGCCAG
This sequence comes from Burkholderia sp. Bp9012, assembly GCF_003853825.1. Taxonomy (NCBI): domain Bacteria; kingdom Pseudomonadati; phylum Pseudomonadota; class Betaproteobacteria; order Burkholderiales; family Burkholderiaceae; genus Burkholderia; species Burkholderia sp. Bp9012. Next base: position 235,140 of record NZ_QTQA01000002.1, on the reverse strand, counting down.
GTCTCGCCGCCGCCGGCCTCGACGTACCACGCGTCGTCGTCCTCGCGCACGACGCGGCGGCCGGCGATCTCGTCGAGCAGCACGACGCCGTCGAAATCGCGCGTGAACACGACGTTGCTGCCGCCGCCGAGCACGAGCTGCGGCAGCGACGCGACGCGCTGGTCGCGGTGCAGCGCCTCGAACTGCGCCGCCTGCGTGATGCGCGCGGCAAAGCGCGCCTTCGCGGCGATGCCGAACGTATTGTGCGCGGCAAGCGGATGATCGGGGAGCAGCGACAGGGCGGAATCGTCAGGAGGCATCGGCATTCGCGGTCACGTCCGCCGGGCGGCCTTACGGCCGGCCTTGGGCAAACGGAGGGGCATCGGTAAAATGGCAAACAGTCCGCAATTATAGCGAGTGCCCGCGCGCGAGCCGGGCGCACGCATCTCAAGGGAGAATGCCATGCCATCGTTCGACGTCGTTTCCGAAGCGAACATGATCGAAGTAAAGAACGCCATCGAGCAGTCGAACAAGGAAATTTCGACGCGCTTCGACTTCAAGGGCTCCGACGCGCGCGTCGAGCAGAAGGAGCGCGAGCTGACGCTGTTCGCCGACGACGATTTCAAGCTCGGCCAGGTCAAGGACGTGCTGATCAACAAGCTCGCGAAGCGCAACGTCGATGTGCGCTTCCTCGACTATGGCAAGGTCGAGAAGATCGGCGGCGACAAGGTCAAGCAGATCGTCACCGTGAAGAAGGGCGTGACGGGCGACCTCGCGAAGAAGATCGTCAGGCTCGTGAAAGACAGCAAGATCAAGGTGCAGGCGAGCATTCAGGGCGACGCGGTGCGCGTGGCCGGCACGAAGCGCGACGACCTGCAGAGCGTGATCGCGATGCTGCGCAAGGACGTGACCGACACCCCGCTCGATTTCAACAACTTCCGCGACTGATCGACGCCATCGACCGCAGCGTCGCCGGTCACGCCGCGCCGCCGGGCCCCGCATGCCGGGCGCCCCTGCGGGCGGCAGCAGTCATCGCCTTCCTCAGGCCTTCCCGCCGTCCTGCGCGCCGCCGTCGGACGCGGCCTTCTTCTTGTCGCCGATCCGGCTTTCCTGCCCCGCCAGCAGCTTCGAGATGTTGCCGCGGTGACGCCACACGAGCAGCACGCTCATCGCGAGCACGGCCCACGCGACCGGGTTGTGGCCGGTGCCGAACAGGAACACGTCGAACACCGGTGCGAACACGGCCGCCACCAGCGCCGCGAGCGACGAATAGCGGAAGAAGAACGCGACGATCAGCCAGGTCAGCGCGGTCGCCAGGCCGAGCACCGGATGCACGGCGAGCAGCACCCCGGCCGCGGTCGCCACGCCCTTGCCGCCACGGAAGCGGAAGAACACCGGATACAGGTGGCCGAGGAACACGGCGATCGCGACCCACGCAACGGCGACGTCGGGCAACCCGAAGTGCCGCGCGAGCCAGACGGCGAGCCAGCCCTTGAATGCATCGCCGACGAGCGTCAGGATCGCGGCCTTCTTGTTGCCGCTGCGCAGCACGTTGGTCGCGCCGGGATTCTTCGACCCGTACGAACGGGGATCGGCCAGGCCCATCGCGGCGCTGACGACGACGGCGAACGACACCGAACCGATCAGGTAGGCAACAAGTGCGGCGAGCAGGATCTGCATGCGGAGAACTCTTCTTTCAACGTATCGGTGAATTGGCGGCCGGACGCGGCATGCCGGCCGGTTGCGGCGGGCGCCGTCGCGGCGAACCGCCGGGAGGCCGTTTCGGCCGGTCGTGCGGTCCGACCGGCCGAAACGGCGCCCATTCTACCGAACGAGCACGGCCTGCCACGAAGGTGAAACCCTCAGTCGACGCTCGCGCACTGCACGGGCGTCGCGCCGAGCAGCGTCGTGAGCACCGCCGGCGCGAGGCTGACGAGATAGCCGCGGCGGCCGCCGTTCAGGTAGATCGTCGGCAATTCGAGGATGGTCGACTCGACGTACACGGGCATCGTCTTGCGCGTGCCGAACGGCGACGTGCCGCCGACCAGATAGCCGGAATGGCGGTTCGCGACGTCGGGCTTGCACGGCTCGACGCGCTTCGCGCCGATCTGCCGCGCGAGGTTCTTGGTCGACACCGTGCGGTCGCCGTGCATCAGCACGATCAGCGGCTTCGCGTGCTCGTCCTCCATCACCAGCGTCTTCACGACGCAGTGCTCGTCGACGCCGAGCTGGCGCGCCGACTCGCCGGTGCCACCATGCTCGACGTAATCGTACGGATGCTCGCCGAAGGCGACGCCGTGGCGGCGCAGCAGCTGGGTCGCGGGTGTCTCGGACACGTGTCTGGATTTGCTCATGGCGGCATTTTAATGGCGAACGACCGGCGGGCGGGCGTCAACCCACGATCGCCCTGTCTCGTCTTCGCGGCGGCGTGCCGCGCACCGGCGGTATACTCGCGGCCCTTTTGCACCAGTATCCGGGGCGAGCACCCGTCGTCGCGGCGCACCTGTCCGTCAGTCCGTCCGCCCGTCATCATTGCGGACATCGCGAAGCGCTATTGCCCGATTGACCGATTGTGGCGCGCCCGCCGTCATGGCACGATCGTTCGCAAAACTGGCCGCGCCGCCGCCCGGCCCTTCTTCTGGAGACGCCATGTCCTCGCCTGTCCGCTCATCCGCGCCGCTCGACGTCCCGGCGTTGCTCGCCGCCTTGCCCGGCCGCATCGCCGACGTGCCCGCCCGCTGGGCCGCGCAAGCGCCCGCGCATCCGGCGCTGATCGAGGACGCGCGCCGCCTGTCGTACGGTGAGCTGTCGCGAGCGGTCGATGCGGCCGCCGAGCGGCTCGCGCGCCTCGGCGTGCATGGCGGCGATCGCGTGATGATCGTCGCGGAAAACAGCGTCGCGCAGATCGTGCTGCTGTTCGCGGCCGCGCGCGTCGACGCATGGGCGCTCGTGTCGAACGCCCGGCTGTCGGCCGGCGAACTCGATGCGATCGCCGCGCATGCGCGGCCGAAGCTGATCGCATTCGCGACCGAGGCGTCGCCCGATGCGCGCGCACACGCGGCACGCCACGACGCGACGCCGGCCGACACGCTGCCGGTCGACATCGGCGCGTGGTCGTACCGCGTCGACACGAGCGCGCCCGAAGAACCGGTGGCGGCCGATGGCGCCGCGCAATGCGCGGCGCTGATCTACACGACCGGCACGACGGGTGCGCCGAAAGGCGTGATGCTGTCGCACCGCAACCTGCTGTTCATCGCGGCGACGTCGAGCGCGCTGCGCCGCGTGTCGCCGGACGACGTCGTCTATACGGTGCTGCCGGTGTCGCACGTGTACGGGCTCGCGTCGGTATGCCTCGGCAGCCTCTACGCCGGGGCGACGCTGCGGCTTGCACCGCGCTTCTCGCCGGAGGCCGTGCGCATCGCGCTCGCCGACGAAGGCGTGACGATCTTCCAGGGTGTACCCGCGATGCACGCGAAGCTCCTCGAGCACCTGCACACGCACGCGCACGCATGGCACGCGCCGCGGCTGCGTTTCGCGTATTCGGGCGGCTCGCCGCTCGACGCCAACCTGAAGGCGCGCGTCGAGCGCATGTACGGCGTGCCGCTGCACAACGGCTACGGAATGACCGAGAGCAGCCCGACGATCACGCAGACGCCGCTCGACGCGCCGCGTGCCGACTGCTCGGTCGGCGTGCCGATCCCGGGCGTCGAGATGCGGATCGTCGCGCCGGACGGCACGGACGTGCCGCAGGGTGAAGTGGGTGAAATCCGCGTGCGCGGGCCGAACGTGATGCTCGGCTACTACCGCAACGCGGACGCCACGCGCGCGGCCGTGTCTCCGGACGGCTGGCTGAGCACCGGCGATCTCGCGCGCCAGGAAGCCGACGGCTCGGTGACGATCGCGGGCCGCAGCAAGGAGCTGATCATCCGCTCGGGCTTCAACGTCTATCCGGTCGAAGTCGAACAGGTGCTGAACGCGCACCCGGACGTCGTGCAGGCAGCCGTCGTCGGCCGCGCGGTCGAGGGCAACGAGGAAGTGCTCGCGTTCGTCGAGCTGGTGCCGGGCGCGACCGCGACCGAGGACGCGCTGCAGGCATGGTGCGCACAACGGCTCGCGCCTTACAAACGGCCCGCGCGCATCCGCGTGCTCGATGCGCTGCCCGCCGCATCGACGGGCAAGGTGCTGAAGCACAAGCTGCGCGAACTCGCGTGACGCGCGGGTGCGGGCCGCATCCCGCATGTGGCCGACGCGCGCCGCGCTAGCCGCGCGGGTGGTGCTGCGCGTGCAGCGTCTTCAGCCGCTCGCGCGCGACGTGCGTGTAGATCTGCGTGGTCGAGATGTCGCTGTGGCCGAGCAGCAGCTGCACGACGCGCAGGTCGGCGCCGTGGTTCAGCAGATGTGTCGCGAACGCGTGCCGCAGCGTATGCGGCGACAGGTGCGCGCGCACGTCGGCCTGCTGCGCGTGGCGCTTGATGATGTTCCAGAACTGCTGGCGCGTCATCCCGTCGCCGCGTCCGGTCACGAACAGCGCGTCGGCCGCGCGCGCGCCGAGCAGCGCGGGCCGCGCGTCGCGCAGGTAGCGCTCGATCCAGCCGTGCGCGACTTCGCCGAACGGCACGAGCCGTTCCTTCGAGCCCTTGCCCATCACGCGCACGACACCCTCGTTGAGCCCGACCTCGACGGTCTTCAGCGTGACGAGTTCGCTCACGCGCAGGCCGCTCGCGTACATCAGCTCCAGCATCGTGCGATCGCGCAGGCCGAGCGGCGTGCCGATATCGGGCGCGCCGAGCAGCGCTTCGACCTGCGCCTCGGACAGCGTCGACGGAAACCGTGCGGCCTGTTTCGCCGACGTGATGCGCAGCGTCGGGTCCGCGCTCGCGCGATGCTCGCGCACGGCCCAGCCGTAATAGCGACGGAACACCGACAACCGCCGGTTCGACGATGTCGCCTTGCCGTCGCTGCGCGCGGCGATGTAGCCGGTCACCATCGCTTCGTCGACCGAGTCGAGCGACGCGTCGTGGGTCGCGGCCAGCCATTGCGAAAACAGCATCAGATCGCGCCGGTACGCATCGAGCGTGTTGCGCGCGAGCCCGTGCTCGAGCCACAGCGCGTCGCAGAACACGTCGATCGACGCGCGGCTCGCGAGCAGCGCGGGCGATGCCGCGGCCTCGTCGCTGTCGGCGCCGGGCGCGGGGTCGGGAGAAAGCAAGGGTTCACTCATCAGTACGGCACGCCTTCGTGCGCCAGCAGCCAGCGCTTCACTTTTTGGTAATAACCATTGTCGTCGTGGTTCGCGAAGCCGCCGAGGCCGCCTGCCGCCACGACGCGATGACACGGAATCACGAGCGGGAAATAGTTCGCGCCGCACGCCTGACCGACCGCGCGTGGCGCGCTGCCGATCCGCTTCGCGACCTGCCCGTAGGTCAGCACCGCGCCCGGCGGAATGTCGCTGATCACGTTCCACACGCGATGCTGGAAAGCACTGCCGACGTCGGCGAGCGGCAGGTCGAAACGCGCCGACGCGCGCTCGAAATAACGTTCGATCTGCTCGACCGCGCGCTTCGCGAGTGGCGAGTCCGGATCGACCGATCTGACCGACTCGGGCAGATAGACGATCTCGCGCACCACCGCGGCATCGGTGCGAATGCCGACCTTGCCGAACGGTGCGTCGATGACTGCGTTGAACATGAGCTTCTCCTCACCGGTGAAACGCGCGGCGCCGCCGACACTTTACGCCGCCTTCATGCGGCACGCAGCGCCCATTCGACATGTTCGCGCACGACCGGCGACGGATCGTCGGCCCGTGCACGCAACGCGGCGACGATCGCGTCGCGCGCATCGGGCGTGAGCCGGTCGGCCGGCGCGCGCAACGCATTGCCGAGCCCGACCGCGAGATTACGCAGCCAGCTTTCGTAACCGATGCGCCGGATCGCGCTCCCCTGCATCCGCGTGTCGAACGATTCGGCATCCCAGCCGAACAGCTCGACGAGCGTCGCGCGGTCGAGACCGTGCCGCACGTCGAAATCGGCGACGGGTGCAGCCTGCGCGAACTTGTTCCACGGGCACACGAGCTGGCAGTCGTCGCAGCCGTATACGCGGTTGCCGATCATCGGCCTCAGCGGCTCCGGAATGCTGCCTTTCAGTTCGATCGTCAGGTAGGAAATGCAACGGCGCGCGTCGACACGATACGGTTCGACGATCGCGCCGGTCGGGCACGCGCCGATGCAGCGCGTGCAACTGCCGCAGTGCGCGCCGGGTGTCTCGGGCGCGACGTCGGGCGCGGTTTGCGCGTCGGTCGGCAGCGGAACGTCGACATAGATCTCGCCGAGGAAGAACAGCGAACCCGCGTCGCGCTGCAGCAGCAGCGTGTGCTTGCCGCGCCAGCCGACGCCGGCCTTCTGCGCGAGCTCGACCTCGAGTACCGGCGCCGAATCGGTGAACACGCGGTAGCCGAACGCGCCGATCTCCTGCTCGATGCGCTCCGCGAGCGTCTGCAGCCGATTGCGCAGCACCTTGTGATAGTCGCGGCCGCGTGCATAGATGGACACGACGGCCGCCTGCGGATCGTCGAGACGCGCACGCTCGCGTGCGCGCCAGTCGTGCGGCACGAGCGCGCCAGATGACGCATCGGGCACGTCGGCGGCAAGCGTTTCGGCCGGCAGATAGGCGAGCCGCGCGGAGATCACGCGTCGCGTACCGGCCACAAGTTCGGCCGGCCGCGCGCGTTTCATCCCGTGTTTCGCCATATAATCCATTTCGCCGTGGCACCCGGCTTCCAGCCAGGCGGCGAGGCCTGCTTCGGCATCCGAGAGATCGGTATCGCTGATGCCGATCGCCCCGAAACCCAATTCGCGCCCCCACGCCCTGATGCGAGCGGCGAGCGCTGTCAACGTCGCATCATCGAGCGCGCACGGTGCCGCGCCTTCGGCATGTGTCGAAGGCCTGTCGGATGCGGCGAGTTCCGGTAATCGGTTCATCGCACTATTTTACGAGAATGCCAGCCACGTCCCATACGCCTCATGCCGACACGCTGCCCGTCCCGCTCGCGGAGCGCGTGATCGCACTCGCCGACGAAGCGGCGACCGAGGCCTTCGGCACCCGCTTCGCGCACGCGCTCGACGCGGCACGCAGCGAACTTGCCCATGCACACGCGTTCGACGGGCTGCAAATCCAGCTGATCGGCGACCTCGGCGCGGGCAAAACGACCCTCGTGCGCGCGATCCTGCGCGGCCTCGGCCACCCGGGGCGCGTGCGCAGCCCGACCTACACGCTCGTCGAACCTTACGCATTCGCACGCGACGATGGGGAACTTGAGGTCTATCACTTCGATCTGTATCGATTCAACGATCCGGCCGAATGGTCCGACGCCGGCTTTCGCGAGTATTTCAATTCCAGCGCGATCTGCCTCGTCGAATGGCCGCAACAGGCGGGCACCCTGCTCGGCGTGCCCGATCTGGTTTTCTCGCTCGACGTGGATGGCGACGGCCGCGCCCTCACCGTCCGGGCGTTCAGCGCTTCAGGAAAGGCATGTCTCGAAAGATGTTGATCAAACCGTTCCGCTCGATCGAATCGGCGGCCACCGCGACGCACAACTGGCGGCGCCGCCAGATCCTGCGCGCGGGTGCGTCGACGCTCGTGCTCGGTCTCGTCGCGCCGCGGCTCGCGCACGCATCGTCGGTGCTCGGCGTGCGCGTGTGGCCCGCGCGCGATTACACGCGCGTCACGATCGAATCCGACCAGCCGCTGCAGAATAGCCAACAGCTGCTGCAGGGTCCCGACCGGCTCGTCGTCGACCTGAACGGGCTCGATCTCGACCAGGCGCTGCGCGACCTCGTATCGAAGATCGCGCCGAACGATCCGCAGATCCAGTCGGTGCGCGTCGGCCAGTATCAGCCGCACGTCGTGCGGATGGTGTTCGACCTGAAAGGTTCGGTGAAGCCGCAGGTGTTCACGCTGCCGCCGGTCGGCACCTACAAGTACCGGCTCGTGTTCGACCTGTATCCGGCCGTCGCGCCCGATCCGCTGACCGACCTGATCGCGCAGACGGAGCGCAAGGAGCAGGCGCTCAACGACACGGCGCGCGCGCAGCAGATGCAGCCGCCGAGCGCGCTGAACGGGCCGGCGACGCCGCCCGTCGCGGGAAACGACAACAGCGACGCGTTCTTCCAGCGCTTCGCGCAGAACACGCCCGCCACGCCGCGCACACCACCAGCCGCCGCGACGCCTTCCACGCCCGCGAAGCCGGCCACCAAGCCGCCGCCCGTCATCGCACGCCGCGACGACAGCGAAGACGACGGTGACACCTACAAGTTCACCGCGCCGAAATCGGGCAAGGGCGGCACCGTGCGCCTGCTGACGGTCGCGATCGATCCGGGCCACGGCGGCGAGGATCCGGGCGCGATCGGCGGCGGCGGCACGTACGAGAAACACATCGCGCTCGACATCGCGAAGAAGCTGCGCGCGAAGATCGACGGCGCGCCGAACATGCGCGCGATGATGACGCGCGACGCCGACTTCTTCGTGCCGCTGAACGTGCGCGTGCAGAAGGCGCGCCGCGTCGGCGCCGACCTGTTCGTGTCGATCCACGCGGATGCGTTCACGACGCCGTCCGCGCGCGGCTCGTCGGTGTTCGCGCTGTCCGACCACGGCGCGTCGAGCGCCGCGGCACGCTGGCTCGCGAACAAGGAGAACTCGTCCGACCTGATCGGCGGCATCAACATCAAGACACAGGACGCGGCCGTCAGCCGCGCGCTGTTCGACATGTCGACGACCGCGCAGATCCGCGATTCGCTGCGCTACGGCAATTACGTGCTGAAGGAAGTCGGCGGCATCAACAAGCTGCACAAGGGCTCGGTCGAGCAGGCCGGGTTCGCGGTGCTGAAGGCGCCCGACATTCCGTCGATCCTTGTCGAGACCGCGTTCATCAGCAACCCTGACGAAGAACGCAGGCTCAACGACGACAGCTATCGCGACGAGATGGCCGACGCGATCTTCCGCGGCATCAAACGTTACTTCGCCGCGAATCCGCCGCTCGCGAAGAACCGGATGGCCTGACTCGGCCGCCTTCCTCGCCGCCGGCACGCGCTGCGTGCCGGCGCGTCACGACGCCGCGAAGCGGCGCACCAGCTTTGCCCCGAACACGTTCACCGCGAGCCCGCCCATCACGAGCGCGGCGCCGATCAGTTGCGCGTGCGTCAGATGCTCGTCGAGCAGCAGCGCCGACGACGCCAGCCCGACGATCGGCACCAGCAGCGAGAACTGCGCGACCTGCGCGGCCGGATAGCGCGACATCAGGCGGCTCCACAAGCCGTAGCCGACGAGCGTCGCGACGAACGCGAGATAGACGACCGCGAAGATCGACGCGCCGTCGAGCCCGGCCAGCGCGGCCCCGATCCGCTGCGGCCCCTCGAACCAGAGCGACAGCAGGAAGAACGGCACGGGCGGCACGAGGCTCGCCCACACGACGAGCGACACCAGATTGGCCTTGCCGACTTTCTTCGTGACGATATTGCCGAACGCCCACATCGCGGCCGAGCAGATGGTCAGCAGGAAGCCCGCGAGCGTCATCGCGCGGCCGCCCTGCGCCGCGATCACGACGAGCCCGCCCGCGGCGATCGCGAGCCCGATCAGGTTCTGCACACGCAGCCGCTCGCCGAGGAACAGCATCGCGAACACGAGCGTGAAGAATGCCTGCGACTGCAGCACGAGCGACGCGAGGCCGGCCGGCATACCGACGTACATGCCGGTGAACAGGAACACGAACTGGCCGAGCTGGATCGTCGCGCCATACAGGATCAGCATCCGCCACGGAATCTGCGGCCGGCGCACGAAGAACACCGCGGGCACCGCCGCGAGCGTGAAGCGCAGCGCGCCGAGCAGCATCGGCGGCATGCCGTGCAGGCCGACCTTGATCACGACGAAGTTCACGCCCCATGCCACGATCACGACCAGCGCGAGCAGCAAGTCCTTCGTGGCCATCATCGGCGTCTCCTCAATTGTCGGATGGTTTCCTGAAGCCGATCAGTCTACCGAATTTCGCCGTGCGGCCCGATACCCGCGCGGCGCGCATGGAATCGGCGACGGGCACAACGACATGGCGCTTGCACGACTCGTGCCCGCACGTCCGCAACACCCGGGAATCATTTCGCACGCGCCCCCGACACGCGCGTCGCCACCGCGCCGCCAGTACAATGACCGGCATTCCAGCCGTTGCCCACGAGGCCGCCATGACCGATTCGATCAAAGCCCTGCTCAAGCCGCACATCCGCGACATCGGCAACCTGCAGGTGCGCCGCACGCTGCCCGCGCTCGCCGCGCGCCTCGTCGGTCCGTTCATCTTCTTCGATCACATGGGGCCCGCGACGCTGCCGGCCGGCACCGGGCTCGACGTGCGCCCGCACCCGCACATCGGGCTCGCCACCGTCACCTACCTGTTCGACGGCGCGATCCTGCACCGCGACAGCCTCGGCTCGCTGCAGGAGATCGTGCCGGGCGACGTGAACTGGATGACGGCCGGTCGCGGCATCGTCCATTCGGAGCGCACGCCCGACGCTCAGCGCGCGAGCGGCCACACGGTGCATGGGATCCAGACCTGGGTCGCGCTGCCCGTCGCCCACGAGACCACCGAGCCGTCGTTCGAGCACCATGCGGCCGACGCGCTGCCCCAGCGCGACGAGAACGGCGTGTCGCTGACGGTGATCGCCGGCGACGCGTTCGGCCTGCGCTCGCCCGTCAAGACGTTCTCGCGCACACTGTACGTGGCCGCCGAATTCGCGGCCGGCGGCCGCCTCGAACTCGACGCGTCGCACGAGGAGCGCGCGGTCTACGTGGTCGACGGCGACCTCTCGATTGACGGCACGCCGGTGCCGGCCGAACAGATGGCCGTGCTCGCGCCCGGCGCCACCGTCACGCTCGCGAGCGGCAGCGGCGCGCGCGCGATGCTGCTGGGCGGCGAGAAGATCGACGGCGAGCGCTTCATCGAATGGAACTTCGTCGCCAGCAGCCGCGACGCGATCGAGCGCGCGAAACGGGCGTGGACGAACCAGGAAATGGGCAAGGTGCCCGGCGAAACCGAGTGGATTCCGCTGCCCGAATCGAAGCCGCGTTGAAAAAGGGGCACGCTGCCCCCATCCTGACGACATTCGAACGGAAGAGAACGACATGGACACCACGCTTGCCACTTTCGAGAAAGACGTCATCGAGGCGTCGCTGGACACGCCCGTGCTGGTCGACTTCTGGGCGCCGTGGTGCGGCCCCTGCAAGACGCTCGGTCCGTTGCTCGAAAAGCTCGAAGCCGACTACGAAGGCCGCTGGAAGCTCGTGAAAGTGAACGTCGACGAAAACCAGGAACTCGCCGCGCACTTCCAGACGCGCAGCATCCCGCACGTGATCGCGTTCGCCGACGGGCGTCCCGTCGACCAGTTCATCGGCGTGCTGCCGGAAGGCCAGTTGCGCGCGTTCCTCGACCGGCTGCTGCCGGCGCCCGACGAAGCCGAACGCCGCGCCGCGCAATATGCGATCGCAGAATCGCGCTACGACGATGCGCTCACCCACCTCGAAGCGGCGCTCGCGCTGAACCCCGGCTTCGACGACGCACGGCTCGACCTGATCGAACTGCTCCTCGCGAACAACCAGGTGGACACCGCGCGCGCCGAGGCCGAGCGCCTGTCGCCGCAGACGGTACAAAGCGCCGATCCGCGCTATCAGGCGATCAAGACCCGTTTCGATGCGCTTGACGCGACGGCCGACCTGCCGCCGACCGACGCGCTCGAAGCGCGCATCGCGGCGGACCCCGCCGATCTCGAGGCACGCTTCGACCTCGCGCAGAGCCTGATCGCGCGACGCGCATACGAAGGTGCGCTCGAGCAGTTGCTGGAAATCGTGTTGCGCGACCGCGCGTATGGCGACGACCTCGGCCGCCGCACGATGATCTCGGTGTTCGAGCTGGCGGGCGATCGCCCCGAACTCGTCGCCGCATGGCGGCGAAAGCTGAGCATGGCGCTCAACTGACGAACGAACGACCGGCCGGGCCGCGATGGCCTGGCCGAATCGCGTTGCCGCGCGCGGCAGGTCTGCCGCGCCGCGACATTGCCTTGCGCGTCGACCGGTTCCCCGATCAGCCCGCGGCCCGCGCCGCGATCGCGCGCAGCGCATGCGCGGCGGCCGCGAAGCCGAAGCTCGCGGTCACGCATACGCTCGAACCGAACCCCGCGCAGTTGAGCCCCGCGACATGCGCGGCGGCGGACGGCTCCGCGCCGTCCTCGATGTCGCACGCGGCCGCCTCCGGATAGATCAGCGGCTCGTCCGAATACACGGCGCTGATCTTGAAGCGCGCCTTCGGCCCGCGTGGAAAGCCGTGCTGCTTGCGCAGCTGCGCGCGCACCTTCGACAACAGCGGGTCCTGGATCGTCAGCGCGAGATCGTCGATGCGGATGCGTGTCGGGTCGAGCTGCCCGCCCGCGCCGCCGACCGTGACGAGCGGCTGCCCTTTTGCGATGCACCACGCGATCAGCGCGACCTTCGTGCGTACGCTGTCGATCGCGTCGACCACGTAGTCGAAGCCGCCGCCGAGCAGTGCGTCGAAGTTGTCGGGTTCCGCGAAATCCTCGATCCGGTTCACACGGCAAGCGGGATCGATCAGCGCGATCCGCTCGGCCATCGCGTCGACCTTCGGCTTGCCGTAATTGCCGTCGAGCGCGTGGATCTGCCTGTTCGTATTGCTTTCCGCGACGTTGTCGAGATCGATCAGCGTCAGCGTGCCGATCGCGCTGCGTGCGAGCGCCTCGGCCGTCCACGACCCGACGCCGCCGATGCCGATCACGGCGACGTGCGCGCGTTCGAACGCCGCGAGCGCGGGCGCGCCGTACAGGCGCGCGATGCCGCCGAAGCGGCGCTCGCGATCCACGTCAAGCTGGATTGTCGGGCTCGGGGTAAGATCAGAAGAACTGTGCGGGGCAGTGTCGGCAGCGGGCATGGCAGCAAGGAAAACGTAAGTCGTGCAGCCCTCTATTTTGCCTGAACTCCCCGCCGGCACGTGCCCCTGTGCACGCACGATTCTCGCGCGTTCGCTATACTGGCCCCAGATTGAAGCGTTTGCATAACATGACGACTCTCGCCGATCTCCGCATCAATTACTCGCGTGCTTCGCTCGACGAAGCCGACGCCGCCCCGAACCCCTTCGCCCAGTTCGATCGCTGGTTCAAGGAGGCGCTCGCCGCCAAGCTCCCCGAGCCCAACACGATGACGCTCGCCACCGTCGGCGACGACGGCCGGCCGTCGGCCCGCATCGTGCTCATCAAGGGTGTCGACGAACGCGGGTTCGTCTTCTTTACCAATTACGAAAGCCGCAAGGGCCGCGATCTCGCCGCCAATCCGCACGCGGCGCTGCTGTTCTACTGGATCGAGCTGGAGCGCCAGGTGCGCATCGAAGGCCGGATCGAGAAAACCAGCGCCGACGAAAGCGACCGCTATTTCGCGTCGCGCCCGCTCGGCTCGCGCATCGGCGCGTGGGCGTCCGATCAGAGCGCCGTGATCGACAGCCGCGCGACGCTCGAAGCGCGTGAAAAGGCCGTGACCGAACGCTACGGCGAGAACCCGCCGCGCCCGCCGCACTGGGGCGGTTACCGCGTCGTGCCCGACGCGATCGAGTTCTGGCAGGGCCGCCCGTCGCGGCTGCACGACCGCCTGCTCTATACGCGCGACGACGCGGCAGGGTCGGGCTGGACGATCTCGCGCCTGTCGCCGTAAGCGCGTCTGCCGTGGTGCCGGCGCGCGCCGGCCGTGTCTCGTGTTGCATCCGGGCGCCCGCCTCGCAAGGGGCGTGCGCCGGTCAAGATACTTGGCTGTATTCGATTCAACGAACAAACGGAGAATCCAAATGTTCTGGGAAAAGAAGCTGGCACAGTGGGCGGACGAAGTACGGGCGAAAGCGAACATACCGGCGCGACTCGTGCTGTGGAACGGCGATCAACTCGATTTCGGCACCTTCAGCGCGCCGCAGGTCACGCTCAAGGTCAACAGCGCGTCGGCATTGCCGCTTCTGCTCGAACCGAGCCTCGACAATCTCGGCGAGGCGTACGTGAAGGGCAAGATCGACATCGAGGGCAGGCTGTCGGACATCATCAACATCAGCTACTCGCTCGCGCGCAGCACGGTCACCAGCGCGAGCAAGCTCGCGCGCGTGAAGCGCTACTTCAATCACACGAAAAACACCGACAAGAAGGCGATCCAGTATCACTACGACGTCTCGAACGCGTTCTACCAGCTGTGGCTGGACGAAAACATGGTGTATTCGTGCGCGTACTTCGAGAACGGCGACGAGGATCTCGCGACCGCACAGATCAAGAAGATCGACCATATCCTGACCAAGATCCGGCTCGAGCCCGGCCAGCGCCTGCTCGACATCGGTTGCGGCTGGGGCGCGCTCGTGCTGCGCGCCGCGCAGAAGTTCGGCGCGACGTGCCTGGGCGTGACGCTGTCACAGAACCAGTTCGATCTCGCGACCGCGCGCGTGAAAGCCGCCGGGCTCGAGGACAAGATCGAGATCCGCCTGCAGGACTACCGCGAGATCGAGGGACAGTTCGACCGCATCACGAGCGTCGGGATGTTCGAGCACGTCGGCCGCAAGAACCTGCCCCTCTATTTCTCGCGCGTGCGCGACCTGCTGACCGACGACGGCATCGCGATGAACCACGGGATCACGTCGACCGACGCGGAAAGCGGCGAAACGGCGCTCGGCGGCGGCGAATTCATCGACCGCTACGTGTTCCCGGACGGCGAGCTGCCGCACATCAGCCTCGCGCTCGAAGCGGCGCAGCGCGGCGGGCTCGAGGCGATTGACGTCGAAAGCCTGCGGCGGCACTATGCGCGCACGCTCGAAATCTGGACGGAGAACTTCGAGGCGAAGGCGGAAGAGGCGCGCACGCTCGTCGACGACGAAAAATTCCGCATCTGGCGCGTGTATCTCGCCGGTTGCGCGTATGCGTTCGAGCACGACGACGTGTCGATCTTTCAGATCGTGTGCCGCAAGGCCGGACGCAGCGCGAAAACGCTACCGTGGTCGAGGCGCTACATGTACGAACACACGCTGCCGCGCTAGGCGGCACTTCACGCTGGGCATGCATGGGTGACGGCAGGACGCGGCGCAGCACGCCGCCGCAACGACAGCAGCGCGACGAAGCGGACGGGTCGCACGCCGACGGGCAGTTCGACCTGTTCGGCGCGTCGCCCGACGACGCGCGCACGGCCGCGCCCGCAAACGACGACAACCCTGCAGGCGCCGGCCAACGCGCGACGCCGGACGAACACGACGCTGCGCCACCGGCAAAGTCGCCCGCGCGCACCGGCCGCACATCGCCCGGCGCATGCGCCGACCAGGAACCGGAACCGTCCCCTGCTTCCGGCCTGCTGTGGGACGAACCGTCGTCGCCGACGGCGCCGCCGAAGAAGGCCCGGCGTCGGCGCGGCGTGCCGCCAGCACCGGTTTCCGCGGAAGTCGCCGACGCGGCGGCCGCGCTGCCACCGAACGTGCGCCTCGGCACATCGTCGTGGTATTTCCCCGGCTGGGACGGCATCGTCTACGACGGCGATTTCGCGCAGACGAAGCTGTCTCGCGAGGGGCTCGAGGCGTACGGCGCGCATCCGCTGCTGAAGAGCGTGAGCCTCGACCGGTCGTTCTACGGGCCGCTGTCGGTGGCCGACTACCTGCGCTACGCGCAACAGGTGCCGGACGATTTCCGCTTCGTCGTGAAGGCGCCGGCGTCCGTCACCGATGCGGTCGTGCGCGGCCGGCGCGGCGAGCCGTCGGGCCCGAACCCGACCTTTCTCGACGCGCAGCTCGCCACTCGCGAATTCGTGCAACCGTGCCTCGAAGGGCTCGGCAGGAAGGCCGGCGTGCTGGTGTTCCAGTTTTCTCCGATGCCCGATCAACTGCTCGCCGAACCGGCCGCGCTGATCGACCGGCTGTCGGCATTCTTCGCGGCGCTGCCGACGCTGCCGCCGGACGCCGACGGCACGCGCTACGCGATCGAGATCCGCGACGCGAGCCTGCTCACGCCGCGCTTCATCCGCGCGCTCGCGACGCTCGGCGTGCGCTACTGCGTCGGCCTGCATGCGCGGATGCCCGATCCGCTGCGCCAGGCAGCCGCGCTCGCGCTGCTCGACGGCGATGCACCGGGCCCGCTGATCGTGCGCTGGAGCCTGCATGGCGGCTTCAAGTACGAACAGGCAAAAGCGAAATACGAGCCGTTCGACAAGCTCGTCGACGAAGATCCGGCCACACGCTCGGCGCTCGCCGAACTGGCCGCGCGCTACGCGCTGGCCGGACAGCCCGTGATCATCACGATCAACAACAAGGCGGAAGGCTCCGCGCCGCTGTCGTGCCTCGCGCTCGCGCGCGAGATCGCCGCAGCGTGCGCGCAGTGGCGCAGCGAGGCGGCGTAAGCATCGCGGCGCGGGCGCCGCTTGCGCGTCGGCGAACCGGTTACGCGCCGCGCAGCGACTTCAGCCGGTGCGAGAACTTCTGGCGGAATTTCGCGAGCTTCGGCCCGATCACGACCGAGCAGTAGCCCTGCCCCGGATTGCGCGCGTAATAGTTCTGGTGATAGTCCTCCGCCGGCCAGTAGTTGCCGTCGAGCGGCACGACCTGCGTGACGATCGGCTGCCCGAACACCTGCTCGCGCTCCAGTTCGCGGATCACGTCGAGCGCGACGTCGCGCTGCGCGTCCGAATGCGTGAACACGACCGAACGGTATTGCGTGCCGACGTCGTTGCCCTGCCGGTTCAGCTGGGTCGGATCGTGCGTTGCGAAGAAGATCTCGAGGATCTCGCGATAACCGATGCGCGCCGGATCGAACGTCACGTTCACGACCTCCGCGTGACCGGTATCGCCGTCGCATACGTCGCGATAGCCGGGATTGCGCGTGTGGCCGCCTGCATAGCCCGACTGGACGGCCGTCACGCCGTCGACGTCGAGAAACACGGCCTCCGTGCACCAGAAGCACCCGCCGCCTACAGTCGCGGTTTCAAGCATCTCGTTCACCATGAAATCATTACCTCGTTGATGACAACGGCCGGCACGCGGGCACGCGGCGGCGTCGCCGGTCCGCATCGCCGCAGCCCGGTTACCCGGCGCGCAGCGGCAGCGTCCAAGTATCTCACTCGTGCGCAAATCCGGCAGAACCGCATGCGTGCCGCGCACCACCGGCCGCGCGTTTCTCGTCTACACTTAGGCACGCCTCGCCGCAACGGCACACCGTCCGGCTGCGCGCAGCGTCCGATGCATGCCCGTCCTGATGCCAACATCATCTGCCGGAACATCGATATGCACGCCTCAGCAGACTGCGCCCGCATTGCGGGCCCGACCGCCGTCGCTTTCACCGCACCCTCGCGCCGCCGTGCGCCCGCTGCGCCGCATGCGCGGCGATCCGGCGCACCGCGTTTCCCTGCTTTCCCGACCTGATGCACCGCACCGCGCGTCCTCCATCGCGCGGCCGCCGGAGCATTGCCGTCACGCAACCTGTTCGACCCGCACGTTCGCAGCGAACGTCCGTGCACCCGTGATCCGATACGACCGAGAGAGGCACCACGATGAGCATGCGGCCTGACCCGACATTTCACGCTTCGCCGGAACTTGCGATGCAGGCGCCGGCGGAGGAATTTGCCTATACGTTGTTGCTGAGCCCCGATTTTTCCAGACCCGACGCGCTCGCCGTGATCGACGTGAAACCCGGCTCGGCGACCTACGGCAAGATCGTGCACACGGTGACGATGCCGAACACCGGAGACGAATTCCACCACTTCGGCTGGAATGCGTGTTCGTCGTCGCTGTCGCCGCTGACCGGCCACGCATTCCTCGAACGCCGCTTCCTGATCATCCCGGGCCTGCGTTCGTCGCGGATCTACGTGATCGACACGAAGCCGCACCCGACTCAGGCGCGCATCCACAAGATCATCGAGCCCGACGAGGTGTTCGCCAAGACCGGCTATTCGCGGCCGCATACGGTTCATTGCGGCCCCGAAGGCATCTACGTGAGCACGCTCGGCGGCGCGGGCAAGGACGGCACCGACGGCGCGCCCGGCATCTTCATCATGGACTGCGAGACCTTCGACGTGCTCGGCCGCTGGGAGATCGACCGCGGCTCGCAGGACAAGCATTACGACTTCTGGTGGAACCTGCCGCGCGACTACATGGTGTCGAGCGAATGGGCGCTGCCGCCGCAATTCGAGAACGGCATCGTGCCGGAGGACTTGCTCGCGAACAAGTACGGGCACCGGCTGCATTTCTGGGACCTGCGCGCGCGGCGCAACGTGCAGACGATCGATCTCGGCGCGCAGCACCAGATGGCGCTCGAGGTGCGGCCCGCGCACGATCCGGTGCGCGAATACGGGTTCGTCGGCGTCGTGGTCGACACGACCAATCTCGAAGGCTCGATCTGGACCTGGTGGCGCGAAGGCGGCCAGTTTCACGTGAAGAAGACCGCGACGATTCCGCCCGAGCCGGCCGCGGCCGACGAACTGCCGCCGCTGCTCCAGGGTTTCGGCGCGGTGCCGCCGCTCGTGACCGACATCGACCTGTCGCTCGACGACCGCTTTCTGTACGTGTCGTGCTGGGGCACCGGCGAGATGCGCCAGTACGACGTGTCGGATCCGCATCATCCGGTGCTCGCGGGGTCGGTGCGTATCGGCGGGATCGTGCGCCACGCGCCGCACACGAACGGCCGCGCGTTCGCCGGCGGCCCGCAGATGGTGGAAATCAGCCGCGACGGCCGGCGCGTGTACTGGACCAACTCGCTTTACTCGACGTGGGACGACCAGTTCTATCCGGACGGCGTGCCGGCCGCGCAGGTGCTCGCGCATGCGGGGCCGGACGGCGGGCTGACGCTCGCCGACGACTACTGGGTCGACTTCCCCGACGGCTATCGCGCGCACCAGATCCGGCTCGATGGCGGCGACTGCTCGACCGACTCGTTCTGCTATCCGTCGGTCAAGCGTTGAGCGCCGGCCTCTCCGCGCCGCTCGCGCTGTGGGCGGCCGTGCTCGCGAGCGGCGTCTATCACGGGCTCAATCCGGCGATGGGCTGGCCGCTCGCGGTGTCGAACGCGCTGATGACGCGCCGCGGCGGCGCGCTCGTCGCGGCGCTCGGCTATCTCGCGCTCGGCCATGCGCTCGCGGTATTCATGGTGATGCTGCCGTTCGGGCTGCTTGCCGCGCTGCTTGCGTGGCAGTCGGCGATCCGGATCGGCGCGAGCGCGCTGGTGATCGGCTTCGGCGTGGTGCTGCTGATCCGGCGGCGGCATCCGCGTGCGCTCGCGCGGATACCGCCCGCGCGGCTCGGACTATGGTCGTTCGCGGTTGCGCTCGCGCACGGCGCGGGGCTGATGCTGGTGCCGATCTACCTCGGGCTCTGCGGGTTCGACCGGGACGCCGGCCATCGCGCGGCGGCCACGCTCGTCGATGCGCATCTCGGGATGGCACTCGTCGTCGCGGCCGTGCACGCAGCCGCGATGTTCGGCGCGGGCGGCGTGCTCGCGTGGCTCGTGTACCGCTATCTCGGGCTGAAGTTCGTCGCGCGGAGCTGGTTCAATCTCGATGCGGTGTGGGCGTCCAGCCTGATCCTGACGGGCGCGCTGTCGCTCAGGCTGGCGGCGGCGCGATAGCGCCCGGCTCGCGGAGCGGCCTCGGACGGCGCGCAACGAAAGGCGCGGGAACGACCGTTCCAGCACGACGCCGGTGCCGCGCGACAGTGTTCGCTACCTCACGCTAGCCCCGCGATGCGCCGTCCGCACGGGTCCGGCGGTCGCGATTCCGCTAAAATCGGGCCATGCGCACCACTTCCCAATCGACCGCCCTGGCCTTGTCGCCTTTCGTCCGCCGCGCCCGTTGCAGCCGCCGCGCGCCGCGCCCGTCCGTTTCGTTCCGGATGGCCGCCCGATGAACCACGCCACCCCGCCGGATTTCGACTCGGCCGCCTTTCGCCAGGCGCTCGGGCAGTTCGCGACCGGCGTCACGGTCATCACGACGCGTGCGCCGTCCGGGCAGCTGATCGGCATCACCGCGAGCTCGTTCAACTCGGTGTCGCTCGATCCGCCGCTCGTGCTGTGGAGCCTCGCGCACAAATCGGCGTCGACCCCGGTGTTCCGCAACAACAGCCATTACGTGGTGAACGTGCTCGCGGCGTCGCAGCTCGACCTGTGCAAGCGCTTCTCGACCTACAAGGGCGACCGCTTCGAAGGGATCGCGCACGCGGCCGGCAACTCGGGCATGCCGGTGCTCGACGGCGCGCTCGCGTGGTTCGAATGCCACAACCGCAGCCGCTACGACGAAGGCGACCATGTGATCTTCGTCGGCGAAGTGGAACGCTGCGGCGTGCGTGCCGCATCGGATGCCACGGCGCCGCTCGTGTTCCACGGCGGCGGCTTCCACGGCCTCACATCGCTTTGATCGACCCCATGCGCGCCAGCCCGACCGGCGCGCCCGCTTCGTCCTTCAGCGTCTGCAGCACGATGTTCGAACGGATGTCCATCACGCCCGGCGCCTTGTAGAGCCGGTTCAGCACGAAATCCGAATAGTGCTTGAGGTTGTGCGCGAGCACCCGGAGCAGATAGTGGCTCTCGCCCGTCACGACGAACGCGCCGACCACCTCCGGCCATTCGCGCAGCGCTTCCGCGAAGCGCTCGTGCCATTGATTCTCTTCGTTGCGCATCGACACCTGCACGAACGCCTCGAGCTCGAAGCCAAGCTTCTCGCGACTCAGGCACGCGCGATAGTGCTCGATCACGCCCTGCTCCTCGAGCAGGCGCATCCGGCGCAGACAGGCGGACGGCGAAAGCGAGATCCGTTCCGCCAGGTCGAGATTGCTGATTCTGCCCTCCTCCTGCAGTACCGCCAGAATCCGGCAGTCGGTGGCATCAAGCGTGATCGCGTGCATTTTTGGTCCCCGTTTTCCCTCTGATTCGAATTATCTGCCAATCCAGCGGATTGTCCATGTTTATTTCGCAAGCACTTTCTGCGAGCGTCCGCCTATCATTCGAAGCATCGATTCACCGATTCGTCATGCCATGGACACACTCTGGGACATCTCGCCGCCCGTCAGCCCCTCCACCCCCGTATGGCCGGGCGACACGGCGGTTTCCGTCGAACGCGTCTGGCGGATGGAGGCCGGCTCGCCGGTCAACGTAGCGCGCCTGACGCTGTCGCCGCACACGGGCGCGCACTGCGACGCGCCGCTCCACTATGACGCCGACGGCGCGCCGATCGGCGCGGTGCCGCTCGACACCTATCTCGGCCCGTGCCGCGTGATCCACTGCATCGGCGCGTCGCCGGTCGTGCGCCCGGCCGACATCGAGGCCGCGCTGGACGGCGTGCCACCGCGCGTGCTGCTGCGCACCTATGCGCGTGCCAGCGTCGAGCAATGGGACAGCGGCTTCTGCGCGGTCGCGCCCGAAACCGTCGACCTGCTCGCCGCGCGCGGCGTGAAGCTGATCGGCATCGACACGCCGTCGCTCGACCCGCAGGAATCGAAGACCATGGATGCGCATCACCGCGTGCGCGCGCACCGGATGGCGATCCTCGAAGGGATCGTGCTCGACGACGTGCCGCCCGGCGACTACGAACTGATCGCGCTGCCGCTGAAGTTCGCGACGCTCGACGCGAGCCCCGTGCGTGCGGTGCTGCGCGCGCTGCCCGGCCGATCCTCCTGATTCACCGAACCACTGACCCGAGAACCACTGACCCGACATCATGATCAAGACCCGTGAAGACGCGCTCGCCCTCGACCGCGATGACCCGCTCGCCCTGCTGCGCGACCAGTTCGCGCTGCCCGACGGCGTGATCTATCTCGACGGCAACTCGCTCGGCGCGCAGCCGCGCGCGTCGGCCGCCCGCGCGCAACAGGTGATCGGCGCCGAATGGGGCGAAGGTCTGATCCGCAGCTGGAACACCGCCGGCTGGTTCGCGCTGCCGCGCCGCCTCGGCGACAAGCTCGCGACGCTGATCGGCGGCGCCCCCGGCGAGACCGTCGTGACCGACACCATCTCGATCAACCTGTTCAAGCTGCTGTCGGCGATGCTGCGCCATCAGGCCGAGCGCGCGCCGGAACGCCGCGTGATCGTGTCGGAGCGCTCGAACTTCCCGACCGACCTGTACATCGCGCAAGGGCTGATCGAACAGCTCGGCGGCGGCTATGAGCTGCGCCTGATCGACGATCCGGCGGACCTGCCCGGCGCGCTCGGCGCGGACACGGCCGTCGCGATGATCACGCACGTGAACTATCGCACCGGCTACATGCACGACATGCCGGCCGTCACGCAGCTCGCGCACGACGCGGGCGCGCTGATGCTGTGGGATCTCGCGCATTCGGCCGGCGCGGTGCCGGTCGACCTGAACGGCGCGCATGCGGACGGCGCGGTCGGCTGCACGTACAAGTACCTGAACGGCGGCCCCGGTTCGCCGGCGTTCGTGTGGGTGCCACACCGTCATCACGCGCACTTCTCCCAGCCGCTGTCGGGCTGGTGGGGCCACCGTGCGCCGTTCGCGATGCAGCCGGGCTTCGCGCCCGATCCGGGCATCGCGCGCTTCCTGTGCGGCACGCAGCCGATCGTGTCGATGTCGATGGTCGAATGCGGGCTCGACGTGTTCCTGCAGACCGACATGCACGCGATCCGCCGCAAGTCGCTCGCGCTGACCGATGCGTTCATCGCACTCGTCGAGGCACGCTGCGCGGGCCTGTCGCTGAAGCTCGTCACGCCGCGCGCGCATCACCAGCGCGGCTCGCAAGCGAGCTTCGAGCACCCGCACGGCTACGAGGTGATGCAGGCGCTGATCGCGCGCGGCGTGATCGGCGACTACCGCGAGCCGTACGTGCTGCGCTTCGGCTTCACGCCGCTCTATACGCGCTTCGTCGACGTGTGGGATGCCGTCGAGACGCTGCGCGACATCCTGGCCACCGATGCGTGGAAGGCACCCGAGTTCGCCGAGCGCGGCGCGGTGACCTGATCGGCTTTTTGCCCGGCGCGCGCCGCGGTTCCATGCGGATTGCGCGCCGCGCCCCCGTCATTCAATTCTGGAGAGAGTCGTGAATTCTGGTCACATGCAGCCACCCGGCGACGATGCGCCGGCGGGCTGCCCGTTCTCGGGCGCGCGCGCGGCCCAACCGGCACACGAAGCACCGCACGTGCCGGGCGATGCCTCGGGCGATGCCGGCTGGCACAACGCGCAGCTCGATTTTTCGAAGTCGATGAGCTACGGCGACTACCTGTCGCTGAATTCGATCCTCGACGCGCAGCATCCGCTGTCGCCCGATCACAACGAGATGCTGTTCATCATCCAGCATCAGACGAGCGAGCTGTGGATGAAGCTCGCGCTGTTCGAATTGCGCGGCGCGCTCGACGCGGTACGTGGCGACGCGCTGCCGCCCGCATTCAAGATGCTCGCGCGCGTGTCGCGCATTCTCGAGCAACTCGTGCAGGCGTGGAACGTGCTGTCGACGATGACGCCGTCCGAGTATTCGGCGATGCGGCCGTACCTCGGCCAGTCGTCGGGCTTCCAGTCGTATCAGTACCGGCAGCTCGAATTCCTGCTCGGCAACAAGAACGTGCAGATGCTGCAGCCGCATGCGCACCGGCCCGACATCCTCGAACAGGTGCGCGCGACGCTTGAGGCGCCGTCGTTCTATGACGAGGTCGTGCGCCTGCTCGCGCGGCGCGGTTTCCCGATCGCACCCGAGCGGCTCGAGCGCGACTGGACGCAGCCGATGCGGCACGACGAGACCGTCGAGGCTGCGTGGCTCGAAGTCTACCGTCACCCGCAGCAGCACTGGGAGCTCTACGAGATGGCCGAGGAACTCGTCGATCTCGAGGACGCGTTCCGCCAGTGGCGCTTCCGTCACGTGACGACCGTCGAGCGCATCATCGGCTTCAAGCAGGGCACCGGCGGCACGAGCGGCGCGCCGTACCTGCGCAAGATGCTCGACGTCGTGCTGTTCCCCGAGCTCTGGCACGTACGCACCACGCTGTAACGTACGCGTGCGTCATGCGCCCGCGCGTCACGACGACGTGCGGGCCAGTTCCTCCCCTTCGCGCGGCAACGCGCGTTCGCGCGTGAGCCGCGGAATGTGCCGCCGCATCGCGAGCAGCGCGACGCACACCACACTCATCGCGGCGGCCAGCATCGTCAGGTACGCCGTCGCACCGCCCGCGGTGATCACCATCGCGCCCGCGAACGCGCTGAGGATCGCGCCAAGCCGGCCGAATGCGAGCGCGCTCGCGGTGCCGGTCGCGCGAACCGCCGTCGGGTAGATGTACGCGCACAGCGCATACATCGTCGACTGCACCGCGTTGACGAACAGCCCGTGCAGACCGAGCCCGACGATCAGCCAGCCCGTGTGGCGCCCCGCATCGACCCCCATCAGCCACACGGCGCTCGCCGCGCCGCCGATGCTGCAGAGCGCGAGCGGCCAGCGCGAACCCGCATGCGTGATCGCCCATGCGCACAGCAGCGCGCCGATCACGCCGCCAAGGTTGTACGCGGTGAGCCCGGAGCCCGCGACCGACACGCTCAGCCCGCTCGCGGCCAGCATCGTCGGCAGCCAGCTGAACGCCGCATACACGGCGAGCAGGCACATGAAGAAAGCGCACCACAGCGCGATCGTGTCGCGCGCCTGGCCGGCGGCAAACAGCGCGCCGAACCCGCCTCGTGCGCCGGGCGCGCGTGCATCGCGCAGATCGGTGAACGTGGCGTCGGGCGCGACCGGCCGCTGCATGCGCGCGAGCAGCGCGCCGAGTTCCGGCCAGCGCGCGGGGCGGCGTGCCAGGAAGCGCGGCGATTCAGGCAACGCACGCACGAGCACGAAGCCGAGCACGAGCGGCAGCGCGCCGCCGGCGAAGAACAGCCCGCGCCAGCCATAGCGCGGCAGCACCTCGTGCGCGAACAGCCCGGCCAGCATGCCGCCGAGCGGCACGCAGACGATCGTCGCCGTCACCATCATCGTGCGGCGCCGCGCAGGCGTGTATTCGGCCGTCATCGTCGTGGCCGTCGGCAGCGCGCCGCCGATCCCGAGCCCCGCGCAGAAGCGCAACATCGCGATCGTCGCGACATCCGGCGCGAAGCCGATCGCGCAGGTCGCGATGCCGAACAAGAACACGCTGCCGATCACGGCCTGGCGGCGCCCGAAACGGTCCGCGACGATCCCCGCGCACGCGCTGCCGATGCCCATCCCGATCAGCCCGGCGGCCACCGCCGGCGCGAACGCGCCGCGCGTGATCCCCCATTCGCGGATCAGTACCGGAATCGCGAAACCGATCAACTGCCCGTCGAAGCCGTCGAGCACGATCGCGAGCGCGGCGAGCAGCACCACGCAACGCTGCATCGTTGTGAACGGTCCGTCGTCAAGCGTCGCGCCGATGTCGACCGGGGGCGGCTGCAATCCATCGCGCATGCTCATGCGACCTCCCGTGCGCCACGCGTCGGCGGCAAGGGGCGCGCACGGCGCGCGGCAAGGCAACGGCATTCGATGACTTTCATGGCGTCTCCAGTTGCCCGGGCTGGCGCTTGCGCGTGCCCGGATCTCGTGCTGCAGGGTCAGTCGGCGTCCGTGCATCGGCGCCGCCCCCGCGTCTTGTCCCATCCAACCCGATCCGGCGACATCGGCTGCATGCGGCGCGGCCGTATCGTCACGCGGCGCAAGCCCGCCGCCGGCGTGATGCTCAGTCGCGCCGCGCGTCGATCAGCCTGACGAGTGCGAGCAGCGTATCGGTATGCGGCACCGCGATACCCGTCTCACGCGCGGCCGCGACGATCTTGCCGCTGATCGCGTCGATCTCGGTGCGGCGGCCCGCGAGCACGTCCTGCAGCATCGACGGTCGATGGCCGCGATGCGCGTGGATCGCATGCTCGACGTTGCGCGCGATGCGTTCGCCGTCCACCGCGATGCCTTTCGCGCGCGCGACGGCGGCCGTCTCCGCCGCGATCGCGAGCGCGAGCCGTGGGCCGTCAGGTTCGCGGCCGAGCTGGTCGACCGTGCAGCCCGTCGCCGCACACAGCGTGTTGAGCGCCGCGTTGAACGCGACCTTTTCCCAGATCGCGGCCCACACGTCGGCATCGAGCGAACACGCGAGCCCGGCGCGCGACAGCGCGTCGGCCACGGCCGCCGCGAACGGGCGCGCCGCGCCGTCGGCCGTCATCATGCGGATCGCGCCGGCACCGTGCGAGCGCACGTGTCCGGCGCCGGCGAAGTCGGCCGGCCACGTCGTGACGCCGACCAGAATCCGTTCGAGCGGCACGAACGCGTTCAGCGTCTCGACGTTGCCGAGGCCGTTCTGCAGCGTCAGCACGTACGTACGTGAGGTCAGTAATGCGCGCACGCCTTCGAGCGCCGCACGCGTGTGCAGCGATTTCGTGAAAACGATCAGCAGATCGAACGGCATGTCGGGCGATGCTCTTGCCTGCGCATTCGCCGTTTCTGGCCGGACAGCCTGCAGCGCGCGGATGCGGCGTTCGCCGCGATCGTCGTCGATGCGCAGCCCGTCGCGACGGATCGCATCGAGATGCGCATCGTTCACGTCGATCAGCGTGACGGCCTCGCCGTGCTCCGCCAGCAGCGCCCCGAACAGCGAGCCCATCGCACCGGCACCAAGAATCGCAATCTTCATCGTCGGCGGCCTCTCAGAATGGATACTGGCGCGGCGCGGTCTGCACGGTGATCCAGCGCAGGTCCGTGAACGCGGCGATGCCGGCCTTGCCGCCGAAGTGGCCGAAGCCGCTGTCCTTCACGCCGCCGAACGGCATTTGCGCCTCGTCGTGCACGGTCGGGCCGTTCACGTGGCAGATGCCCGATTCGATGCGCGCCGCGACCCGCATCGCGCGGGCGACGTCGCGGCTGAATACGGCCGAAGCCAGCCCGAACGCGTTGTCGTTCGCGCAGCGGATCGCGGCCGCCTCGCCGTCGACCCGGACGATGCCCTTCACCGGCCCGAACGACTCCTCCGCGTAGATCCGCATCGCGGGCGTCACGTGATCGAGCAGCGTCGCCGGGAACAGCGTGCTGTCCGACTTGCCGCCGCACAGCAGCGTCGCGCCGTGCGCGAGCGCATCGTCGATCAGCGCGTTGCAGCGCTCGACGGCCTTCACGTCGATCAGCGAACCGAGCACGACCGGCCCTCGGCGCGGATCGCCGAGCGGCAGCGACGCGGCCTTGACGGCGAGCTTCGCGACGAATGCGTCGGCGATCGACGCATCGACGACGATCCGCTCGGTCGACATGCAGATCTGTCCGGAATTCGCGAATGCGCCGAATGCCGCCGCCGCGACCGCCGCATCGAGATCCGCATCGTCGAGCACGACGAACGGCGCCTTGCCGCCGAGTTCGAGCACCGACGGTTTCAGATGACGCGCGCACGCTTCGGCGACGATCCGCCCGACGCGCGTCGAGCCGGTGAAATTCACGCGGCGCACGGCCGGATGTGCGATCAGCGCATCGACGACGGCACCCGCGTCTTCGGGCGCGTTCGTCACGAAGTTGACGACGCCCGGCGGCAGCCCGGCCTCCTGCAGCGCCTCGACGATCAGCCCGTGCGTGACGGGGCACAGCTCGGAGCCCTTCAGCACGACCGTGTTGCCGCAAGCGAGCGGCAGCGCGAGCGCACGCGCCGCGAGGATCACCGGCGCGTTCCACGGTGCGATGCCGAGCACCACGCCGGCCGGCTGCCGCACGCCCATCGCCAGCGAGCCGGGCACGTCGGACGGGATCAGCTCGCCGCCGGTCTGCGTGGTCAGCGACGCGGCCTCGACGAGCCCGCTCGCGGCAAG
The DNA here is from genome assembly GCF_003853825.1 of Burkholderia sp. Bp9012. Taxonomy (NCBI): domain Bacteria; kingdom Pseudomonadati; phylum Pseudomonadota; class Betaproteobacteria; order Burkholderiales; family Burkholderiaceae; genus Burkholderia; species Burkholderia sp. Bp9012. Next base: position 207,360 of record NZ_QTQA01000002.1, on the reverse strand, counting down.
GTGCACGTTGAAGCCTGCCCACAGCGCCGACGCGCCGGTTTCGGCCGCCATCGCGACGACGAACTGCTCGTGCTTCGCCTCGAGCGCGGCGGCAGCCTTCAGCAGCAGCGCGCGGCGCGCGCCGGGGCCGAGCGCGGCCCATTCAGGAAACGCGCGAGCGGCCGCGTCGGCCGCCGCGCGCGCATCGTCGACCGTGCCCGCGGGCGCGACCGACGCGACTTCGCCGTCGAGCGGGTTACGGCGCACGAAGGTCGCGCCGCTGGACGACTGGCGGCGTTCGCCGCCGATCAGCATCGATACGGTTTGCATGGATTCTCCGGAAGGACGCGCAACGCGCGTCAGGCAACTTCGACGTCGACGACGACCGGCGTATCGGCCCGCAGCGCGTCGGTCAGCGTTTCGTGCAGGCGAGCGGCATCGGCGACGCGGATGCCGCGGCACCCCATCCCTTGCGCGAGCGCGACGAAATCCAGGTCGGGCAGATCGGTGCCCTGCACCGGATCGTCAGGACCGAAGCCGAACACCGGCGCGAAATCTTGCAGCGCCGCATAGCGCCGATTATTCAGGATCACGAACGTGATCGGCAGCTTCAGCTGCGCGGCGCTCCACAATGCCTGGATCGAATAGAGGCTCGACCCGTCGCCGATCAGCCCGATCACGCGCCGCCCCGGCCGCGCGAGCGCGACGCCAACCGCGGCCGGCATCCCGTAACCGAGCCCGCCGCTATCCATCGTGTAGAACGTGCCGCTGCGCGTGAACGGCAGGTGCGCCTGCATCACCGGCCGCGCGCTCGGGGCTTCCTCGACGACGATGTCGTGTGCGTCGCGCACGTCGTCCAGCGTCTGCAGCGCGAATGCCAGCGACATCCGCTCGCCGGCGGCCGGCGCTTCGGCGCGCGGGCGCATCGGCCGCGGCGCGGGCATCGGCCGCTCGCGCGGCGCCGGCCGGGCCAGCAGATCGCGTGCCGCGAGTCGCAGATTGCCGACGACCGCGTCGCCCGACGGCGTCCATGCGGCGATGCCTGGATCGTCGACGAGCTGCACGAGCTTGGCGCCCGGTGGCACGTGCGGGCCGCAGCCCTCGATGTGATAGGTGAACGCGGGCGCGCCGAACGCGAACACGAGGTCGTGCCCGTCGAGCCGCGCGACGATCTTCTCGCGGATCGCGGGCAGGAAGCCGGCGAACAGCGGATGATCCTCGGGAAAGCTGCAGCGCCCCGACATCGGCGCGACGTACACGCTGACCCGGTGCCGCTCGGCGAGCCGCACGACGTCGTCCCACGCACCGGCCCGATCGACGGCCGCGCCGACCACCAGCGCGGGACGCCGCGCGGCATCGAGCGCGTCGCCGAGCCGCGCGAGCGCATCGGGATCGGGCCGCACGACGCTGCTCACGTCACGGCGCGGCAGCAGCTCGGCCGGTTGGTCCCAGTCGTCGACCGGGATCGACACGAACACCGGCCCGCGCGGCTCCTGCATCGCGATCCGGTACGCCCGCGCGATCGCGGCCGGCACGTCCTGCGCACGCGCGGGCTCGATGCTCCATTTCACGTACGGCTTCGGCAGCTCGGCGGCCTGCGTCGCGCCGAGAAACGGATCGAACGGCAGGATCGCGCGTGCCTGCTGGCCCGCGGTGACGATCAGCGGCGTGCGGTTCCTGAACGCGGTGAACAGGTTGCCCATCGCGTTGCCGACGCCGGCCGCCGAATGCAGGTTGACGACCGCCGCGTTGCCGGTGGCCTGCGCATGACCGTCCGCCATCCCGACCACGACGGCCTCCTGCAAGCCGAGCACGTAGCGGAAATCGGCGGGGAAATCGCGAAACATCGGCAGCTCGGTCGAGCCAGGATTGCCGAACACGCAATCGATGCCGAACTGGCGAAACAGGTCGATGACGGCATCGCGGACGGTGATCGGGGCGGCCGGTGCGGCGGAATGGGACGGGGTGCCGGACATGCTCGGGCGTCTCCTCGGTGGCTTGGCGGTTTCCACAGTATCGAAGCGCGAGCCATTCACGGATACTGTATTTTTTGCGAAAAGCCATTACGGTTCGGCATGACTTTCGATCTCCGGCAATTGCGGGCATTCACGACCATCGTCGCGTGCGGCAGCCTCGGCCGCGCGGCCGACGCGCTGCACGTGACCCAGCCGGCGCTGAGCCGGATCCTGAAGCGGCTCGAGGACCAGGTCGGCGCGCCGCTGTTCGAGCGCCATTCGAAAGGCGTGCAGCTGACGGCGTTCGGCGAGGCGCTGCTGCCGCACGCGACGCTGCTGCAGCACGAGGCCGAGCATGCGCGCGAGGAGCTCGACGCGATGCGCGGCTTCGCGAAGGGCACGATCAAGGTCGGCGCGGTGGGCAGCATCGCGAGCCTCGTGCTGCCGGTCGCGGTCGGCCGCGTGCTCGACCGCTGGCCGAACCTGCGTGTCGAGATTCTCGAAGGCGTGTGGGATCGGCTCGCGGAAGGGCTGAACAAGCATGAGATCGATCTCGCGCTGTCCGCGCATGGGCCCGACACCGACGAGATCGTCGCGATTCCCGAGTGCCGCTGGGAAGATCGCAGCCATATCGTTGCGGCGCCGCACCATCCGCTGCGCGCGCTCGGTCGCGCGCCGACGCTCGCCGACACGCTGCACGCGCGCTGGGCGATTCCGCCGCGCGGCACCGCGCCGTTCGACCACATGCGCGCAACCTTCGACGCGCACGGGCTTGCCCTTCCCGACATCGCGGTCGAAACACGCTCGGTCACGACGCTGAAGAGCCTCGTCGCGCATGCGGGCTTCCTGAGCTGGATGGCCGAACCGATGTACGGCGCCGAACAGCGCGCCGGCACGATCGACACGCTGCCGGTGCGCGAGGTCGTCGCGGTGCGCACGCTCACCGCGTTCCGGCGCCGCCACGGGATCCTGCCGGGGCCGGCCGGCAAGCTGCTCGACGAACTCGTCGCGCTCACACGCGAAGGCCGCTGATACCGCTCCCCCTTTCGCGCCGCGCGCGCCGCCGCAGCGCACCATCGAAATGCCGTGTCCCGCCTTGACTTTCGTTCGCCCGAATACGATCATTCGCTCACACAAAGAGCAAATGATCGTATTCAACAGGAAAGACTGGCACGAACAGGAGACACCGGATGAGCGAATCGTCCTCCGCCCGCGCGCCCGTGCTGCTGCACATTGGCGCGGGCTCTTTCCACCGCGCGCACCAGGCGTGGTATCTGCATCGCGTGAACGCGGCCGTGCCGGCCGACGAACGCTGGTCGCTGACCGTCGGCAACATCCGCGACGACATGCGCGCGACGATGGACGCGCTCGCCGCGCAGCACGGCGCGTACACGCTCGAAACCGTCACGCCGCAGGGCGAGCGCGCATACGAGACGGTCCGCGCGATCTCGCGCGTGCTGCCATGGTCGATCGACCTCGCCGCGCTGATCGAAGCCGGCGCCGACCCGGCATGCCGGATCGTGTCGTTCACCGTGACCGAAGGCGGCTACTACCTCGACGAACACAACCGGCTCGACCTCGCGAACGCCGATCTCGCGGCCGACCTGCAGGGCGCGCGCACGACGCTGTACGGCGCGCTCGCGGCGCTGCTTGCCGAGCGCGTGAAGCGCGGCGCGGGCCCGCTCACGCTGCAGAGCTGCGACAACCTGCGCAACAACGGCGCGCGCTTTCGCGCGGGCATGCGCGAATTCCTCGAACGGCGCAGCGAGGACGGCCTGCTCGCGTGGTTCGATGCGCACGTCGCGACGCCGAGCGCGATGGTCGACCGCATCACGCCGCGCCCGACCGCCGACGTGCGCGAGCGCGTGCGCGCGGCCACCGGCGTCGACGACGCATGCCCGGTGATGGGCGAATCGTTCATCCAGTGGGTGATCGAGGACCGCTTCGCGGCCGGCCGGCCGCGCTGGGAGCTGGCCGGCGCGGAGCTGGTGGACGACGTGCACCCGTACGAGGAAGCGAAGATCCGCATCCTCAACGCGACGCACAGTTGCATCGCGTGGGCCGGCACGCTCGCGGGCTACACGTACATCCACGAGGGCACGCACGACGCGGCGATCCGCCGGTTCGCGCACGACTACGTGACGCAGGACGTGATCCCGTGTCTCAGCCCGAGCCCGCTCGATCTCGAACGCTACCGCGACGTCGTGCTCGAACGCTTCGGCAACCCGTACGTGCTCGACACGAACCAGCGCGTCGCGGCCGACGGCTTCTCGAAGATTCCCGGCTTCATCGCGCCGACGTTCGTCGAATCGCTCGCACGCGGCGCGGCGCCGGTCGCCACCGCCGTGTTGCCGGCGCTGTTCCTGCGCTTTCTCGAACGCTGGGCGCGAGGCTTGCTGCCGTATGCGTACCAGGACGGCGTGATGGACGACGGCGCCGCGCGCGCGATCGTCGAAGCCGACGACCCGGTCGTCGCGCTGTGCGCAAGCCGCGCGCTGTGGGGCTCGCTCGCCGGCAACGCGGCGCTGTTCGAAGCGCTGCGCGCCGGGCTCGCCCGCGTCGACGCATGGCTCGCGCAGCGCTGAAGCGCGACGGCCCGCGGCCGCGCATCCGGGCGAACCTGCGTTGGCATGTACGCATGCGTGCGGCTAAAGTAGCGGCTCCCCACTGACGGAACGGATCGCTCATGTATCTCGGCATCGACCTCGGCACCTCGGAAGTGAAGGTGCTGCTGCTTGCCCCGGACGGTACGGTGGTCGGCACCGCGGGCACGCCGTTCAGCGTGTCGCGGCCGCACCCGCGCTGGGCGGAACAGCATCCGGAGGACTGGTGGCGAGGCACGCTCGCCGCGCTCGCGGCGCTGCGCGAACGGCATCCGCAGGCATTCGCGCAGGTGCGCGGGATCGGCCTGTCGGGCCAGATGCACGGCGCGGTGCTGCTCGGCCGCGACGACCGCGTGCTGCGCCCCGCGATTCTGTGGAACGACATGCGCAGCGCCGACGAATGCGCGCTGCTCACCGAACGCGCCCCCGATCTGCATGCACTGGCCGGCAACCTGGCGATGCCCGGCTTCACCGCGCCGAAACTGCTGTGGGTCGCGAAGCACGAGCCCGACGTGTTCGCGGCGACCGCGTGCGTGCTGATGCCGAAGGACTACCTGCGTTTCCGTCTGACCGGCGCGAAGGTGTCCGACCCGTCCGACGCGGCCGGCACGCTGTGGCTCGACGTCGCGCGCCGCGACTGGTCCGACGCGCTGCTCGCCGCGTGCGACATGACGCGCGGGCAGATGCCGCGCATCGTCGAAGGCAACGCGCCGTCCGGCACGCTGCGCGCGGATCTCGCGCGCGAGCTTGGGCTGTCGGAGGCCGTCGTGGTGGCAGGCGGCGGCGGCGACAACGCGACCAGCGCGCTCGGCATCGGCGCGATCCACGCGGGCGACGGCTTCGTGTCGCTCGGCACGTCGGGCGTGCTGAGCGTGGTCGGCGACCGCTTCATGCCGAACTCCGCATCGGCCGTGCATGCGTTCTGCCACGCGATTCCCGATCGCTGGCAGCTGATGAGCGTCGTGCTGTCGGCCGCGAGCTGCCTGCGCTGGGTCTGCAAGCTGACGGGCACGGACGAGCCGGCGCTGCTCGCCGAAATCGAGGCGCTCGACGCGGACGCGCTCGCGACGGCGCCGCTGTTCCTGCCCTACCTGTCCGGCGAACGCACGCCGCACAACGATCCTTATGCGCAGGGCGTGTTCTTCGGGATGACGCATGCAACCGAACGCGCGCACCTCGGTTACGCGGTGCTCGAAGGCGTGACGCTCGGCCTCGCGGACGGCCTCGACGCGCTGCATGCGGCCGGCGTCGAAACCGACCGTCTGTCGCTGATCGGCGGCGGCGCGCGCAGCGCGTTCTGGGCGCAGCTGATCGCCGACGCACTGAACGTACGGACGTGCCAGCACGGTGGCGGTGAAACCGGTGCGGCGCTCGGCGCTGCACGCCTGGGCTGGCTCGCCGTCGGCGGCGATCCGCATGCCGTGCTGACCAAGCCGCCGGTGCGCGCCGAATACGCGCCCGATGCCGGCCGTCATACGCTGCTGCGCGAGCGCCTCGACGCGTTCCGCGCGCTGTATCGCCACGTGCGCCCGCTTTACGAACCGTCGCGCGCGCGGCTCGCGTAAGCGGCGACGCGCAGCGGCCGTCGGCCGCTCACCCGTCATGCGTTACAGTGGATGCCCGTTGCGCCGCCCGACGGCCGGCCCAGATCCGAACCGAACCGCTATCGTGTCCAAGTCCTCAGAAAAACTCGATCTCGCCACGCGTGCCGCGTGGCTCTACTACGTCGCGGGCGACACGCAGAACGAAATCGCCGAGAAGCTGCAGGTGTCGCGCCCGGTCGCGCAGCGCCTCGTCGCGTTCGCGGTCGAGAAGAATCTGATCCGCGTGCGCGTCGATCATCAGCTCGCCGACTGTCTCGACCTCGGCGCGCAGCTGTCGAAGCGCTACGGGCTCGCGATGTGCGAAGTCGTGCCCGTCGATGCCGACGCGCCGGAAGCGATCGACCGCAAGCTCGCGGTCGCCGGCGCGCAGGTGATGGAGCGCTACCTGAACGAGACGCGACCGATGGTGATCGCCGTCAGCAGCGGCCGGACGCTGAAGGCCGTGGTCGCGCAGATCGCGCAGATCGAGCGGCCGCAGCACCGGCTCGTGTCGATGGTCGGCGCGATCGCGGCCGACGGTTCGTCGAACCGCTACGACGTCGCGCAGTACATTTCCGAAAAAACCGGCGGCAAGCACTTCCTGCTGCCAGCACCGCTGTTCGCCGACAGCGACGCCGAGCGCGCGCAATGGTGCAATCACCGGCTGTACCGGATCGTCGATGCGCTGTCGGCGCAGGCCGACGTCGCGTTCGTCGGGATCGGCAACATCGGCCCGCACTGCCCGCTCTACGAGGACGGCTTCATCACCGAACAGGAACGCGACGAGATGACCGCGCGCGGCGCGGTGGCCGAACTGCTCGGCGTGCCGATCGATGCGCAGGGCAAGCTGGTCGACGTGTCGACCAGCGCGCGCGTCACGAGCGTCGCGCTCGACACGCCGCCGAAGCGCCCGACGATCGCGTTCGCCGGCGGCCCGAAGAAGCGCGACGCCGTGATCGCCGCGTTGCGCGGCGGCTGGCTGTCGGGGCTCGTCACCGACGAGACCTGCGCGCGCGCCGCGCTCGACGCGAAGGCGGGCTGACGCCGCGGTCGAACGTTCAGGCCGCGCGCGGCGCCGGAAACGCATGCCTGCCCGAATTCTTCGTGCGCGGCGCACTCGACGACGGCGCGCTGCGCGCGGTGCTCGACGAACACGTCGCGAGCCGCACGCCGTTCTACGCGCTGTGGCCGTTAGGCCGCCATCCGACGCCGAAGCTGCGCGCATTCGTCGATTACATGGCCGCGCACCTGCACCTCTGACCGAAGTCGACCGTCACGCCGCCTTCGCGTGCGCGCTCAGCCGGCGCAGCGCCTGCCCGTGTTCGTCGAACAGATGGCAGTGCTCGGCCTGCGCATGCACGTGCAGCGCCTCGCCGGTGCGGTACGTGTCGAGCGGTGGAATCCGCGCGATCAGGCCGTCGGGCGCGACCGCCGACTCCGCATACAGATACGCGGCATCGCCGAGCGACTCGACGGCCATCGTCCGCGCGGCAACGCCCGCGGCCGCCGTGCCCACCAGAAGGTGCTCGGGCCGCACGCCGACCGTCACTGCCGCACCGCGCTGCAACCCGGCCGCATCGACCGCGACGCGCTGCGTCTCGCCGCTGTCGAAACGCACGAGCACGCCAGTCGCATCGACCGACTCGACGGTGCCCTTCAGGAAGTTCATCTTCGGCGAGCCGATGAAGCCTGCGACGAACAGGTTCGCCGGCGCGTGGTACAGCGCGTTCGGCGTGCCGACCTGCTGCACCGCGCCGCCCGACAGCACGACGATCTTGTCGGCGAGCGTCATCGCCTCGACCTGGTCGTGCGTCACGTAGATCATCGTCGTCTTCAGCTCGTCGTGCAGCCGCGCGAATTCCAGCCGCATCTTCACGCGCAGCGCGGCGTCGAGGTTCGACAGCGGCTCGTCGAACAGGAACACCTTCGGCTTGCGCGTGATCGCGCGGCCGATCGCGACGCGCTGCCGCTGGCCGCCCGACAGCTGCTTCGGCTTGCGGTCGAGCAGGTGATCGATGTGCAGGATCTTCGCGGCCTGCTTCACCGCCTGGTCGATCTCGGGCTTCTTCGCGCCGGCGAGCTTCAGGCCGAACGCCATGTTGTCGTACAGCGTCATGTGCGGGTACAGCGCATACGACTGGAACACCATCGCGATGCCGCGTTTCGCGCTCGGCACGTCGTTGACCTTCGCGCCGTCGATCAGCAGATCGCCGCTCGAGATGTCCTCGAGGCCGGCGATCATCCGCATCAGCGTGGATTTGCCGCAGCCGCTCGGCCCGACGAACACGACGAATTCGCCATCGGCGATGTCGAGGTTCACGTTGCGCAGCACTTCGGTGTCGTCGTAGCGCTTCGCGATGTTGCGCAGGAGCACGCTTGCCATGATCTGTCTCCGTTCGTTCGTGATGCGCCGCGTTCGACGCGGCGCGCAATCTTGCCAGGTTAGTTCGGCAGCACGGCACCGGTCGCCTGCCAGCGCGCGACGTAGCCGGGCAGCTCGTGCATGTCGTCGAATACGTGACGCGCGCCGATCCCGCGCAGCGCGTCGATCTGCGCGGCCGACGCATGCCCGCCGCCGATGAAGCCGAGCACGGTCATACCGGCCGCGGCGGCCGCGGTGATGCCGGTCACGCTGTCCTCGACGACGAGGCATTGCGCGGGCACCGCGCCGAGCGCGTGTGCGGCCGCGAGATACACGTCGGGCGCGGGCTTCGGCCTGGCGACGGCGTCCGCGCAGAACAGCCGGTCGCCGAAGAAGCGCGCGAGGCCGGTGCGGGTGAGCGCCGCCTCGACGTATGCGCGGTAGCTGTTGCTCGCGCATGCCGTCGTCAGACCGATCGCGGCGAGTGCCGCATCGATGCCGTCGACCATCGGCGCGTTGACGGCCGCCGCCTCGACCGCGCGGCGGATCGCGTCGACGTCGCCCGCCGTCAGCATGCGGCCGACCGCCTCGCTCGCGCCGGCCAGCACGCGCTCGATGCGCAGCCCGAGCAGCGGCATCACCGCCGGCCGCGCGTCGACGCCCGGCCAGCGCGCGTCCAGCTCGCGCACGATCACATCGGCGGCGACGGCCTCGCTGTCGATCAGCACGCCGTCGCAATCGCAGATCAGCACGTTCATCCCGTGTCCGACCGCGCCTTTTCCGCCCATGCCTTCGCCGGCCGCGCTCATTTGACCGCCCCGAACGTGAGCCCGCGCACGAGCTGCTTCTGCGACAGCCAGCCGACGATCAGGATCGGCGCGACGGCCAGCAACGAAGCTGCGGACAGCTTCGCCCAGAACAGCCCCTCCGGACTCGAGTACGACGCGATGAACACGGTCAGCGGCGCGGCGTTCGAGCTCGACAGGTTGATGCTCCAGAACGCCTCGTTCCACGACAGGATCACGAGCAGGAGCGCGGTGGACGCGAGACCCGGCAGCGCCATCGGCATCAGCAGGTAGACGATCTCCTGCCACGTCGACGCGCCGTCGATACGCCCCGCTTCGAGGATGTCCTTGGGGATCTCGTTGAAGTACGTGAAGGTCATCCACACCGCGATCGGCAGGTTGATCAGCGTGTAGACGATCACGAGGCCCGACACGGTATCGAGCAGCCCCGCGTTCTTCCACAGCAGGTAGATCGGCACGAGCACGCCGACCGACGGCATCATCTTCGTCGACAGCATCCACAGCAGCACCTTCTGCGTGCGGTGGTTCGGGAAGAACGCCATCGCGTAGGCCGCCGGCACCGCGAACAGCAGCGAGATCACCGTGACGCCGGCCGAAATCAGCACCGAATTCCACGCGAACGCGAAGTAGTTGCTGCGCGCGAACACCTCGCGGAAGCTGTCGAGCGTCGGCATGAAGAACAGCGCCGACGCATACGCCTGCTGCTCGGTCTTGAATGCGGTGATCGCCATCCAGAAGATCGGGAAGAACAGCAGCAGCGCGAGCAGCCACGCGAGCGTGCCGGGCAGCGCGCGCCGAACGCGGTCGAACGGGGCCGGCACGCGCCGGCCTTCGAAGGTCAGGTCGCTCATTTCTCGTACTCTCCCTTCAGGTTGCGCGCGAGCATCCGCACCAGGAAGAACGACACGACGTTCGCAACCACGACGGCGATGATCCCGCCCGCGGATGCGAGGCCGACGTCGAACTGCTGCAGGCCAAGCGCATAGATCAGGTACGACAGGTTGGTCGTCGCGTTGCCGGGGCCGCCGCCCGTCGTCGTGTAGATCTCGGCGAAGATCGACAGCAGGAAGATCGTCTCCATCATCACGACCACGGCGATCGCGCGCTTCAGGTGCGGCAGCGTGATGTAGAAGAACATCGCGATCGGGCCCGCGCCGTCGATGCGCGCGGCTTCCTTCTGCTCCTGGTCGAGCGACTGGATCGCGGTGAACAGGATCAGGAACGCGAACGGCAGCCACTGCCAGGCGACGATGATGATCACGGCGGTGAGCGGGTAGTCGGCGAACCAGTCGATCGGCGTCATCCCGAACGCACGCATCGCGTTCGCGACGAGCCCGTACACCGGATGAAGGATCATGTTCTTCCAGATCAACGCGGCGACCGTTGGCATCACGAAGAACGGCGCGATCACGAGCAGGCGCGCCACGCCCTGCCCGTAGAACTTGCGGTCGAACAGCACGGCCATCAGCACGCCGCCGACCACGGTGATCGCGAGCACCGCGCCGATCAGCACGAGCGTGTGCCAGATCGCGGGCAGGAACGACGGATCGGTCGCGAGGAAGCGGTAGTTGTCGAACCCGGCGAAGCCCTTCACGTCCGGATTCAGCAGGTTGTAGCGCGAGAACGAATACCAGATCGTCATCGCGAGCGGGATCGACATCCACAGCAGCAGCACCGCGACGGACGGTGACACCAGCCAGCTGGCGCCGCCGCGCGCGCGGCGCGGCGCGCCCGGCGGCGACGACGCATCGCCGACCGACGACGCGTGGCTCAGGGGAAGACGCAAATGACGCATGATCGGAGTCCCTCCGGTTGAGGTGCGGGCGCGAATGGCCGCCCGCCCTGTCTGCTTCGGCGACGTGCACCGTGCGCGGCAGCGCGCACGGCGGGGGCCGCGTTACTTCTTGTAGCCTGCCTGGCGCACCGCGCGATCGGCGGCGGCCTGCCCGGCGGCGAGCGCCTGGTCGACCGTCATCTGGCCGGCCACCGCACCCGCGATCGCCTGCCCGACCACCGTGCCGAACGACTGGAATTCAGGAATCCCGACGTACTGCACGCCCGTGTACGGCACCTTCTTCAGCGACGGATCGTTCGGGTCGGCCGTCTCGATCGCCTTCAGCACGAAGTCCGAGAACGGCGCGGCGGCCTTGTACTCGGGGCGCTGGTAGGTCGACGCGCGCGTACCCGGCGGCACCGACGCCCAGCCTTCGTCCTTGCCGACCATCTCGATGTACTGCTTCGACGTCGCCCATGCGATGAACTTGCGCGCGGCATCTTGCTGCTTCGACGTCTTCGGCACGGCCAGCGCCCACGCCCACAGCCAGTGCGAGCCCTTCGGCGTGGCGGCGACCGGCGCGGCCGCGAAGCCGACCTTGTCGGCGACCTGCGACTGCTGTTTGTTATAGAGCATCCCGGCCGCGACCGTAGCGTCGATCCACATCGCGCACTTGCCCGATGCGGTCAGGGTCAGGTTCTCGTTGAAGCCGTTCGAGCTCGCTCCCGGCGGGCCGTCCTTCTTCAGCAGGTTCACGTAGAAATTGATCGCCTTCTTCCATTCCGGCGACGTCAGCTGCGCGTTCCAGTTCTCGTCGAACCAGCGCCCGCCGAACGTGTTCACGACCGTCGACACGTACGCCATGTTCTCGCCCCACCCGGCCTTGCCGCGCAGGCAGATGCCGTAGGTGCCCTTCGACTTGTCGGTGAGCTTGTCCGCGAATTCGGCGATCTGGTCGTAGGTCGGCTGGTCGGGCATCTTCAGCCCCTTCGCCGCGAACAGGTCCTTGCGGTAGAACGTCATCGAGCTTTCGACGTAGAACGGCAGCGCATACAGCTGGCCGTTGTACGACAGGCTGTCGCGCGCGGTCTTCACGATGTCGTTCAGGTCGTAGTCGGCGGGCAGCCCGGTCATCGGCGCGAGCCAGCCGCGCTTGCCCCACTGCGGCGTTTCATACGTGCCGATCGCCATCACGTCGAACTGGCCGCTGCCGGTCGTGATGTCGGTGGTCGCGCGCTGGCGCAGCACGTTTTCCTCGAGGATCACCCAGTTCAGCTTGATGTCCGGGTTCGCCTTCTCGAACGCCGGCGACAGCTTCTTCAACTCGATCATGTCCGGGTTGTTCAGCGTCGCGATCGTCAGCGTGCCGGCCGACGCCGCGCACGCAGCCGTCGCGAGCGCGGCTCCGGCGAAGCAGCGTGCGGCGGCATCGAGCATCTTTCGTTGCATGGCATGTCTCCTGTGATTGTTCGAACTGTCGTCGGTGTTGCGTATTGCGTGTTGCTTGTTTCGTGTTGCCGTGTTTCCTTCGCGGTCCGTCACGACGGCCGCTGCATCCCGCACGCGCGCGCATAGTGCGCGATCACGTCGCGTATCCGGTGGCGCACCCATGCGCGCGGCTCTCTCGCGAGGCCGCCCGCACGGCAAGCCGCGTACACGTCCGGCAGCCACTGCGCGACGAGCGTCTCGGGCACGGGCTGCCGTGCAAGGTTGTCGAACAACTGCTCGACCGCCGCCGCGACGGCCGGCTGCAGCCAGTAGTAGCGGATCCGGTCGCTGTAGCTGAACTGGCGCGCGAGCCGCTGCTCGGTTTCGTCGCCGCGGTAATACGGCGCCCAGTGCTCGGGTTGCGCGCGCATCGCGGCGTCGACCACGTCGCGCAACCGCGAGCGCTGTGCGACGTCGACGATCAGCGCGTCCTCGATGAAGGTGAGCGCGAACAGCGCCTCGCGCAACGCGAAGGTCAGCGCGGGCCCAACCTTCAGCACCGCGAAGTGGTCGCGCACGAGCGCGGCGAGTGCGCCTTCGGTCTGGTAGTCGGTCGAATGCGCTTCGAACACGAGGCGCGGCGTGCGCAGGATGCTCGCACCAAGCGACGCGGCCTTCGCGCTGTCGTAGTCGAGCACGTGGCGATCGTCGAAATCGACGCCCGGCTGCGCGACAATCGCGACCACGCGCGTCCATGCGTCGTCGAGCCCCGCCGCCGCGAATGCGCCGCGATGCGCGTCCAGCGTCGCGGCGATGCTGTCGCTGCGCGTGACCGCGATCCCCGCGATCCCATCGCCGCCCGTGTCGCCGGCCACTTCGCCGCCCGGCGTCGGCACCTCAGTGCCGATCACGTAGACGGGCGCAACGCCGGCGTGCGCCGCCGCGTCTTCGGCCGCGCGGCACAGCTCGGCCGCGCGGGCGGCAATCGTCCGGTCGTCGAGCCGCTCCGGATCGTCCGCGCATGCCATGCTCGCGTCCAGGTGGATCTTCTCGAACCCGGCTTCGACATACGCGGCGACCATCGCGGCCGCTTCGCGCATCGCATCGGCCGCGCGACGGTGCCGCCACGGGTTCGGGCCCAGATGGTCGCCGCCGAGCACGAGCGCCGACGGCGCGAGCCCGCAGCGCTGCGCGATCGCATCGACGTCGCGCCGGAAATCGGCGGGCGTCATGCCCGTGTAGCCGCCGAGATGGTTCACCTGGTTGCAGGTCGCCTCGATCAGGAGCGGCGAGCCGTCCGCGCGCGCGGCCTCGCATGCGGCCTCCAGCACGAGCCGGTGCGCGCTGCAGATCGAATAGATGCCGCGCTGCGCATCCGCGCGGTTCGCATCGAAGATCATCCGCAGCACCGCGTCGGCGTGCGCGTTGCGCGGGCGTTCGGCGACGGGGATCAGGCCGGACATGCGATACCTCGTTCGGTCAGGAAGCGGTCGATTTCAGTCGCGCTGCTGTTGCCCTCCATCGGGCCGCGCCGCGTGACCGCGATCGCGCCGGCCGCGTTCGCGCGGCGCAGCGCGACGTCGATCGGCAGGCCGGCGACGAGGCTCGCGACCAACGTACCGCCGAAGCAGTCGCCGGCACCGGTCGGATCGAGTTCGTCGACCGGCCAGGCCGGCACGTCCACACGGCTCGCACGGTCGAACGCGGCGCTGCCGGCCGCGCCACGCTTGAGCACGACGCGCTCGAGCAGCGGATGCGTCGCGAGCAGCCCGGCGATCGCGCGCTCGGCCGGCTGCGGCCCGCAGAAGAACGGCAGGTCGGCCTCGCTCGGCAGAAACAGATGGCAAGCGGCGAGCATCGTGTCGAGCGCCGCGCGCATCGGACGGAAGCTCAGCATCTCGGGCCGCACGTTCGGGTCGAACGACACCTTCGCGCCGACGCGCGCCGCTTCGATCACGCCGCGCTGGACGGCCGCGATCGCCGATTCGCTCGTCAGCGACGAGCCCATCACATGGAAGTAGCGGCAACCGTCGAACATCGCGGTGTCGACGTCGGATGCGTCGACGCACGCGGCCGCGCTGGTCGACAGGCTGAACACGAAGCTGCGTGAACCGTCGTCGCGATACGCGACGAACGCGGTGCCGGTCGGACGCGCGACACGACGGATGCGCGCGACGTCGACGCCGTCGCGCTCGAGCCGCGCGACGATCGCGTCGCCGAATGCGTCGCGGCCGACGCAGCCCGCATACGCGACGCGCGCGCCGAGCCGCGCGGCCTGATCGGCGAAGATCGCCGGCGCACCGCTCGGAAACGGGCCCGCGAACAGGCCCGGCGTGTCGAAACCCTGGCCACGCTCGGCGGCGACGAATTCGGCCAGCAGTTCGCCGGCCACGACGATCTCGGCCATCATGCGTGCCCTCGTGCGGCGGCGGCCGCACGCGGCGCGGACGCCCGGGTTGCGCGTGCGAGCGGCGTCATGTCAGCTCATCCAGTTGCCGCCGTCGACGTTCAGCGTCTGGGCGGTGATGTAGTCGGCGTCGGCCGACGCGAGGAACAGCGCGGCGCCCGTCAGGTCGCCCGGCACGCCCATCCGGCCGAGCGGCACGGCTTCGCCAACGAGCCGCTTCTTCTCGCCGAGCGGCCGGTTCTCGTAGCGCGCGAACAGCGCATCGACCTGCTCCCACATCGGTGTGTCGACCACGCCCGGCGCGATGCCGTTCACGTTGATCCGGTGCGGCGCGAGCGCGAGCGCGGCCGACTGCGTGTAGCTGATCACCGCGGCCTTGGTCGCGCAGTAGTGCGAAACGAGCGCCTCGCCGCGACGCCCGGCCTGCGACGACATGTTGACGATCTTGCCGCCGCGCCCCTGTTCGACCATCCGCTGCGCGACGGCCTGCATCAGGAAGAACAGCCCTTTCACGTTGACTGCGAACAGCCGGTCGAACACGTCCCAGGATTCGTCGAGGATCGGGCGCATGTCGAACAGCGCCGCGTTGTTGAACAGGATGTCGACGCCGCCGAACCGCTCGACGGCGGTGGCGACGATCCGCGCGATATCGTCGCGTCGCGTGACGTCCGCGGTGACGGCCACCGCGCGGCCGGGGTTCGCCTCGATCAGCCGTGCGAGCGAACCGCCCGCGGGCTTCACGTCGACCAGCACGCAGCGCGCGCCCTCGTCCAGATAGCGTTGCGCGACCGCTTCGCCGATGCCGCTGGCCGCACCCGTCAGGATCGCGACCTTGTCTTCCAGTCTCACTGGTTGTCTCCGGTTCGTTCTGCTGCACGAAGGCCGCGAGGTGAGCGAACGCTCGCCGACCGATCAATTGCTCTCTTGTTGGTCGAATGATCGGATACGCGATTCACGCTGTCAAGGCGACACGGCGGCTTTCGATGATGCGCTGCGGCACGACTGCGCCGAGCGGCGCGCGGAGAACCGCGCCCGGCAAGGCGCGGCGCGCTGGGTGCGGCGCGGCTGAAACGGCGATGAAGGGGACACAGCCGGTGCGCGGGGCGGAATTCGGGCTGCACGACGAGAAGATACGTTATATCATCGCGATACTTCGTCTCATTGCCAGCTCCACGCCATGGCCACCTCATCGCACATCGACGCCCGGCTGTCCCGGGCCGACGCATTCGCCGCCGAGCACGGTCTCGCGTGGACGCCGCTGCGCCGCCAGGTCTACGAACGCGTGCTGGCCGCGCAGCGCCCGATCGGCGCGTACGACCTGCTCGCCGAGCTCGAGCCGCAGCGCGGCCGCGTGCCGCCGACGACCGTCTATCGCGCGCTGGATTTCCTCGTCGAGCACGGCTTCATCCACCGGATCGAATCGAAGAACGCGTTCTTCGCGTGCTGCGAGATCGGCGTGCCGCACGAAGGCCAGTTCCTGATCTGCGACTCGTGCGGCGAGACCGTCGAGATTCCGGGCAGCGACCTCGCGAAACAGCTGTCCGCGAGCGCGCCCGCGCACGGGTTCGAAGTCCACCACCAGGTCGTCGAGCTGAACGGCCTGTGCGGGCACTGCAAGGGCAAGCCCGCGCAACGCTGACACCGCACACGCGCGGCGCACGCGCCGCCCCTTCCAACGAGGAGTTTCATGTCCATTGCCCTGAAGCGCGCGCCGCGGCGTGCCCTGCCGCTTGCTCGTCTGTTCGCCGCCGCGGCCGCCGCGGCCGCCGCGCTGTCGATCGCCTCACCCGCCTTCGCGCAGGCCGCGACCGTCAATGTGGTCGCCGCCGAGAATTTCTATGGCGACGTCGCATCGCAGATCGGCGGCCGCCATGTCGCGGTGACCAGCATCCTCAGCAATCCCGACCAGGATCCGCACCTGTTCGAAGCGAGCCCGAAGACCGCGCGCGCGCTGCAACACGCGCAGGTCGTGATCTACAACGGCGCGGACTACGATCCGTGGATGGGCAAACTGCTCGGCGCATCGAAGCAGGCGAAGCGCGCGACGATCGTCGTGGCGGATCTCGTCGGCAAGAAGGCCGGCGACAACCCGCACCTGTGGTACGACCCGGCGACCATGCCGGCCGCCGCGCGCGCGATCGCGGCCGAGCTCGGCCGTGCCGATCCGGCGAACAAGGCCGACTACGACGCGAACCTGCAGAAGTTCGTCGCGTCGCTGAAGCCCGTCGACGACAAGGTCGCCGCGCTGCGCGCGCAATACAAGGGCGTGCCGGTGACGGCCACCGAGCCGGTGTTCGGCTACATGTCCGACGCGATCGGCCTCGACATGCGCAACCAGCGCTTCCAGCTTGCGACGATGAACGACACCGAAGCCAGCGCGCAGGACGTCGCCGCGTTCGAGAACGACCTGCGCAAGAAACAGGTGCGCGTGCTGATCTACAACAGCCAGGCCGAAGCGCCGATGACCAAGCGCCTGCTGAAGATCGCGCGCGACAGCGGTGTGCCGGGCGTGAGCGTCACCGAGACGCAGCCGGCCGGCAAGACCTTCCAGCAATGGATGGCCGGCCAGCTCGACGCGCTCGCGGCCGCGCTTTCCGCCAGCAAGAAGTGACCCAGTCAACACCATGACCGACACTCCCCACGCACTCGCACTCGATCGCGTCACGCTCGAACTGGGCGGACGCACGATCCTTCGCGACGTGAGTTTCTCGATCGAGCCCGGCGAATTCGTCGGCGTGCTCGGGCCGAACGGCGCGGGCAAGACGACGCTGATGCGCGCTGTGCTCGGTCTCGTGCCCGTCACGGGCGGCACGCTGTCGGTCGGCGGCGTGCCGGTCGCGCGCGGCAACGCGTCGATCGGCTACATGCCGCAGATCAGAAGCGGCCTCGCGAATCGCCGGATGCGCGGCTACGACTTCGTCGCGATGGCCGCCGACGGCCACCGCTGGGGGCTACCGCACACGAACGCCGCGACGCGGCGCGACGTCGACCGCGTGCTCGACCTCGTCGGCGGCCAGACGCTCGCGCGCCGGCCGCTGTCGGAGCTGTCGGGCGGCGAGCGGCAGCGCCTGCTGCTCGCGCAATGCCTGCTCGGCAATCCGCAACTGCTGCTGCTCGACGAGCCGCTGATCAGCCTCGACCCGAACCACCAGCGCGGCGTCGTCGAACTCGTGCGCAACGTGCAGCGCGAGCTCGGCATCACCGTGCTGTTCTCCGCGCACGAACTGAATCCGCTGCTGAACGCGCTCGACCGCGTGCTTTATCTCGGCAACGGCGTCGCGGCGCTCGGCACCGTCGACGAGGTCATCACCAGGCCGGTGCTGTCGCGGCTCTACGGCTCGCCGATCGACGTGATGCGCGTGAACGGCAAGATCTTCGTGATGTCGGGCGACGTCGAGATCGAGAAGCACGACCACGAACACGAGGACGACGACGGCCACTCGCACGGCGGTGGCGGCGGACACGGCCATCACCACCACGGACACGCTCATCCCGGGCATTCGCACGATGTTTGAATACGACTTCATGATCAACGCGTTCGCCGCGTCGGGAATCGTCGCGGTGCTCGCGGGCATCGTCGGCTACTTCCTGGTGCTGCGCGGACAAACCTTCGCCGGCCATGCGCTGTCGCACGTCGGCTTTACCGGCGCGACGGGCGCGGTGCTGCTCGGCATCTCGCCGATCTGGGGGATGGTCGGCTTCACGCTCGCGGCCGGGATCGGCATGGGTGCGCTCGGCGAAAAACTCGCGGGTCGCGACGTCGCGATCGGCGTGATCCTGTCCGGCGCGCTCGGCTTCGGTCTGTTGTTCCTGCACTTCTATACGTCGTTCGCGACGCAGGTCACCGCATTGCTGTTCGGCAACGTGCTCGCGGTCAGCCGCGACACGCTCGCGGTGCTGGCCGGCATCGGCGCGGTGAGCCTCGTCGCGCTCGCGCTGATCGCGCGGCCGCTGCTGTTCGCGTCGCTGCAGCCTGAGCTGGCCGAAGCCAAGGGCGTGTCGCTGCGCACGGTGTCGGTGCTGTTCCTCGCGGTGTGCGCGCTCGCGGTGGCGGCGGCAACGCAGATCGTCGGCGTGCTGCTCGTGTTCACGCTGCTGGTCGGGCCGGCCGCGGCCGCGCAAAACGTGTCGACGCGGCTGTCGACCGGCGTGCTGCTCGCCGCGCTGTTCGCGCTGTTCGAAGCGTGGGCCGGGATCGCGCTCGCGTATCACACCGACTGGCCGACGAGCTTCTGGATCACCGCGCTGTCCGCGCTCGTGTATGGCGCGAGCCTGTTGCGGCGCCACTGATCGTCGAGCGGCGAAAACCAAAACGCCGGCGTAGCCGAAAGGCCGCCGGCGTTTTTGCATGCGCGCGCGACGTGCGGCGCGCACCGCGGGTCACGCGTGCCGCACCCCGCTCACAGTGAGAGCACGCGTGCGTGATGCGCGATGTGATCGGCGATGAACGTCGAGATGAAGTAGTAACCGTGGTCGTAGCCCGCATGGCGGCGCAGCGTCAGCGGCTGGCCGGCCTTCGCGCACGCGGCTTCGAATACGTCCGGGTTCAGCTGGTTCGCGAGGAACTGATCGGCGAGGCCCTGGTCGACGAGGATGCCGTCCGCGAACTTCGGCGCATCCGCGCGCGCGACGAGTTCGCTCGCGTCGTGCTGCTTCCACGCTTCGCGATCGTCGCCGAGGTAGCCCGAGAACGCCTTCTCGCCCCACGGGCAACGCGTCGGCGCGGCAATCGGCGCGAACGCCGACACCGATCGGTACAGGTCGGGGTGACGCAGCGCGAGCGTCAGCGCACCGTGCCCGCCCATCGAGTGGCCGAAGATCCCGAGCCGCGTGCCGTCGATCGGCAACTCGGCCGCGACAAGCTCGCGCAACTCGCCCGTCACGTACGACTCCATCCGGTAATGCGTCGACCACGGAGCTTGCGTCGCGTCGACATAGAAACCCGCGCCGACGCCGAAATCCCATGCATCGGTCTCGCCCGGCACGCCCGCGCCGCGCGGGCTCGTATCGGGCATCACGAGCGCGAGGCCGTGCTGCGCCGCGTACTGCTGCGCGCCGCCCTTGATCGCGAACGTCTCCTCGGTGCACGTGAGCCCCGCGAGATAGAACAGCGCCGGCACGCGACCGTGCGCGGCCTGCGGCGGCAGGTACACCGAGAACTTCATCGGCAGGCCGATCGCCTTCGAATCGTGGCGATAGAAGCGTTGCTCGCCACCGTGGCAAGCATGCGAAGTAACGAGTTCGAGCATGGAGTTCCCTTCCGTTCAATACAGCACGATCGGGCGAATCGATTCGCCCGTCTTCATCGGGTCGGCGCCGCCGGGGAGCGTCCCGAGCGGCAGCGCGTGCGTGATCAGGTCGAGCCGTGCCGCGCGACACGGCGATACCGTAGCGTGCCCGTCATGATCCCCGATCCCGCCGCCCGTCGCGTGCGGGAAACAGCCGCCGGCTTGCCGCGACGCGTCACCGCTGTCGCGACAGGACAAGTGCCCGAGTTTAAACGCCGGTCGTGAACCACGCATCCGTTCGCGCATACAGATCGACGAAACGCGCATGGCGTGCGGCCAGCGCGCGATCGTCGTGCGGTGCGGCGACCGGCGACGCGGTCGGCGCCAGCGTGCGCAGCGCGTCTTCGCGCCAGTGTCCGATCGCGACGCCCGCGAGCAGCGCGGCGCCGCGCGTCGCGGCGTTCGGGCAATCGACCGCGTCGAGCGACGCGCCGAGCGCATCCGCGAGCAACTGACGCCAGCGCGGATCGACCGAGCCACCACCGGCGAGGCGCAGCGTCGTCACCGGATCGACCCGGTTCGCATCGCGGATCGCATCGAGCCCCGCGCGCAACGCGAACGCGACGCCCTCGAACGCGGCGCGCATCATCGCGCCGCGCGTGTCGCCGAGCCCGAGACCGAGCCAGCCGCCGCGCGCGTCGGGATTCATCCACGGCGAACGCTCGCCCGTCAGGTACGGCAGGAAGCAGAGCCGCTCCGATGCCGGCCCGGCGAACGCGTCGTCGTACGCATCCGGCCAGCCCGGATAGCCGAGCCAGCCGCGCACGGCTTCGAGCGCGAGCCCGACGTTCTGCATCGCGGCCATCGTGTAATAGCCGCCGCCCGCCGCCGTGCGATAACGATGCAGCCCGCGCCGTGCGGGCGGCAACCTGTCCGCGAGCACGACGATCTGGCCACCGCTGCCGGTGGTCAGCAGCGCGTCGCCGGCCGCGACGAGCCCGCTGCCGAGCGCCGCGCACGCCGTATCGGCCGCCCCCGTCGCGAGCGGCACGCCGGCCGGCAGCCCGAGTGCCGCCGCCGCCGTCGCATCGAGCACACCGCAGCGCGCACCCGACGCCCGCTCGGGTGCGAACCGGTCGACGGGCAAGCCCAGCGCGTCGATCAGCGCCGAATCCCACGCGCCGTCCGGCGTCGCGAGCGCCGTCGCGCATGCATCGCTCGGATCGGCCGCGATCTCGCCGCCCAGCGCGACGCGCAGCCAGTCCTTCGGCTGCACGGCCCAGCGTGCGTCCCGCAACGCGTGCGGTTCGTGTGCGGCCAGCCAGCGCAACAGGGGGCCCGCCATGCCGGGCGCGACGGGATTCGGCGCG
Organism: Burkholderia sp. Bp9012; assembly: GCF_003853825.1. NCBI lineage: Bacteria > Pseudomonadati > Pseudomonadota > Betaproteobacteria > Burkholderiales > Burkholderiaceae > Burkholderia > Burkholderia sp. Bp9012. The sequence continues at coordinate 185,865 of NZ_QTQA01000002.1, read as the reverse complement.
TCCGGCCAGTCGGCCGCGTCCGCTTCGCGCACCGCGCGCGTATCGGGCCACAACAGCGCGGGCCGCACCGGCTGCCCGGCCGCGTCGATCAGCACGACGCCATGCATCTGACCGGAGAAGCCGATCGCCGCGACCTGCGCGCGCTCACCGGCCGGCAGCCGCGCAGCGGCGCGCACGAGCGCCTGCCACCATACGTCGGGGGCAATTTCCGCCCAGCCTGGCTGCGGCGACGACAACGCATAGGGTTGGCTCGCAACCGCGCGCTCGACGCCATCGGCATCGAGCGTGACGAGTTTGACGGAGCCGGTACCGAGGTCGATTCCGAGCAGGCGCATGACGGGTTGGCGTATTCGAGTGAACGGATATCGATGATAGCGGGATCGCGACATGCGGCCCGACTTGCTCGGCGTTTTTGACACCCTGGCGACGTGAAAACGCAGCCGCGCACCATCGGTTTCACCCGGCCACGCGTTACGCGCCAGAACGGCCGCCAGCGGGTTAACCCGGCGCGATTTTCCACCGGTCGTTTTTTCCACTATGCCACGGTCGCGATACACACCATAAAGCCGCCGATATTTGACATGGCGGCATGCACTATTTTGAAGGGCTATAAAACCGGGGAACCTCACTCCAGCGGCAGTTTCCCGATGATCGACACCCTGTTTCATGCCGAAATGGCATATCGAACCAGCAAAGAACGGAATAGAACCCAGTGCTCTTGTTGCGATGTTCCATTCCGCATAACTTCGTATCACCCCGAAAACAAGATCATGGAGTGAGACAGATGCAATCGAACACGGTCCATCCGTGCGATGAGGTGCTGCCGACCGGCAAGCTTGTAACGCTTGGTCTGCAGCACGTCCTCGTCATGTACGCCGGCGCCGTAGCCGTGCCGCTTATCGTCGGCGGCGCGCTGAAGCTGCCGAAAGACCAGATCGCGTTCCTGATCAGCGCCGATCTGTTTTCGTGCGGTATCGCCACGCTGATCCAGACGCTCGGCCTGTGGATCTTCGGGATCCGCCTGCCCGTCATCATGGGCTGCACGTTCGCGGCCGTCGGCCCGATGATCGCGATCGGCACCAACCCCGGCCTCGGCATTCTCGACGTCTTCGGCTCGACCATTGCCGCCGGCATCATCGGCATCGTGCTCGCGCCGATGATCGGCAAGCTGTTGCGATTCTTTCCGCCGGTCGTCGTCGGCACCGTGATCGCGGTGATCGGGCTGTCGCTGATGGAAGTCGGGATCAACTGGGCAGCGGGCGGCGTCGGCAACCCCGAATACGGCAGCCCCGTCTACCTCGGCCTGTCGCTGCTCGTGCTCACGCTGATCCTGCTGATCAACAAGTTCGGCCGCGGCTTCATCGCGAACATCTCGGTGCTGCTCGGCATCGTCGCCGGCTTCGTGATCGCATTCGCGATCGGTCGCGTGAATACCGACGGCGTCGCGCACGCACCGTGGGTCGGTTTCGTGATGCCGTTCCACTTCGGCCTGCCGCACTTCGACCCGCTGTCGATCGCGACGATGGTCACGGTGATGTTCGTCACGTTCATCGAATCGACCGGCATGTTCCTCGCGGTCGGCGACATGGTCGATCGCCCGGTCAACCAGGAGCGCCTCGTGCGCGGCCTGCGCGTCGACGGCCTCGGCACGCTGATCGGCGGCATCTTCAACTCGTTTCCGCATACGTCGTTCTCGCAGAACGTCGGCCTGATCGGCGTGACGGGCGTGAAGAGCCGGTTCGTCTGCGCGACGGGCGGCGTGATCCTGGTGCTGCTCGGCCTGTTCCCGAAGATGGCGCAGGTCGTCGCATCGGTGCCGCCGTTCGTGCTCGGCGGCGCGGGCATCGTGATGTTCGGGATGGTGGCCGCGAACGGCATCAAGGTGCTGTCGAAGGTCGACTTCGTCGACAACTCGCACAACCTGTTCATCGTCGCCGTCAGCGTCGGGATGGGCCTCGTGCCGGTCGTGTCACCGCACTTCTTCTCGAAGCTGCCGCCCGCGCTCGCGCCGATCCTGCACAGCGGCATCCTGCTCGCGTCCGCCACCGCCGTGATCCTGAACATCGTGTTCAACGGCGTGAAGGCAGAGAAGGACGCACGTTGCGAGATTCGCCGCGCAGGGCACGACTTCGACGGACGCCCGGCCGACGTGCATCACTGATCGACCCGCCCAGGATGCGCCGGAACATGGCGCGATACGGTAGAGGAAAAACGCCACGGCTTGCCGTGGCGTTTTGCTTTGTGGCGAGTGGTTGGGCGGCGATAGCGGTGGTGCCGGCGGTGCCGGTGATGACGATCCGCGGTCGCTGCAAACCAAACTGGCCGCAAAAAAACGCCACGGACTTTCGTCCGTGGCGTTGTCGCATCCCGGGAACCGCGACCTCGGCGAACCGGAGCGGTCGCCCGCCCCTGCCCGCCTTCGTGCTTACCCGTTCGTCGCCGCTGCCGACGCGGGCGCCGGTGCGGCCGCCTTGTCGTAGTCGACCGTTTCGTCCGGTGCGCGCGGCGTCTCGCCGGCGCGCTGGATCCAGCCGCCGCCCAATGCGCGGTAAAGCGTGACCAGGTTCGTCCAGCGTGCCAGACGCGCGCTGATCAGCGACTGCTGCGCCGAGTACAGGTCGGTCTGCGCAGTCAGCACCGACAGGTAGCTGTCGACACCATTCTTGTAGCGCAGGTCCGACAGGTCGAAGCGACGCTGCTGCGCGTGCTCGTTTCGCTCGAGCGCGGCGATCTGCTGATCGTACGTGCCGCGTGCAGCCAGCCCGTCCGACACTTCGCGGAACGCCGACTGGATCGCCTTCTCGTAGTTGGCGATCTCGATACGCTTCTGCACGTTCGCGAGGTTCAGGTTCGCGATGTTCTGCCCGCCTTCGAAGATCGGCATCGTAATCTGCGGCGCGAACGACCACGCCGCCGTGCCGGCCTTGAACAGGCCACCGAGCGTCGGGCTGCCGGTGCCGAACGCGCCCGTCAGCGAGATACGCGGGAAGAACGCCGCGCGTGCCGCGCCGATGTTCGCGTTCGCGGCCAGGAGCGTCTGCTCGGCCTGCATCACGTCAGGGCGACGCGTCAGCAGGTCGGACGGCAGACCGGCCGGCACGTCCGTCAGCAGGTTCTGCGCATCGAGTGGCATACCCGCCGGCAGATCGTCCGGCAGCGGCTCTCCGATCAGCAGCACCAGCGCGTTCAGCGCCTGCGCACGCGCACGCGCCTGCGCCTGCTGGTTCGCGAGCGCCGTCTCGACGACCGTCTGCGCCTGACGCAGCTCGAGCTCGGAGCCCGTGCCGTTGTCGAACTGCAGCTTCGTCAGGTCGTACGACGCCTGTGCCGTCTTCAGCGTGTTCTCCGTGACCTGCAGCAGGTCATCGGTGGACAGCAGCGTCAGGTACTGGTCCGCGACCTGCGACACGAGTGAGATCTCGGCAGCCTGCCGCGCATACGACGTCGACAGGTACTGCGCGAGCGCCTGGTCTTTCAGGCTCTGCACGCGGCCGAACAGGTCGAGTTCCCACGACGCCGAAACGCCGACGTTGTAGGCGCGCGAGATATACGGCGCCCCCGTCTGCGACAGGCCCTGCGGCACGCGCTGGATGCTGCCCGTGCCGGTGCCGTCGAGCGTCGGGAACAGGCCCGCGCGCGTGATCTGGTACTGCGCGCGCGCCGCCTCGATGTTCAGCACCGACACGCGCAGGTCGCGGTTGTTCTTCAGCGCGATCTCGATCAACCGCTGCAGGCGCGGATCGACGAAGAATTCGCGCCAGCCGATGGCGGTCGCCGCCTGGCCGTTCGCGCTGCGCGCGCCGGCAGCGCCCGGCTGCGTCGCATAGACGCCGCCGGCCGGGTACGCCTGTGCGACGGGCGCGTCGGGCCGCTTGTAATGCGGCGCCATCGTGCAGCCCGTGGCAAAGAGCGCGACCGCGATTGCAGTCAAAGCGTGTTTTTGCATCATCACTGTCCCTTGTTGCCTTCGTCGCCGTTGCCCGGCTTCTCTTCGTGGTGCGAGTGCTCCTGAGCGAGGCGCAGCGCCTGGTCGACGTCTTCCTTCTCGCCGCTGAAGATCGCGCGGATCTTCACGAAGAACATCGGGATCATGAAGATCGCGAGGAACGTCGCCGTGATCATCCCGCCGATCACGCCCGTGCCGATCGCGTGCTGGCTCGCCGAACCCGCGCCGTTGCTGATCGCGAGCGGCATCACGCCGAGAATGAACGCGAGCGACGTCATCAGGATCGGACGCAGCCGCAGGCGCGCTGCTTCCAGCGCGGCCTCGATCGGCCCCATCTTCTCCGTCATCTGCAGTTCGCGCGCGAATTCCACGATCAGGATCGCGTTCTTCGCGGACAAGCCCACGGTGGTCAGCAGGCCGACCTGGAAGAACACGTCGTTCTCGAGGCCGCGCATCGTCGCCGCGAGCAGTGCACCGATCACGCCGAGCGGCACCACCATGATCACCGAGAACGGGATCGACCAGCTTTCATACAGCGCCGCGAGACACAGGAACACGACGAGGATCGAGATTGCGTACAGAATCGGCGCCTGCGAACCCGACTGGATTTCCTGGAACGACAGACCGGTCCACGAATAGCCGATACCGACCGGCAGCTTCTTCGCGAGCCCTTCCATCGCGGTCATCGCCTGGCCGGTCGACTTGCCCGGCGCGGCCTGACCCTGGATTTCCATCGCCGACACGCCGTTGTAGCGCTCGAGCTTCGGCGAACCGTACGTCCAGTGACCGGTCGCGAACGCGCTGAACGGCACCATCCCGCCCGACCCGTTGCGCACGTACCAGATGTTCATGTCCTCCGGCGTCATCCGGAACGGCGCGTCGGCCTGCACGTACACCTTCTTGATCCGGCCGTCGGTGTCGAGGAAGTTGTTCACGTACTTCGACGCCCACGCGATCGAGAACGTCTGGTCGATCGCATCCGCCGTCACGCCGAGCGCATTTGCCTTCTCGCGGTCGATGTCGACCTTGTACTGCGGCGTGTCGTTCAGGCCGTTCGGGCGCACGCCCTGCAGCGTCGGATCCTTCGAGGCCATCCCGAGCAGCTGGTTACGCGCGGCCATCAGCGCGTCGTGGCCAAGACCGGCGTTGTCCGTCAGCTCGAAGTCGAAGCCCGCGGCCGTGCCGAGTTCGGGAATCGACGGCGGGTTGAACGGGATCACGATCGCGTCCTTGTAGCCCGCGTAGCGCCCGAACATCCGGCCGATCAGCGCCTGCACCTTCTGGTTCGCATGCTGACGCTGCGAGTAGTCCTTCAGTCGCACGAACACGAGACCCGAGTTCTGGCCGCGACCCGCGAAGCTGAAGCCGTTGACCGTGAACGCCGATTCGACGATTTCCTTCTCGTCCTTCAGCAGGTAGTCGGAAATGTTCGCGAGCGTCTTCGCGGTCGTTTCCTGCGTCGAGCCCGACGGCGTCTGCACGATCACGAACATCAGGCCCTGGTCTTCATCCGGCAGGAACGACTTCGGCAGGCGCACGAACAGCAGGCCGACCGCGACGATCACGACCAGGTAGATGATGAGCCAGCGGCCCGAACGCTTGATCACGTGGTGCACGCCGACGTGGTACTTGTCGCGGCTGTTGTTGAACGTGCGGTTGAACCAGCCGAAGAAGCCCTTCTTCTCTTCGTGATGCCCTTGCGGGATCGGCTTGAGGATTGTCGCGCACAGTGCGGGCGTCAGAATCAACGCGACCAGCACCGACAGCACCATCGCCGACACGATCGTCAGCGAGAACTGGCGATAGATCGCGCCGACCGACCCGCCGGAGAACGCGACCGGCACGAACACCGCCGACAGCACCAGCGCCACGCCGACGAGTGCGCCGGTGATCTGGCCCATCGCCTTGCGGGTCGCCTCCTTCGGTGACAGGCCCTCTTCCGCCATCACGCGCTCGACGTTCTCGACCACCACGATCGCATCGTCCACCAGCAGGCCGATCGCGAGCACGAGGCCGAACATCGACAGCGTGTTGATCGAGAAGCCCACGAGCGACATGATCGCGAACGTGCCGAGCAGCACCACCGGCACCGCGATCGTCGGGATGATCGTCGCCCGCAGGTTCTGCAGGAACAGATACATCACGAGGAACACGAGCACGATACCTTCGAGCAGCGTCTTGACCACTTCCTCGATCGACAGCTTCACGAACGGCGTCGTGTCGTACGGATACTTCACGACGAGGCCGTGCGGGAAGAACGGTGCGAGCTCGTCGATCTTCGCGCGCACGGCCTTCGCGGTCGCGAGCGCGTTCGCGTTGGTCGCGAGCTGGATACCGAGTGCCGCGGTCGGCTGACCGTTGTACTTCGTGTCGAAGTTGTAGTTCTCGCCGCCGAGGCCGATCTGCGCGACGTCCTTCAGGCGAACCTGCGAGCCGTCCTGGTTGACCTTCAGCAGGATGTTGCCGAACTGCTCGGGCGTCTGCAGCAGCGTCGATTCGGTGATCGTCGCCTGCAGCATGGTGCCCGGCTTGGCCGGCGTGCCGCCGATCTGGCCGCCCGCGATCTGCACGTTCTGCGCGGTGATCGCCGAGCTCACGTCGACCGGCGTGAGGCCGTAGTTCGTCAGGCGGGTCGGGTCGAGCCAGATCCGCATCGCGTACTGCGAGCCGAACAGCGTGACGGTGCCGACGCCGTTCAGCCGGCTGATCGGATCCTTCACGTGCGACGCCACGAAGTTCGCGAGGTCGTACTTGTTCATGCTGCCGTCTTCGGAGTTGAAGGCGAGCACCAGCAGGAAGCTGCTGCTCGACTTCGTCACCGACAGGCCGAGCTGCTGCACGACCTGGGGCAGAACCGGCGTTGCGAGCGACAGCTTGTTCTGCACCTGGACCTGCGCGATGTCGGCGTTGGTGCCCGGCGCGAACGTCAGCGTGATCGTCGCGTTGCCCGAGTCGTCACTGGTCGACGACATGTACAGGAAGTTGTCGAGACCGCTCATCTGCTGCTCGATCACCTGCGTCACCGTGTCTTCCACCGTCTTCGCGGAAGCGCCCGGGTAGTTCGCGGTGATCTGGATCGATGGCGGCGCGATCGTCGGATACTGCGAGATCGGCAGCGTGAAGATCGCCGCGACCCCGGCCAGCATCAGGATGATGGCGATCACCCACGCGAAGATCGGGCGATCGATAAAAAACTTTGCCATGAAACAGGCTCCCTGTTATTGCGCGCTCGAAGCAGCGGCGGCACTCGCCGGCGCGGCGCCCGATGCGGCAGCACCGGACGCGGCGGCGGCGCCGGAACCGGCGGCAGCCGGCGCGGCGGTGGCAGCGGCGACACCCGATGCGGCACCGGCCGCCGGGGCGAGTTGTGCCGCCACCGACTTCACGGTCGCGCCCGGACGCACCTTCTCGCCGCCCTGCACGATCACGTGGTCGCCCGCCTGCAGACCGCCTTCGACGATCCAGTCCTGGCCGCGCATGCCCGACGTCTTCAGCGTACGCGGCTCGACCTTGTTGCTCGCGTTCACTACCATCGCGATCGCCTGGCCCTTCTGGTCATGCGTGACGCCGATCTGCGGCACCAGGAACGCGTTCTCGTTCACGCCTTCCTCGATACGCGCACGCACGAACATCCCCGGCAGCAGCACGCGGCCCGGGTTCGGGAAGACCGCGCGGATCGTCACCGAGCCGGTTGCCTGGTCGACCGTCACGTCGGAAAACTGCAGCTTGCCGACTTCCGAATACGTCTTGCCGTCCTCGAGGATCAGCGACACCTTCGCCGCGCCCGGGCCGCTCGTCTTCAGGCGGCCGCTCTGCACGTCCTGGCGCAGCTTCAGGCCCTCGAGGCTCGATTGCGTGAGGTCCACGTACACGGGGTCGAGTTGCTGCACCGTCGACATCAGCGTCGCCTGGCTCGCCTGCACGTAGGCGCCCGGCGTCACTTGCGAAATGCCGACGCGGCCCGTGATCGGCGAGACCACGTCCGTGTAGCCGAGGTTGATCTGTGCGGTATCGACCGCCGCCTTGCCGGCCGCGACGTCCGCCGCGGCCTGCCCCTGGGTGGCCACCGCGTTGTCGTAGTCCTGCTTGCTGACCGCGTTCGCGGCCACGAGCACCTTGTAGCGCGCGACCAGCGCGTTCTGCGTGACGAGGTTCGCCTGCGCCTTCGCGAGCGTCGCCTTCGCGCTGTTCAATGCCGCGATGTACGGCGCCGGATCGATCTTGTACAGACGCTGGCCAGCCTTGACGTCGGTGCCTTCGGTGAACTCACGACGCAGCACGATGCCGTCGACCCGTGCGCGGACCTGCGCGACGAGGAATGCGCTGGTACGGCCCGGCAGTTCGCTGAAGACCGGCACGGCTTGCGGCTGGACGGTGACGACGCCGACTTCCGGCGTTTGCGGCGGCGGTGCCGATTCTTTTTTTCCGCATGCAGCCAGAAAAACCGCGGCTGCCGCGACAGTGATCAAGCGGTATGGAACCCGTTCGACGCGCATGGAGCGACCTCTGTGTATAACCAATGGAATAAGTGCAGCACCCGACGGGAGCGCAACACGGATGCGCCTCGCGGCGCAGATCGAACACCTGAATTACTGGACTACTGGATACAGCAAGTCGGCACGAGACCTCCATGCCGACGAGATGCCGCGAACTGCGGACTGGTACTTTGGCGGGAATCAGCAGAGTGGGATATTAACTGATTGCCACTTTGGTCATTCGATCGTAGGGTGGTATTGTATATACATTCACGAATGTATGTAAAAAGCCCGCTCGCCCGTCGCCAACCGCTAGGTCTTACGAATTATTACCAGTCGCAAGCATAGCCCGTCCGCACAGCGACGACGAGGGTTGCCGACCCTATATTCACCTACGATCGATCCATTCAGGCCTGCACATGGTCAGACGCACCAAGGAGGAGGCGCTCGAGACGCGCAACCGCATTCTCGACGCCGCCGAACACGTGTTCTTCGAGAAGGGCGTGTCGCACACGTCGCTCGCTGACATCGCCCAGCACGCCGGCGTGACGCGCGGCGCGATCTACTGGCATTTCGCGAACAAGAGCGAGCTGTTCGACGCGATGTTCGACCGCGTGTTCCTGCCGATCGACGAGCTCAAGCGGATGCCGCTCGACGCGCCCGGCGGCAATCCGCTGGAGAAAATCCGCAAGATCCTGATCTGGTGCCTGCTCGGTGTACAGCGCGACTCGCAGTTGCGGCGCGTGTTCAGCATCCTGTTCATGAAGTGCGAGTACGTCGCGGACATGGAGCCGCTGCTGCAGCGCAACCGTGCGGGGATGAGCGAGGCGCTGCACGCGATCGATGCCGATCTCGCGGGCGCCGTGCGGCTCAAGCTGCTGCCCGAGCGGCTCGACACATGGCGCGCGACGCTGATGCTGCACACGCTCGTCAGCGGTTTCGTGCGTGACATGCTGATGCTGCCCGACGAGATCGATGCCGAGCAGCATGCGGAACAGCTCGTCGACGGCTGCTTCGACATGATGCGTTACAGCCCGGCGATGCTGAAGACGAGCGACTGACCGACGGCCCCTCCGCCGGCGCGCCGCTGGCCGCGTCATCGCGACCGGCCGGTCGATCCGGCCACGCGCAGACGGCGGCGCCGCTCCGCCCGGTCGCCCCCTGCCCTCCCCGATTCGCTCAGGCGACCTTCGCGCGTTGCGCGCGGGCCCGCCGGTTCGACGCGGCCACCGAATCGCGCGCCGGCATCGCCGCGCCGCCGAGCCCCGCGATCCACTCATCGGTCGACATCACGGCCGCGAAATTAGACTGAAATACCACCGTGTACGCGCGGTGAATCTCTTCGGCACTCGCCGCACCCGCGCCATTCACGTACGGCAACGCGCCGGTCGCGTCCGCCAGATACTCGACGGCGAGCCCCGCGTGCGCCGCGTGATAGACCGTCGACGCATTGCAGTTGTGCGTCATGTAGCCGGCGACCGCGAGCGTGTCGATGCCGTGCGCGTCGAGCCATGCGGCGAGATCGGTGCCGGCGAACGAACTGGCCTGCGCCTTCACGATCAGGTGCGCATACGGCCGGTCGGCGACGACCGGATGCAGCGCGACGCCGTCCGTGCCCGGCGCGAAGATCGGCGCACCCGCCGGCGCGACGTGCTGGACGACGATCACGGGCACGCCGGCCGCGTGCGCGGCGTCGATCGCGCGGCCGATGTTCGCCAGCGATGCGTCGACGGGCGGATATTCGATCGGCAGGTTGCCCGTTACGTATTCGTTCTGGACATCGATCACGATCAGCGCACGGCGGGAAGCGGAAGGCAATATGGCATTCGACATGGCAGGCTCCGGTTTCGGCAGCGCCGCCCCGCTCCGGAACGGGGCGGCCAGCAGCGCGATGCGATGCATTGTCGGATCGCATCGCGCAGACGGACAGTGGCCCGATAGCCATTCTTCGATAAAATCGGGCCATCGCCATTCCGGAGCCCGTCATGCGCGCCGCTGCGTCGTCCGTTGCCCCTGCCCCGACCGTCGTCGCCGTGATCGCGTACGACGGCATCAGCCCGTTCCACCTGTCGGTGCCGTCCGTCGTGTTCGGCAAGGAACGCGATGCGGCCGCGATGCCCGCGTTCGAGTTTCGCGTGTGCTCGGCCGAGCGCGGCCCGCTGTCGACGACGGGCGGCTTCACGATTACCGCGCCGTACGGGCTCGACGCGCTCGACGACGCGGACATCGTCATCGTGCCAGCGTGGCGCGATCCCGACGAAGCGCCGCCTGACGTGCTGGTCGACGCGGTGCGCGCGGCCGCCGCGCGCGGTGCGCAGGTCGTCGGCCTGTGCCTCGGCGCGTACGTGCTCGCCGCGGCCGGGCTGCTCGACGGACGCCCGGCCACGACGCACTGGGCGTGGGCCGACGACTTCGCGCAGCGCTTTCCACGCGTGAAGCTCGACCCCGATGTGCTGTACGTCGACGACGGCAACCTGATGACGTCGGCCGGCACGGCCGCGGGGCTCGACTGCTGCCTGCACGTCGTGCGGCGGCGCTTCGGCTCGGACGCCGCGAACCGGATCGCGCGCCGCCTCGTGATCCCGCCGCACCGCCAGGGCGGGCAGGCGCAATACGTGCCGCAGCCGGTTGCCGCGCACCCGCGCGATGCGCGGCTCGCGGGCCTGCTCGACTGGGTGCGCGCGCATCTGGACATCGCGCACAGTGTGGATTCGCTCGCCGAACGCGTGCTGATGAGCCGGCGCACGTTCACGCGCCACTTCCGCCAGGCGACGGGCACGACCGTCACCGCGTGGCTGCAGGCCGAGCGGCTCACGCGCGCGCAGCATCTGCTGGAAACCACGGGACAATCGATCGACGCGATCGCACAGGCGGCCGGCTACGGCTCGAGCGTATCGCTGCGCCAGCATTTCGCGGGCTCGCTCGGCACGTCGCCATCGGCCTATCGGAGGGAATTTCGCGGCGCCGGGCCCGATGCGCGGCGCTAATGGCCGCCGCGCCGCCGGCGTCCGGCCGGGTAACGCGGTGGCACGCCGGCCGCTCAGACGCCGTTGATCCAGCGCGCCGCATACAGCAGCAGCGCGACGAACACGACGATCGCCGCCCACGCCCAGACGGGCAGCGGGCCGGATTCGCGATGATGCACGGCGCTCGCGACGCGGCCGCTCAGCGCGCCGCCAAGGTGCGGCGGCAGCGGACGCTTCGCCGCGGCCATCAGCGACGCGGGCCGCAGGAACACATGCTGGCGACGCTGCGGGCGCGAACGCGCGCGGTTCGGCACGAGACCGTGCTTCGCCTGCACGACCGCGCAGAATTCGCGGAAGAAATCGTCGGTCCACGCGAACAGCGCATTCTCGATCTGCCGCGCCGGCAGTTCGGCAAGCGGGCCGCTCGCCGTCGCCCACACCACATATACGATGCGTGTCGCAGCCGCGTCGTCATCGTCCGGCCGCAGCACCAGCTCGACCTGCCCGCGCACCGCGCCGAGGCCGTCGGCCCGCGCCTTGAAGTTGAGCACGCGGCGCGGCTGGCCTTCCGCGTCGCCCTGCTCGCTCGCCAGATGCGCACGCACGTCGTAGCGGGCACGCAGCGGGCCGAGCGGCACCGTGATGGTCAGCGCGAACTCGCCGTGCGCGTGCTTCACGAACGATTCGCAATGGTCGAAGCTCGCCCGCAGCAACGCGAGATCCTCGAGTGCCTCCCGCACGACGGCCGGCGCGAGCGGTACGCGCAACGTGTCGTTCAGTTCCATGATGCCTCCCCGATGAACACGCGCCGCGTCAGGACGTCTCGATGAGACTGTCGACCCGCGCGACATCGAAGGCGACGTAGTGCGCAAGCGCGGACGCGGTCTCCCCCGGTTCCTCGTAACTCCATGCGGCGTTCTCGATCACGCCGTCTTCCGTCTGCAGGTTGAAATACACGGCACGGCCCCTCAGCGGACAATCCGTCGTGACGCTCGACATCACGAGCCTGTGCATGTTGACGTCGCCGCGCGGCAGGTAATGGATGTCCGGCAGGCCCGTTTCGCGCACGGTCAGCGCGCCGTGTGAATCGGCATACGTGATGCCGCGATGGATCACGCGCACGCGATGGCGGTTCGGTACGATTTCCAGGTGAGGGTCGGCAGCATCGGACATCGTTTCTCCTCCGGACGGCGGCCCCGGCGGGCAAGCCGGGCGCAGGAAACGAAAAAGCCACGGCACAGGTGCCGTGGCTCTCATTATGGGCGAAACCGCCTCCGATTGCGCGGCCTGACCGCGCCCGCGCGCGATGCGCTACTGCGCACTCCACTGGAACGCGGCCTTCGCCCCGCCCTTCGCACCGACCGTGACCGCGCGCGATTCGTCGCTGCCCTGGTACGACGCATGCACGGTGTAGCGCCCAGGCGGCAGCTTGACGAGCATGTACGGCCCGCGCGCGTCCGTCGTCAGCAGCTCGGTGCCCTTGCTGTCGACGATCCGCACATGGACGTCGGCCAGGTATTCGCCGCCCTTGCCGGTGAAGCGCAGTGCGAGCGGCCACGCCGCCTCGTTCTGCTCGAATGCCGTCGATTGATCCTTGCCGATGCCGCCTGACACGTAGCTGACATCGCCCTGCTGGCTCGCCGCGGGCAAGCCGTCCGATTGTGCGTACGCGCCGGACGCGGCGACGGCGCAGCCGGCGGCCAGCGCCGCGGCGGCGGCAAATCGGGACACGTTGCGTAGATATTGCATGGCTCCCTCCTTTCGGGTCGGAACACAGCACCACGGGCCGAACGCCGGCGGCGCCCGCCAAGGCCGGCGAGGCCGGCCCGCAGCGGCCGCCGGTCAGCTCAGGTCGACCGGCACGAAGATCTGTGCATTATCGCGCTGGATCAGGAGAGCAAGACTGTTGCCCGCTCCCTTGACCGCGTCGCGCAACTGCTCGGGGCTCGTGACCGGGCGGCCGTTCACCGCGAGGATCACGTCGCCGGGCTGGATGCCCGCGCTGGCCGCCGGGCCGCCGGCCTGCTGCACGATCAGCCCGTGCGACAAGCTGGTTGCGCTGCGCTCCTGCGGCGTGAGCGGACGCACCGCGACGCCGAGGCGCCCCTGCTCGACGGGGCCGCCGTCGTTCGAGGCCAGCTTCGCGTCGGTCATCGCGCCGAGCGTCACGCTGATCGACTTCCTCGACTTGTCGCGCCACACCTGCAGATCGGCCTTCGAGCCCGGCTTCAGGTTCGCGATCTGCGCGGGCAGCGACGTGGAGTCGGCGACCGGCGAGCCGTTGACCGCGAGGATCACGTCGCCCGGCTGCAAGCCCGCCTTCGCGGCCGGGCCGTTCGGGTCGACCGAACTGACGAGCGCGCCGTCCGGCTTCTGCAGTCCGAACGAGCTCGCGAGCGTCTGGTTCAGCCCCTGCACGGCGACCCCGAGGCGGCCCCGGCTCACGTGCCCCGTCTTCACGAGCTCGTCCTTGACCTTGATCGCCTCGTTGATCGGAATCGCGAACGACAGGCCCTGGAAGCCACCCGTCTGCGAGTAGATCATCGAGTTGATGCCGATCACCTCGCCCTGCAGGTTGAACAGCGGGCCGCCCGAGTTGCCGGGGTTCACCGGCACGTCGGTCTGGATGAACGGCGTGTAGTTCTCGTCGGGCAGCGAGCGCGATTTCGCGCTGATGATGCCGGACGTGACCGTGTTGTCGAAGCCGTACGGCGAACCGATCGCGACGACCCACTGGCCGACCTTGCTCTGCGCCGGGTCGCCGATCTTCACGGTCGGCAGGCCGCTCGCGTCGATCTTCAGCACCGCGACGTCGGACTGCTTGTCGGCGCCGACGACCTTCGCCTTGTACTCGCGCTTGTCGGTCAGCTTGACCGTGACGACGTTCGCGCCGTCGATCACGTGCGCGTTGGTGAGGATGTACCCGTCCGCGCTGACGATGAATCCCGAACCGAGGCTCGCGCTCGGCTGGTCGTCCGGCTGCGTGTCGCCGCCCATGCCCGGCACCTGGCCGTAGAAGTGCTTGAAGAACTGGTAGAACGGATCGCTCGGATCGATCGGCAGCTGCGGCTGTGGCACACGCCGCGACACCTGCTTCACGACGTGCTTCGCGCTGATGTTCACGACGGCCGGGCCGTAAGTTTCGACCAGCCCGGAGAAATCGGGAATGCCGGTCTTCGCCGCGGCCTCGGCCGGCATGAGCGCGGCGGCCTGCGCGGGCGTGATGATCTGCGGATCGGCGCGGCGGGTGCCTGCGACATAGCCGGCAGACAGGGCAGCCGCCACGGCAACCGCGACGGCGCCGCGCGCAAGGAATCGGGTGTTCATCGTAGGACCTCCTCGTTGTTAGGACGCAGCGTAACGACCCTGACTTAAAGGAGGCTTAATCGACCTTAAACGGGGCTTAGGCCGCCACCCGCGTGGTTTGTCATACGGATTCGGACACCTGCGGCGCCTGCGCCGGCATCTCGGCGTCTCGGAACACGACGCTCACGAGCAGGCCGCCTGCGGCCGCGTCGCCGAGCGTCACCGTCGCGCCCTGCTGCGCCGCGACGCGCTTGACGATCGCCAGCCCGAGCCCGCTGCCCGACACGTCGGCGCGCGCCCGCGCGGAGCTGTCCCGGTAGAAGCGGTCGAACACGCGCTCGCGCTCGTCCGCCGGGATGCCGGGGCCGCTGTCGCCGATCTGCACACATACGCGGCCGGCCGCGTCGCGGGTCAGCGACACGTCGATGCGGCCGCCGTCCGGCGTGTACTTCACCGCGTTGTCGAGCAGGTTGCCGAACATCACGCGCAGCGCGCCGACATCCGCGACGACGGTCGCCGCGCAGCTCTCCTCGAAGCCGAGATCGATGCTGTGCCGTTGCGCGAGCGGTGCATGCGCGGCCACGCATTCGACGAGCAGCGCCTGCAGGTCGACCGGCTCGCGCATCGTGGCGCCGTCCGGTTCGGCACGCGCCAGCGCGAGCAACTGCTCGGCGAGGCGCGTCGCGCGCGTGACGCCGTCCTGCAGATCGGCGACCGCCTCGCGGCGCGACGTATCGTCCTTCGCGCGCGCGACGAGCTGCGCCTGGATCTGCACGGCCGCGAGCGGCGTGCGCAGTTCGTGCGCGGCATCGGCGACGAAGGCCTTCTGCGTATCGAGCGCCGCCGACAGCCGCGCAAGCAGCCCGTTCAGCGCACGCACGAGCGGCTGCACCTCGAGCGGCAGGCGCGCATCGGGTAGCGGATCGAGCGCTTCGGGCCGGCGCGTCTCGACCGCGCGCGTCACGCGGCCGAGCGGCGCGAGCCCGCGCCCGACGATCACCCAGACCGCCGCGCCGAGGAACGGCAGCAGCACGATCAGCGGCCACAGCGTGCGCAGCGCCACGTTCGCCGCGAGCCGGTTGCGCACCGACAGCGGCTGCGCGAGCTGCACGACGTTGTCGCCGACGATCGCGCCGTACACGCGCCATTCGCCGCGATCGGTGCGCTCGGTCGAGAAGCCGAGCTCCGCGCGCGGCGCGATCGGCGCACGCGGATGCGAGAAGTACATCAACACGCCGTTGCGGTTCCAGATCTGGATCACGATACCTTCGTCGCCGTTGGTGCGCGAACCGAATACCTGCGAGAACGGCTCGGACGGCAGCGCCGCGGCGATTTCCTGCAGCTGGTAGTCGAACAATTCGTTCGCCTCGGCGAGCGCCTGCCGGTAGATGAGCCAGCCCGCGGCGCCCACGCCCGCGACGACGATCGCGAGCAGCCAGATCAGCAATTGATGACGAATCGACCTCACGCGTCAGCTTTCCTTGACGACCATGTAGCCGAGCCCGCGCACGTTGCGGATCAGGTCCGAGCCGAGCTTCTTGCGCAGCGCGTGGATGTAGACCTCGACCGTGTTGCTGCCGATCTCCTCGCCCCAGCCGTACATCTTTTCCTCGAGCTGACTCTTCGACAGCACCGCACCGGGCCGCGCGAGCAGCGCCTCGAGCAGCGCGAACTCGCGCGCGGACAACGCGACGGGCGCGCCGTCGAGCGTCACCTGGTGCGCCGCGGGATCGAGCGTCAGCGCGCCGTGACGGATCAGCGACTCGCTGCGCCCCGCCTGGCGGCGGATCAGCGCGCGCATCCGCGCGCCCAGTTCGTCGAGGTCGAACGGCTTGACGAGGTAGTCGTCGGCGCCCGCGTCGAGCCCCTTCACGCGATCGGCCACCGCATCGCGCGCGGTGACGATCAGCACCGGCAGCGACAGCCCGCGCGCGCGCAGCGTGCGCAGCACGTCGATGCCGTCGCGCTTCGGCAGGCCGAGGTCGAGCAGCAGCAGGTCGTACGTCTCGCCGCCGAGCGCCGTGAGCGCGGCGTCGCCGTCCTGCACCCAGTCGACTGCGAAGCCGTCGGCGCGCAACGCCTTGCGTACGCCCTCGGCAATCATTCGATCGTCTTCAACAAGCAGAATCCGCATCGGAGCTGGAACCCATCGGGCGAGTGAAACATGGCGACCATTGTAGCGCCGCGAATCGCGTGCGCCGCGTGCAATGCAACAGAAAGGCAGATCGCCGGGAGCGTGTCCGCACTTGTCTCTACAATGTGCGCTCCGGCGCCGCGCGCGCTCTGCCCGAATCCCGTGCTTTTCCCGTATTCGCCCATGCCGATTTCCGATCTTTCCGCCCGGTTCGCCCCCCGCGCCCGCCCCTTCCTGCGCGCGGCCGCCGTCGTCGCCACCTGCACGGCCCTTGCGTTCGCACCGTCCGCGCAGGCCCGCAAGAAGTCCCACAAGGAGGCGCGCAAGACCGCCGTCGTGTCGCCCGCCGCGCGGGCGGCCGGCCTGCCGGCGTCCGTGCTCGTGGCGCTGCAGCGCGCGAAGGTGCCGGCCTCGGCGATGAGCGTTGTGGTCGAGCGCGTCGGCGATCCCGAGCCGCTGATCGCATGGAATGCGAACCGGCCGATGATGCCGGCGTCGACGATGAAGCTCGTCACGACCTTCTCGGGCCTGTCGATCCTCGGCCCCGACTACCGCTGGCGCACCACCGCCTACGCGGACGGCCCGGTCGATCCGGACGGCACGCTGCAGGGCAACCTGTACATCAAGGGCACCGGCGATCCGAAGCTCGTACCGGAGGAACTGATCGACCTCGTCGACAAGATCCGCAAGGCCGGCATCAAGCGCGTGGCCGGCGGCCTCGTGCTCGACAAGAGCTATTTCGCCGCGTCGACGCGCGACCTGCCGTCGTTCGACGACGACGCGAGCGCACCGTACAACGTCGGCCCTGATCCGCTGCTGTACGCGTTCAAGGCCGTGTCGTTCACGGTCACGCCGGGCGACGACGGCAAGGTCGCCGTCGACGTGCTGCCGCCGCTCGCGAACCTGTCGATCGACAACCAGCTGGTCGAAGGCAACGGGTCGTGCGGTGCGGCGGCGGCCGCCGCGCGTCCGACGCTGTCGGCCGGCGGCGGGATCATGACCGCGTCGTTCGCCGGCGACTATCCGCTGCGCTGCGGCGCGCACACGACCAACCTCGCGATCCTCGATCACACGACGTTCTTCGCGCGCGGCTTCCTCGCGCTGTGGCAGCAGGACGGCGGCACGATCGCGGGCCCCGTCAGCGAAGGCAAGGTGCCGACCACCGCGCGCCCGCTCGCCGTCCATCACAGCCCCGTGCTCGGCAGCATCGTCTACGACATCAACAAGTTCAGCAACAACGTGATGGCGCGCAACCTGTTCCTGACGATCGGCGCGGCCGCCGGCAAGCCGCCCGCGAGCCCCGAGCAGTCGAGCCACGCGATTCACGCGTTCCTGCAGAAGAGCGGAATCGCGATGCCCGACCTCGACCTCGAGAACGGCTCGGGCCTGTCGCGCGAGGAGCACGTCAGCGCGCAGTCGCTCGCTGCACTGCTGCAGGCCGCGAACGCGAGCCCCGTCGCGCAGGCGTTCATCGATTCGCTGCCGATCGCCGGCATCGACGGCACGATGAAGAACCGCCTGACCAACGCCGGCGTGCTCGGCAACGCGCACATCAAGACCGGCACGCTGCGCGACGTGCGCGCGATCGCGGGCTACGTCGCGGGCGCCGACGGCCAGAGCTACGTCGTCGTCAGTTTCATCAACGACGATCACGCGGAAGCCGCGCGCGCCGCGCACGACACGCTGCTCGAATGGATCTACGCGGGCGCGCACTGACGACGCACTCGCCGCGCGGCGCGGCGCACGCATGCCCCGCTGTCGGCGTGCGTCGATCGCGGGGAGACACCGTGCATCGGGCGCCCCGCCCTTGGGGATTTCGCCCCGTGCGGTTTGAAACGGCCTCGGCCGCCGGCGCGCCGCGCACTGCCCGCCAGATGTGCCCGTAAAACGGGGCCGCACCGCGAGGCCCCGTTCCGCATGACTTCCGTAGAAACCCTGTCCTCAGAGGGAACCCTCTACGCTGCCCCCTCGCCTAGCGCGTGGCGATTGCGTAGGCTGTTGGCCTGACCGATATCTACAACGGGCCGTACGCCCGGCCTCACGGCTTGCAGGGGAAAGGAGGAGACACGTCCATGCGATTCGACGTCGAATTGCTTCTGCTCGCGCTGGCGCCCGTCTTCCTGCTCTGCATCGCGTGGGAAGCCTGGCACCTCGCCCGCACGCGTGCGCAGGACCATGTCTATGCGTGGCGCGACACGCTGTGCAACGCGGCGCTCGCACTGATGCACCAGGGCGCCGACAAGCTCGCGTGGCTGTTCGTGATCCCCGTTTATGCGTACTGCTACGCACATTTCCGGCTGTTCACGTGGCACGACGGCTGGCTGTCGTTCGCCGTGCTGTTCGTCGGCCAGGACTTCCTCTACTACGTGTTCCATCGCGCGAGCCATCGCGTGCGCTGGCTGTGGGCCGCGCACGTCGTGCATCACTCGTCCGAGCGGATGAATTTCTCGACCGCGTTCCGGCAGAGCCTGATGTATCCCGTCGCAGGCATGTGGGCGTTCTGGCTGCCGCTCGCGTTCGTCGGCTTTCCGCCGCAGCAGATCGTCGGCATCGTGCTGATCAACCTCGCGTTCCAGTTCTTCGTGCACACGCAGGCGATCGGCAAGCTCGGCTGGCTCGAATACGTGCTCAACACGCCGTCGATCCATCGCGCGCACCATGCACGCAACCCCCGCTACATCGACCGCAATTACGCAGGTGTGCTCGTGATCTGGGATCGCCTGTTCGGCAGCTACGTCGAGGAGTCGCCCGACGATCCGCCGCAATACGGAATCGTCGAGCCGCTCGGCTCGAACAACCCGCTCGTCGCGACGTTTCACGAGTGGGTGTCGATGGCGGCCGACGCGTTGCGCGTCCACGGATGGCGCAACAAGCTGCGCGCGATTTTCGGCCCGCCCGAATGGGCGAGCGCTTATCATGCGCAGATTGCCGAGGCCGCAAACCACGATCCGCGCACCGTGCCGCTTGCGGCCGTGCGCGACCAATAACCGTTTCAGCCAACGGCCGCCGCGCAGCCCGGATCCGAGCAGGCGCGCGGCAGATGAGAAACACATCGGGCCATATCTACGAGGAGATCGAACGATGCAGTCACAACAACAATTCCCGTCGCGCAACCGTCAACGCCTGCTGCGCACCGTGCAGGTCGCGATCGCGGGTGCCGCGCTCGCCCTGCTCGCCGCGTGCGGCGGCGGTGACGACAACAACAGCAGCGCGTCGAACACGCCGCCGTCCGGCGTGAAGATGCAGGTCGTGTCGTTCGGCGACAGCCTGTCGGACGCCGGCACCTACTCGCAGATCAAGCTCGGCTTCGGCGGCGGCCGCTTCACGACCAACCCCGGCCAGGTGTGGACGCAGAACGTCGCGCAGTATTACGGCGACACGCTGCAGCCCGCGAACCAGGGCGGCTTCGGCATTCCGCTGCAGGCCACGGGCGGCCTCGGCTACGCGCAGGGCGGCTCGCGCGTGACGCAGCAACCGGGTCTCGGCCACGCGGCCTCGAGCGTGCCGAACGCCGACTACGCACAGGCCACGACGACGCCGATCGCCGACCAGGTCAAGCAATACCTGACGCAGCACGGCAGCTTCAACGCGGGCCAGATCGTGCTGGTCAACGGCGGCGCCAACGACATCTTCTATCAGGCACAGGTCGCGCAGGCGCAGGGCAACACGCCGGCCGCGCAGCTCGCGGCCGCGCAGGCGATCGGCCTCGCCGCGCAGCAGCTCGGCGGCATCGTCCAGCAGATCGTCGCGGCGGGCGCGTCGCACGTGTTCGTCGCGACGGTGCCGGACATCGGCGGCACACCGCTCGCGCTGCAGGGCGGCGCGCAGACGCAGGCCGCATTCACGCAACTGTCGGGGCTGTTCAACCAGACGCTGGTCGGCACGCTCGCCGCGCTGAAGGTCGACACGACGAAGTACGCCGTGGTCGACGCGTTCAAGTGGCAGGACGGCATCGCGGCCAACTACCAGGCGAACGGCTTCAGCGTGTCGAACACCGACACCGCATGCAACCTGAAGGCGATGGTCGCGGCGGCGACCCAGTACGGCGTCGCGGATGCAACCGCCTTCGGCTCGTCGCTGTTCTGCTCGCCGCAGACCTACACGACCGCCAACGCGGACCAGACCTACATGTTCGCCGACTTGGTCCACCCGACGACGCGCTTGCACGCGCTGTTCGCGCAGTACGTCGAGCAGCAGATCGCGGCCTCGGGCGTCGGCAAGTAAGCCGAACGCCACGCGCACAAACGAAAACGCCCGACCGGTTCGCCGGTCGGGCGTTTTTCATTTCACGAGCGGATACGAACGGCTGCGTCAGTCGCGCGCTTCGAACGCGGCGGCCGCACGACCGAGGCGATCGTTGACCGCGATCCATTCGACGGTCTCGGGCAGTTTCTCGACGAGGATACGTGCGACCTGCGCGCGGTCGAGCGCGCGCAGCATGCCGTACAGGTCGCGCGCATACGCCTGCGGATCTTCCGGCGCCGCGACGAAATGCACGCCGTCGGCGTGCGCCCAGCGTCCCGCGCGCGACGCGCGTGCGACGAGCGCGACACGTTCGCCGTCGGTCTGCGCGGCAGCGAGCAGCGGCTCGAGTGCATCGAACGGCAGCAGCGCGAGCGGCGTGCGCGGCGCGTAATGGGCCTTCAGCGTGCCCGACGCGCGCGGCGCGGTCGCGTCGCTGCCGTCGGGCAGGCGCGGCGCGCGGCCGAGCACGTCGGCAATCTGCTGCGGCGTCACGTGGCCCGGGCGCAGCAGCGCCGGGAAGCCGCGCGACAGGTCGAGGATCGTCGATTCGATGCCGACTTCCGACGGGCCGCCATCGAGCACGTGCACGGTGTCGCCGAATTCGTCGCGCACGTGTTGAGCGGTGGTCGGGCTCACGTGGCCGAAGCGGTTCGCGGACGGGGCGGCGACGCCGCCGTGGCCGCCGCGCCGCGCGCTGAACGCGGCCAGCAGCGCCTGCGCGACCGGATGCGACGGACAGCGCAGGCCGACCGAATCCTGGCCGCCGCTCACGGCGTCCGGAATGCGCGCATGGCGCTTCAGGATCAGCGTCAGCGGGCCCGGCCAGAATGCATCGATCAGCGCCTGCGCATCGGCCGGCAGGTCTTCGGCCCAGTAACCGGGATCGCCGCCGGGCGGCAGGTGCACGATCACCGGATGGTTCGCCGGGCGCCCCTTCGCCGCGTAGATGCGCGCGACGGCCTCGGGATTCGCCGCGTCGCCGCCGAGCCCGTACACGGTTTCGGTCGGGAATGCGACGAGTTGCCCCGCGTCGAGCAGCGCGGCAGCCGCGTCGATCTGCGCGGGCGTCACGGAGGTCGGGAGATCGATGGACATCGGCTGGCGCCTCAGTCGAGCGGCACGCGCAGCAGCTGCGCGCACGCGGTGGCGGCAGCGACGGCATCGTCGCGCGTCTCGGCCGTGAAGTTCACGTGGCCCATCTTGCGCCCGACGCGCGCTTCTTCCTTGCCGTACAGGTGCAGGTGCGCGGCCGGCATGGCGGCGACCGTGTCCCACGGCGGCGTGACGGCGTCGGCTGCGCCACCGTTCGGGAACCACACGTCGCCGAGGATGTTCAGCATCGCGGCCGGCGAATGCTGGCGCGGGTTGCCGAGCGGCATGCGCGTCATCGCGCGCACCTGCTGCTCGAACTGGCTCGTTGCGCACGCATCGACCGTATAGTGGCCGGAGTTGTGCGGGCGTGGCGCCATTTCGTTCGCGACGAACGAGCCGTCTTCCAGCACGAAGAATTCGACGCAGAGCACGCCGACGTAGCCGAGCGTATCGGCGATCCGGACGGCTGCCTGCTGCGCCTCCTCGACGCGTGCGGCATCGGCGGCCGGGGCCGGCACGACGGTCAGCGCGAGGATGCCGTTGTGATGCACGTTCTGCGCGAGCGGGAATGCGGCCGAGCGGCCGTCCGCGCCGCGCGCGATCAGCGCGGACACTTCGTATTTCAGCGGCAGGCGCTTTTCGAGCACGCACGGCACGCCGCCGAGCGACGCATGCGCGTCGCGCGCTTCCCGCGCGGTGCTCACGCGCACCTGGCCCTTGCCGTCGTAACCGAGGCGCGCCGTCTTCAGGATGCCCGGCAGCACCGCGTCGAGCGCGGCGTCGTCGAGCGCGGCGAGCGCCGCCGCCGATTCGATCACGACGTGCGGTGCGACCGGCACGCCCGACGCCTCGATGAAACGCTTCTCCGCGATCCGGTCCTGCGCGACCGCGACGCAGCGGCCGGCCGGTGCAACGAACGTCGTGCGCGCGAGGAAATCGAGGCTCGCGGCCGGCACGTTCTCGAATTCCGTCGACACGGCCTCGCACAGCGCGGCCAGTTCGGCGAGCGCCGCTTCGTCGTCGTAGGCCGCGCGCAGGTGACGGTCGGCGACCGCGCCGGCGGGGCTCGTCGGATCGGGATCGAGCACGGCGACGCGATAGCCCATCGACTGGGCGGCAAAGCAGAACATGCGGCCGAGCTGGCCACCGCCGACCATGCCCAGCCACGCGCCGGGCAGGATCGGGGAAACGGAATCAGGAGTTGCGGTCATGTCAGTGTTCGGTCGCGGCGGGCGCCGCCCGCCGCAGTGATGAGGATCAGGCGGCCGCGCGAATGGCAGTGCGGCCGCCGGTGCGCCGTCATGCGAGCGGCGGCAGCACCATCGCGTGCGCGGCTTCGTTCTGTCGCACGCGGAACGCGGCGAGCCGGTTCGCGTAGTCGACCGACGTGCCGGACAGGATCGACACCGCGAACAGAGCGGCATTCGCAGCGCCGGCCTCGCCGATCGCAAAGGTCGCGACCGGCACGCCCTTCGGCATCTGCACGATCGAGTGCAGCGAATCGACGCCCTTCAGGTACTTGCTCGCGACCGGTACGCCGAGCACCGGCACCGTGGTTTTCGCGGCCAGCATGCCGGGCAGGTGCGCGGCACCGCCGGCGCCCGCGATGATCGCGCGCAGTCCGCGCTCGCGCGCCTTCTCCGCATAGTCGAACATCTCGTCGGGCATCCGGTGCGCGGACACGACCTTCGCTTCGTACGGCACGCCGAATTCCTGCAGGATCGCGACCGCATTCTTCATCACGTCCCAGTCGGAACTCGAACCCATCAGCACGCCGATGAGCGGCGCGCTGTGCGTGTGGGCAGTCTGGACTTCACTCATTTCGTGCGTTCCTTCCTTCAGGCGAGCGGCTGGCCGGTGATGCGCTCGAGCGCTTCCTGGTACTTCGCGGCCGTCTTCTCGATGACGTCGGCCGGCAGTGCCGGTGCCGGCGCGGTCTTGCCCCACGGCTGCGCCTCGAGCCAGTCGCGCACGAACTGCTTGTCGAACGACGGCGGGTTGGTGCCGACCTGGTACTGGTCGGCCGGCCAGAAGCGCGACGAATCGGCCGTCAGCACCTCGTCCATCAGGTACAGCTTGCCGTGATTGTCGAGGCCGAATTCGAACTTTGTGTCGGCGATGATGATGCCGCGCGTCGCCGCGTAATCGGCCGCTTCCTTGTACAGGCGGATCGAGATGTCGCGGATCGTCGCGGCCAGCTCGGTGCCGATTCGGCGCTCGGTTTCCTCGAACGTGATGTTCTCGTCGTGCTCGCCCATCTCGGCCTTCGCGGCCGGCGTGAAGATCGGCTCGGGCAGCTTCTGCGCGTTCTGCAGGCCTTCCGGCAGCTTCACGCCGCACACGGCGCCCGACGCCTGGTATTCCTTCCAGCCGCTGCCCGCCAGGTAGCCGCGCACGACCGCCTCGATCATGATCGGCTCGAGACGCTTGACGACCACGCCGCGCCCCTTGACCTGCTCGACCTCGTCCGCCGAGACGACCGCTTCCGGCGCGTCGCCCGTCAGGTGGTTCGGCACGATGTGCGCGAGCTTGTCGAACCAGAAGTTCGCCATCTGGTTCAACACGCGACCCTTGTTCGGAATCGGCTCCCCCATGATCACGTCGAATGCCGACAGGCGATCCGTCGTGACGATCAGGAGCTTGTCGTTGCCGACCGCGTAGTTGTCGCGGACCTTGCCGCGACCGAGGAGCGGCAGCGAGCGGAGCGTGGATTCGTAAAGGGTAGACATCGTCTTTTCGCAGATAAGGAGCCAAACAAAAAGGGAAACGCCGTTCCCCGCGGCAGGCGGGAACGGCGGTCTTGCAATGCGTCGGCGAACCGGCGGGCGACAGCGCCCGGGCGGTTGCCGGCCGGCCCTCGTTCGGCCGGACGGAGCGGCTGCGGGGCCGGATCAAATCCGGCCGGACAGCCTTGCCTCAGCCTTTCGGCGCGGCAATCGTACTACATCTCAGCGCACAACCTGCGCGAGTGCGCCGGACTTGTACTGCTCGGCGATCTTGTCGAGCGACACCGGCTTGATCTTCGCGGCCTGGCCTTCGCAGCCGAACGCGAGGTAGCGGTCGACACACACCTGCTTCGCCGCTTCACGCGCGGGCTTCAGGTAGTCGCGCGGATCGAACTTGCCCGGGTTCTCGAACAGGTAGCGGCGGATCGCGCCGGTGATCGCGAGACGCAGGTCGGTGTCGATGTTGATCTTGCGCACGCCGTGCTTGATGCCTTCCTGGATTTCCTCGACCGGCACGCCGTAGGTTTCCTTCATGTCGCCGCCGAATTCGCGGATCTCGGCCAGCAGTTCCTGCGGCACCGACGACGAACCGTGCATCACCAGGTGCGTGTTCGGGATGCGTGCGTGAATTTCCTTGATGCGCTGGATCGACAGGATGTCGCCCGTCGGCTTCTTCGAGAACTTGTACGCGCCGTGCGACGTACCGATCGCGATCGCGAGCGCGTCGCACTGCGTGAGCTTCACGAAGTCGGCGGCCTGCTCCGGATCGGTCAGCAGTTGCTCGCGGGTCATCGTGCCTTCCGCGCCATGGCCGTCTTCCTTGTCGCCCTTCATCGTCTCGAGCGAGCCGAGCACGCCGAGTTCGGCTTCGACCGTCACGCCGATCGAGTGCGCCATCTCGACGACCTTGCGCGACACGTCGACGTTGTATTCGTACGAGGCGACCGTCTTGCCGTCGGCTTCGAGCGAACCGTCCATCATCACGCTGGTGAAGCCGCTGCGGATCGCGCCCATGCACACGGCCGGCGACTGGCCGTGGTCCTGGTGCATCACGACCGGGATGTGCGGATACGACTCGACCGCCGCTTCGATCAGGTGGCGCAGGAACGGCTCGCCCGCGTACTTACGCGCGCCGGCCGATGCCTGCATGATCACGGGCGCGCCGACCTGATCCGCCGCCGCCATGATCGCCTGGACCTGCTCCAGGTTGTTCACGTTGAAGGCCGGCAGGCCGTAACCGTGCTCTGCCGCGTGGTCCAGCAATTGACGCATTGATACGAGAGGCATTGTGGAACTCCTTGGAATGAAAACCGGTGCGCCCTGACGCCGGCGCGGCGCTCGCTCCCCGTCGAAACCGGGGCGGCACGGCGCGGCTGAGCGTCGAATAGCCGCATTTTATCGCGAAGCGCCTCCGATTCCGACCGGCCGGTGGCGCGTACTCGCAATTTGTTACCTTCGCACGGCACAATCCAGGCAAAAAACAGAAAAAAAGCCGCGCGGGGCATCGGACCCCGCGCGGCTTTCGTCAAAAAAATGGTGCCCGATCGGCTCGGGCGGCCGGTGAACCGGCCAACGGACCGAACAGACCGGCCCGATGCATGCCGGCGCTCAATAATGCTCGCCGACCCGCACGATCTTCAGCGTGTTGGTGCCGCCCGCCTGCCCCATCGGCTCGCCGACGGTCAGCACGACCATGTCGCCATGCTGCACGTAGCCCTGCTTGACGACGAGCTCCAGCGCCGCCTGCAGCGCCGAATCGCGATCGCTGTTGAAGTCGACGTGCAGCGGCGTCACGTTGCGGTACAGCGCCATCGTGCGCTCGCTGCCGACGCGCGGCGTCAGCGCGAAGATCGGCACGTGCGTGTAGTGGCGCGACATCCACAGCGCGGTCGCGCCCGATTCGGTCAGCGCGATGATCGCCTTCGCGCCCAGGTGGTACGCAGTGAACAGCGCGCCCATCGCGATCGACTGATCGATCCGAGTGAACGTGCGGTCGAGGAAATCCTTGTCCAGCTCGACGTGTTCCGACTTTTCCGCCTCGACACACACGGCCGCCATCGTCTCGATCGTGACGACCGGGTACTTGCCGGCGGCCGTCTCGGCCGACAGCATCACCGCGTCGGTGCCGTCGAGCACCGCGTTCGCGACGTCCGACACTTCCGCGCGGGTCGGCACCGGCGCGTGGATCATCGACTCCATCATTTGCGTCGCGGTGATCACGAGCTTGTTCGACTCACGCGCCATCCGGATCATCCGCTTCTGCAGCGCCGGCACGGCCGCGTTGCCGACTTCCACCGCGAGGTCGCCGCGCGCGACCATGATGCCGTCGGACGCGTCGAGAATGCTCTGCAGCGCCGGAATCGCCTCCGCGCGCTCGATCTTCGCGATCATCTTCGGCTTGATGCCGTACGGCGCGCCCGCGATATTCGCGAGCTGGCGCGCCATTTCCATGTCGGTGGCGTTCTTCGGGAACGACACCGCGACCAGATCCGCGCCGAGCGACATCGCCGTGCGGATGTCCTCCATGTCCTTCGCGGTCAGCGCGGGCGCCGACAGGCCGCCGCCCTGGCGGTTGATCCCCTTGTTGTTCGACAGCTCGCCGCCCACCTTGACGATCGTGTGGATCTCTTCGCCGAGCACGCGCTCGACGGTCAGCACGATCAGGCCGTCGTTCAGCAGCAGCAGATCGCCCGGCTTCAGGTCGCGCGGCAGTTCCTTGTAGTCGAGGCCGACGCGCTCGTCGTTGCCGAGCTCACAGCCCGCGTCGAGGATGAAGGCCTGGCCCGGCACGAGGGTCGTCTTGCCGTTCTCGAACTTGCCGACGCGGATCTTCGGGCCCTGGAGGTCCGCCATGATCGCGATCTCGCGGCCGACCTTGCGGGCGGCCTCGCGCACCATCTCGGCGCGCTGGCGGTGATCGTCGGCCGTGCCGTGCGAAAAGTTGAGCCGCACGACGTCGAGGCCCGCCTGCATCATCTGCAGCAGAATCTCCGGCGAACTGGAAGCCGGGCCGATCGTGGCGACTATCTTGGTGGCGCGCTGCATGAAACTCCTCATCTGGATCAAGGTGGATGCGCTGGGTGAAACGCTGCGAGAGCCGGAATCGGCGGGCCCAGCGGCGGCCGTTCCGGGGGGCGTGCCGGTGCTTGCGCCCGGCATCGCTTTGTTCTGAATTTCGTGGTGCTGCACGGCCGCGTCGCCGGCGGCCGCCGGTGCGCGCGGGGTCGAGTTCGCCCGCGCGGGCGCGCGTTTGCGCTTGCCCGCGCCGGCCGGCTGCTCCGCTTTCGCGGAGCGCGCGGCCCTCGTCACCCCTGCGCGCGCCGCCACGCTCAGGCCGCCCGCGTTTCCAGCACTTCCACCGCCGGCAGCTTCTTCCCCTCGAGGAACTCGAGGAAGGCGCCGCCGCCCGTCGAGATGTAGCTGACCTGGTCATGGATGCCGTACTTCGCGATGGCCGCGAGCGTGTCGCCGCCGCCCGCGATCGAGAACGCGGACGATTTCGCGATCGCTTCCGCGAGCGTCTTGGTGCCGTTGCCGAACTGGTCGAACTCGAACACGCCGACCGGGCCGTTCCACACGATCGTGCCGGCCTTCTCGAGCTGGCTCGCGAGCGCCTTGGCCGTATCGGGGCCGATGTCGAGGATCATGTCGTCCGCTTCGATGTCGGCGACCTGCTTCACCGTGGCCGCGGCCGTCGGCGAGAATTCCTTGGCCGTCACGACGTCGGTCGGGATCGGCACCGACGCGCCGCGCTCGCGCGCTTCGTCGATGATCGCCTTCGCCTCGGCGACGAGATCGGCTTCCGCGAGCGACTTGCCGATCGACAGGCCGGCCGCGAGCATGAACGTGTTCGCGATGCCGCCGCCGACGATCAGCTGGTCGACCTTGCCGGCCAGCGACTTGAGAATCGTCAGCTTGGTCGACACCTTCGAACCGGCGACGATCGCCACCAGCGGGCGAGCCGGGTTGCCGAGCGCCTTGCCCAGTGCGTCGAGTTCGGCGGCCAGCAGCGGGCCCGCGCACGCGACCGGCGCATACTTCGCGATCCCGTGCGTGGTCGCTTCCGCGCGGTGCGCGGTGCCGAACGCGTCGTTCACGTAGACGTCGCAGAGCTTCGCCATCTTTTGCGCGAGCTCGTCCGAATTCTTCTTCTCGCCCTTGTTCACGCGGCAGTTCTCGAGCAGCACGACCTGGCCCGGCGCGACGTTCACGCCGTTCTCGACCCAGTTCGAGACGAGCGGCACGTCGCGGCCGAGCAACTCGGCGAGGCGCTTCGCGACCGGCGCGAGCGAATCTTCCGGCTTGAATTCGCCTTCGGTCGGACGACCGAGGTGCGACGTGACCATCACGGCCGCGCCGGCGTCGAGCGCGGCCTGGATGGCCGGCACGGACGCGCGCACGCGCGTGTCTTCGGTGATGTTGCCGTGATCGTCCTGCGGGACGTTCAGGTCGGCGCGGATGAACACCCGCTTGCCGGCGAGCTGGCCGGCGGCGATCAGGTCGGTAAGACGCTTGACTTGGCTCATGTTGAACAGATTGAAGTAGTGGATGGGGAAAGGGGGTTCACGCTGGACGTGCGCGGGCTGCCGCGAAAGGGCGCCGGATGCGGCCGTGGCTGGCGGTTCGCATGACGCGCACGGGTAAAAAATCTCGAACGGGCATTCTAGCCGATCCACCCGGCAGACTGACCCGTGCGGCGGCGAATTCCGCCTATTTGGGATCGCGCACGGCCGTCAACACGTTTCCGCAACGCAACAATAGGTGCTCGCCAGCGGCCGGCACCCGGTGGGCGGGCACGGCGATTCGTCAGAAGATCAGCCGCAGCACGGTGAAAACGAGCATCCCGACGATGATCGTGCCGAGCATGCTGCGCCGCCACAAAAACCAGCCGAGACCCGCGAGCGCGCCGTAGAACGGATGGTTGGACAGCGCGAACGACAGCCCGGCGGGCGTTTCGAGCACGTCGGGCAGCACGACCGCGACGAGCGCGGCGGCCGGCGCGTAGCGCAGCGCGCGCTGCGCGCGCTCGGGCAGCACGGTGCGTTCGCCGCCGATCAGGAACAGCGCGCGCGTGACGGCCGTGACGATCGTCATCCCGACGATCACGATCCAGATTTCCGTCGCGCTCATTCGATTTCCTTTTCGTGCACGGTTTCGGTGCGGATGCGGCGCCAGTCGGCGCGTTCGACGAAGAAATCGGCCGTGCACCCGGCCGCGAGCGCGGCCAGCACCGCGATCGGCAGCGCGAGCCGGTACGGCAGGTCGAACGCGATCAGCGACACGATGCCCGCCACCACGACGGCCGCGAGCGTCGAGCGGTTCGCGACCGCCGACACCATGATCGGAAGCAGCGCGAGCGTGCCGGCCAGCTCCAGCCCCCAGCTCGCGGGAACGAAGCTCGCGAGCAGGATGCCGGCGAGCGACGACACCTGCCACGACGCCCAGCTGGCGAGCGCCATCCCCCAGAAATAGGCCTCCTTGCCCGGCACGTGGCCGTATGCGAAGCCCTGTTTCTGGAACAGCAGGTAGATCACGTCGCCGTTGAAATAGCCAATCGCGAGGCGCCGCCACAGCGGCAGGTAGGAAAAATGGGGCGCAAGCCCGGCGCTGAAGATCACGAAGCGCATGTTGACCATCGTCGCCGTGAGCAGGATCGTCCAGATCGGCAGCTTCGCGACGAGAAGCGGCAGCACCGCGAGCTGCGACGAGCCCGCATAGACGAAGATCGACATCGCGCTCGCCTGCCCGAGCGTCATCACCGACTTGCTCATCGCGACCCCGGTGACGAGCCCCCAGGACAGGATCGCCATCAGTGTCGGGGAATAGTCGCGCGCGCCCTGGATCAGCGCGAAGCGGTCGGTGGCGGAGAATCGAGCGAGCATGGGAAACGGGCCGCGGCGGGCGGTTCGTCGGGCCGCCGGCGCCTCCTGCCGGTACGACCCGTCGTTATTGGAATCGGTACCGGGCGATTATAGCGCCGGCCCTGTGCCGACCGACCGGATCGCCTTCAAATGACGCTAAAATAAGCGTCTTTCCGGCTCAATGCTGCACACAACCCGCTGTACAACCGCTTCCCAGGAGAATCCTATGTCAATGGCCGACCGCGACGGCAAGATCTGGATGGACGGCAAGCTGATCGACTGGCGCGACGCCAAGATCCACGTCCTGACCCATACGCTGCACTACGGCATGGGCGTCTTCGAGGGCGTGCGTGCGTACAAGACGGCCGACGGCAGCACCGCCATCTTCCGTCTGCGCGAGCACACCAAACGTCTGCTGAATTCGGCGAAGATCTTCCAGATGGACGTGCCGTTCGACCGCGAAACGCTCGAAGCCGCGCAGCTCGAAGTCGTGCGCGAGAACAAGCTCGAGTCGTGCTACCTGCGCCCGATCATCTGGGTCGGCTCGGAAAAGCTCGGCGTGTCGGCGAAGGGCAACACGATCCACGTCGCGATCGCCGCATGGCCGTGGGGCGCATACCTCGGCGAGGACGGCCTCGCGAAGGGTATCCGCGTGAAGACGTCGTCGTTCACGCGCCACCACGTGAACGTGTCCATGGTGCGCGCGAAGGCGTCGGGCTGGTACGTGAACTCGATCCTCGCGAACCAGGAAGCGACCGCCGACGGCTACGACGAAGCGCTGCTGCTCGACGTCGACGGCTACGTGTCGGAAGGCTCCGGCGAGAACTTCTTCCTGGTGAACAACGGCAAGCTGTACACGCCCGACCTGTCGTCGTGCCTCGACGGCATCACGCGCGACACGATCATCACGCTCGCGAAGGACGCCGGCATCGAGGTGATCGAGAAGCGCATCACGCGCGACGAGGTCTACACGGCCGACGAAGCGTTCTTCACGGGCACGGCCGCCGAAGTCACGCCGATCCGCGAGCTCGACAACCGCACGATCGGCAGCGGCGCCCGCGGCCCGGTCACGGAAAAGCTCCAGTCGGCATTTTTCGATATCGTGTCGGGCAAGAACGCGAAGTACGCGCACTGGCTGACGAAAGTCTGAGTGCGCCGCGCCACCGACCGCCCCACAAAAGAGTGAT
This sequence comes from Burkholderia sp. Bp9012, assembly GCF_003853825.1. Taxonomy (NCBI): domain Bacteria; kingdom Pseudomonadati; phylum Pseudomonadota; class Betaproteobacteria; order Burkholderiales; family Burkholderiaceae; genus Burkholderia; species Burkholderia sp. Bp9012. The sequence goes on along the minus strand of NZ_QTQA01000002.1, from coordinate 153,927 downwards.
AAGAGAAAGTCTCATGAGTGAAATCAAGGAAATGCCGCTGGTCGAGCTGACGGCCAAGGATCTCCCCGCCTACTGCCCGAACCCGGCCATGGCGCGCTGGAGTGCGCACCCGCGCGTCTTCATCGACGTGTCGCACGGCGAGGCACGCTGCCCGTACTGCGGCACGCGCTACAAGCTGCGCGACGGCGAGGTGGTCAAGGGCCACTGAGCCCCGGCCGGCCGGGCCCGCGGGCCCGCCGCACGCGAGGCGGCGCAGCCGGAACCCGGCGCGCCGCCCTTTTCCTGTTCTGACAACCCGAACGCGGCGCATGCGCGCCGTGCTTCATTACGACATCGGAAGTCGACCTGATGCGTCGAGCGCTGGTTATCGCACCGAATTGGATCGGTGACGCATTGATGGCGCAGCCGCTTTTTGCGCTGCTGAAAAAGCTCCATCCCCGCATCGCGATCGATGCCGTCGCGCCCACCTGGGTCGCGCCCGTGCTCGAGCGGATGCCCGAGATCCACGATGTCTACGCGACCGACCTCGCGCACGGCAAGCTGCAGCTGCTGCGCCGCTGGCAGCTCGCGACCGACCTGCGTGACGTCGGCTACGACGCGGCGTACGTGCTGCCGAATTCGCTGAAGTCCGCGGTGATCCCGTGGCTCGCGAACATCCCGCTGCGGATCGGCTACACGGGCGAGCATCGCTACGGCCTGCTGAACGTGCGGCACGCGAACCCCGACAAGTCGGCCGAGCGTCCGCCGATGACGACCCACTACGCGGCGCTCGCGTATGCGCCGGGCGCGAAGCTGCCCGAGTCGATGAAGACGCTGCCCGCCCCGCGCCTCGACGCCGACCTGAACGAGACGGCGCGCGTGTCCGCACGTTTCAATCTCGATACGCGCAAGCCGCTCGTCGTGTTCTGCCCCGGCGCGGAATACGGCCCGGCCAAGCGCTGGCCGCCCGAGCACTTCGCGACGCTCGCGACGATCGTCCACCAGTCGTTCCCGTACACGCAGATCGTCGCGCTCGGCTCGCAGAAGGACGCCGCCGCCGCGCAGGCGATCGCCGACCACGCGCCGAACGTGCGTAACCTGTGCGGGCAGACGTCGCTGTCCGAGGCGTGCGCGCTGATCGCGCGCGCGAACGCGGTCGTGACCAACGATTCGGGGCTGATGCACGTCGCGGCCGCCTTGCGCCGGCCGCTCGTCGCGCTGTACGGCTCGACGGATCCGCGCCACACCCCTCCGCTGTCGGAGCTGGCGAAGGTACAATGGTTGCATCTCGAATGCAGTCCCTGCTTCGAACGCGAGTGCCCGCTCGGCCATCTGAACTGCCTGCGCGAACTCGGTCCCGAGCAGGTATTCGGCGATTTGCGCGGCATGCTCGTCGGGCAGCGCTGACCCTGACCGGCAGCGTCGCACGACGCGCCGGGCAATCCGATTCACCGGTGTACGGCGGCTCCATCCGGGCCGCCGTGCTGAATACGGCGCGCGACGCGCGCGAGAGATAACCCCGATGCCACGTTTTGCCCGCCTTTTCGAAGCCGCTGCCGATACGCTGAACGCTTACTACCAGGCCGTCGCCGATGCCAATCTCGACGCGCTGCTGGGGTTGTGGATCGACGAGGACTTCGCCAGCTGCGTCTGGGCCGACGGTGAGCATCTGCACGGCCTCGACCAGATCCGCAGCGGGCTGGCGAACCGCCTCGCGACGCGTCCCGTGACGATCGAACCGCTCGACATCCGCGTATACGACAGTCTCGGCACCGTCGTCTACACCATCGCCGAAGCGCATCAGCAGGCCGACCTGACGGCCGAACCGGACATGGTTTTCGCCACGTACGTGATGATTCACGAACGCGGCGAGTGGCGCATCGCGCATATTCACGCGAGCCCGATTCCCGAACAAGCGGCCGGACAATTCGCCGCGAAGATCCGTCACGGGCAGGGTCCGCTGCACTGACGAAGAACGAAGCAACGCATTAGCGGGGCGATCATGAGTACGGCTTCTCCGCCCACCTCGCCGCTGACCGGGGCCCCGGCCCCCGACGACGATTCATTGCGCTATCGCGCACCGCGCTGGCTGCCGAACAGCCATGCCCAAACCATCGTGCCAGCGCTGTTCGCACGGCGTCCGGCGGTCGCGTACCGACGAGAGCGATGGGAAACCCCCGACCACGACTTCATCGATCTCGACTGGGTCGCGCATCTCGACAGTGCCGCACCGCCGCCCGACGCACCGCTTTTCGTGCTGTTCCACGGCCTCGAAGGCAGTTCCGGCTCGCATTACGCGCTGGCGATGATGGCCGCCGCGCGCGCGAAGGGCTGGCACGCGGTCGTCCCGCACTTTCGCAGTTGCAGCGGCGAGCTCAACCGGCAGCCGCGCTTCTACCATCTCGCCGACAGCGCCGAGGTCGACTGGATCCTGCGCCGGCTCGCCGCGCAGCATCGCGGGCCGGTCGTCGCGGCCGGCGTGTCGCTCGGCGGCAACGTGCTGCTGCGCTGGCTCGGCGAGCACCGCAGCGACACGTCGATCGTGCATGCGGCCGCCGCGATCTCGACGCCGATCGACGTGCATGCGGGCGGCCGCGCGCTGTCGCAGGGCTTCGCGATGGTCTACACGCGCAGCTTCCTGAAGACGCTGAAGCGCAAGGCGCTCGCGAAGCTCGACCAATATCCGGGGCTGTTCGACCGCGACGCAATGCTCCGTGCCGTGACGATGCGCGACTTCGACGAAGTCGTGACCGCGCCGCTGCACGGCTTCGCCGACGCCGACGACTACTGGACCCAGGCCACGACGCGCCCGCTGCTGCCCGCGATCGACGTGCCGACGCTGATCCTCAACGCCCGCAACGATCCGTTCCTGCCCGAATCCGCGCTGCCCAGCGCCGCCGACGTGTCGCCGGCCGTCGAGCTCGACCAGCCCGCCGACGGCGGCCACGCGGGATTCATGACCGGGCCGTTCCCCGGCCGCCTCGACTGGCTGTCGGCGCGGGTGTTCGGCTATTGCTCGAAATTCGTCGACCATGGATGACATCGTCAGGCAGGCCCTCGCCAAATGGCCGAACGTGCCGCACTGCACCGGCTGGCTGCTGCTCGACCGGCGCGGCGAGTGGCGGCTGCGCGACGAGGCCGCGCAGGCCGCGGGCGAACTCGGCTCGCCGGTCCGGCATGCGGCGCTGAACGCGTTCATCGGGCGCAACTACGACTGCGACCCGCACGGCCAGTGGTTCTTCCAGAACGGGCCGCAGCGCGTGTACGTCGAGCTCGCCTATACGCCGTGGGTCGTTCGCCTGGCCGAACGCGACGGGCAACTCGCGCTGGCCGACCAGACCGGCGCGCCGTTCGAACCGGACGCCGCGTGGCTCGACGACGCCGGCGGCGTGCTGTTTCGCGCAGCCGGCTCGCCGCCGCGCGTCGCGGCACTGCACGACCACGACCTGGGCCTGTTCGCCGATCATGCGGACTTCGACGCGACGCCACCCGCGCTGCGCTGGCGCGACGGGCGCACGCTGTCGCTCGGCAATCTCGCCTGCGCCGACGTGCCGGCGACGTTCGGCTTCGTCTCGAGTCCCGCGCAGCGGGCTCGCCGCGCCGCATCGGATGGCGGCGACGGCAGCGTCGAGGGCTGACGCGCAACTCACCCTGCCCGCCTGACGACCGTTATCCGCGGCCGTTCTTCTCCTCCTCGCGCTCTTCCTTGTAGCGCGCCTCGAATTCCAGCAGCCGCGCGCCGATGATCGACTGGTCGTAGAACGACACGTCCTTCGCGTCGCGCGCCTCCTTCAGCTGGCGAATCGCAGACGGCCACGCGCCGTCGAGCGCCAGCTTCTCCGCGAGCGCACGGCGCCGCGCGAGCACGTCGCCCTTGCCGTCGCTCGCCTTCGCGAGGTAGTCCCACCAGTCCGGCTGCTCCGGGTCCGCTTTCGCCTGCGTGCGTGCGAGCGCCTGCGCTTCGTCGAAGCGGCGCGCGGCGATCAGCGCCTGCAGGTGCGCGACGATCGCCGCGTGCGACGCCGGCCAGCGCCGCTGCGCGGGCGCCGCGAGCCGCACCGCGTCGTCGGTCCGGCCCGCGCGGCGGGCGAGGTCGGCGGCGAGCACGTCGAGGCTCGGCGAACTCGTCTGCGGATCGTCCGCGCGCCGCTCGCGCGCGTCGAAGGCGGCGCGGGCCGACGCGAGCGCCTTGTCGGCCGCGTCGTACTGGCCGAGCAGCGTGTTCGCGAGCGCGATCCCGTACTCGTTCGCCGCGACGTTCGGCGCCGTGCGATCGTCGATCTCGAGCTGCATCCGGCGCGCCTCGGCCGCGATGTCGTTCGGCGCACGGTTCTGCAGAATGCGCAGCCGCGCGCGCACGAAGCCGTATTCGGCCGACTGGCGCGGCTGCCGGTACGGCGCGCGGCGCGCGCGATCCTCCATGTCGGCGATCCGTTCACCCGTCAGCGGGTGCGTGCGCGCATAGGCCGGCACGCCCGCGTCGCCCATCGACGCGCGCTCGAGCCGCTCGAAGAAGCCCGGCATCCCGTACGGATCGTAGCCGGCGCCCGCGAGCAGCTGGAAACCGACGCGATCGGCCTCGCGCTCGGCCGAGCGCGAGAAGCGCAGCTGGTTGTCGACCGCAAACGCTTGCCCGCCCATCGCGATCGCGCTGCCGAGATCGCCGCTTCGCGCAAGCACGCCCGCCAGCACGCCGAGCAGCATCGTCGCGAGGGCCGTGTAGCCGGTCTTCTCGTTCGCGCCGATCATCCGCGCGATGTGCCGCTGCAGCACGTGGCCCATCTCGTGGCCGACCACCGATGCGAGTTCGGATTCCGTCTGCGTCGTGACGACCAGGCCGCTGTTGATGCCGATGAAGCCGCCCGGCATCGAGAACGCGTTGATCTGCGGATCTCGCACCGGGAACAGTTCGAAGTCCGGCATGTAGCCGCCGATGTAGCGCGCCGCCGCCGCGGCCGCGAGCCGCTTCGCGATCGCGTTCAGGTAGTCGCGCGCGAGCCAGTCGTCGAGATAGTCCGGGTCGCGCCGCACCTCGCGCATCACGCGCTCGCCGAGACGGCGCTCGGCCTGCGGCGTAAGCGAACCGCCGGAGCCGTCGCCGAGGTCGGGCAGTTCCAGCGCGCGCAGCGGTGCACGCAGGCTCGCGACCGGCGCGGACGCGCCGTCGCCGCCGGAGAACCGGCTTTCCGCGCCGCCGTAGGTGCCGAATACGCCGGTCGCGATGCCGGAAGGCACCGTGGAAATCGACGGCGAAGCGCCGGCCGCCGGCTCGAGCGGCAGCGCGGACAGGCGCTGTGCATGGCCGCTCGGCGGCAGCACGAGCGCCGTCGACAGCAACACGGCAAGCAACTGTTTGACACGCATGGCAGGATGAAGACGACGCGTCCCGCGCGCCGGGCGCGCATCGCGGCGTTTGGTCTGAAGATCCTGGTCATTGTACCGGCGGGATCGCGACTGTTCGCTGCGGCGGATGCGCCGTCTGCACGCCCGGCGTCGTGCAGGCCGCTGCTATGATAGGCGCCCGTTGAAACGTTGCAGATGGTTGCGGCACGGTGCCCGACGCGGTGGATCGACCGGCCGCGACACAAGAGATCGGAGCAGGACATGTCAGGACTTACCCATTTCGACGCCGCCGGCCACGCGCACATGGTCGACGTCGGCGGCAAGCAGGAAACGCAACGCATCGCGATCGCGCGCGGCACGATCCGGATGCTGCCGGCGACGTTCGCGCTGATCCGCGACGGCAAGGCGAAGAAAGGCGACGTGCTCGGCGTCGCGCGCATCGCCGCGATCCAGGGTGCCAAGCGCACCGCCGACCTCATTCCGCTGTGTCATCCGCTCGCGCTGACGCGCGTGGCCGTCGACTTCGAACTCGACGACGCGCTGCCGGGCGTGCACTGCGTCGCGCAGGTCGAGACGTTCGGGCGCACCGGTGTCGAGATGGAAGCGCTGACCGCCGTGCAGGTCGGGCTGCTGACCGTGTACGACATGTGCAAGGCGGTCGACCGGGGGATGGTGATCACCGAGGTGAGCGTGAGAGAAAAGCGTGGCGGGAAGTCGGGGGACTGGAAGGCCGAGGACACCGCCGGCTGACCGGTCGGCACCCTGTCGGCCGGTAAATTCGGGATACCGCCCGTTTATCTCATACAATTACCGGATTCCGCACGGGAGAGCGTGCGACCCAGCACAAAAAAAAGCGAGCACGGGTGATGAATTCGCAAGCGTTAAGAAGCGCATTGCTGGCCGGACCGGTTCAGCACGAGCGCCTTGTCAAACTGGATACGCCGGTGGGCCCCGACGTGCTGCTGCCGCATCGCGTCATCGGCCGATCGCGGCTCGGGCGTCACTTCGAGTTCACGGTCGATACCGTGTCGGTGTCCGATAACCTCGAGCTCAAGAAGCTGATCGCGCAGCCGGTCACGCTGTGGATCCTGCAGGCCGACCAGTCTTATGCGCCTCACCACGGCTACGTGCATTGCGCCCGCCGGCTCGGCTCGGACAGCGGCGTCACGCACTACCAGATCGTCTTCGCTTCGTTCCTGCACTTCCTGAAGTTTCGCCGCGACCAGCGAATCTGGCAGGACCAGTCCGCGGACGACATCATTGCCGACGTGCTGAACCAGCATCCGCAGGCCAAGGGTCGCTTCACCTTCAAGCTCCACCAGCCGCTGCCGCTCCGCTCGTTCTGCATGCAGTACGAGGATGACTGGAATTTCGTGCATCGCCTGATGGAATCGGAAGGCCTGTATGGCTTCTGGGAACAGGACCAGGACGGCAAGTCGCACCGGCTCGTCGTCGTCGACCGCGTCGACGCGTTGCCCGCGCTGTCGCCGCGAACGGTGCGCTTTCATCATGCGGGCACGGGTGACGAGGCCGACACGTTCGTCCAGTTCTCCGGCACGCGCACGCTGCGAAGTGTCGCCCGCGCCACACGCACGTTCGACTACAAGCAGCCGCCGAGCGCGGCGAATCCGAAGGCGACCCATACGCCGACGATCGCCAATCAGGGTGACCTGCCGCCGCAGCTCGAGGTCTACGAATACACCGGTGCGTACACGTACCTCGAACAGTCCCGTGGTGACCATCTGTCGAAGATATGGATGGAGGAACAGGAGTCGCGCGCGAAACGCTTTCATGGCGTCGGCGGCGTGCGGCGCATGGATGCCGGGCGGACCTTCGAGCTGGCGGATCACCCCGAACACGACAAGGACGATGCCGGGCAGCGCGAATTCGCCGTGATCGAGACGGCGTGGGTCATCGTCAACAATCTGCCCGTTGCCGACGAACAGGCGGTTTTCCCGCACAGCCTGCGCGCCGAGGTCGGCAGCATCGTGCAGGCAACCGATACGGCCCAGTCGCGCGTGCGTCATCCCGACGGCAGCGAAGGCTTCTTTCAGATCCGCGTCGAAGCCCAGCGCACGACCGTACCGTTCCGCAGCCCGTTCGAGCACGCGAAGCCGCCGATGCACCTGCAATCGGCGATCGTCGTCGCACCGAAAGGCGAGGAAATCCACACCGACGCGCTCAACCGGGTCAAGGTTCGCTTCCATTGGGACCGCCTGAACGACGGCGACGAAAAGGCGTCGTGCTGGCTGCGTGCCACCGCGTCGGATTCGGGCAAGGGTTATGGGGCCGTTCACCCGCACCGCAGCGGCGAGGAGGTGCTGGTCGATTTCCTCGGCGGCGACTGCGATCGCCCGATCATCGTCGGCAAGCTGTACAACGGCGCGACGAGCCCGCAGTGGCACAGCAACGGGATCCTGTCCGGATACCGGTCCAAGGAATATGCGGGCGCCGGCTACAACCAGCTCGTGCTCGACGACGCGACCTCGCAGAACCGCGTGCACCTCTACAGCAGCCAGACCAACGCGCACTTGCATCTCGGTTACCTGATCGACCATGCGGGCAACAACCGCGGCAGCTATCTCGGCAGCGGCTTCGACCTGCGCTCGGACGCGTACGGCGCCGTACGCGCGAGCCGCGGGCTGTACGTCACGACGCACCCGAAGCAGCCGGCGAGCCAGCCGCTCGACGTTCAGGAAACGCAACAGCAGCTCGTCCGTGCAGAAGGCCTGATGGAGGCCATGTCGGAGGTCGGCGCGCAGCATCAGGCCGAACCGCTCGACCACGGCCACTCGGCGCTGAAGCAGTTCACCGACGCGACGCAGAACAGCGTGAGCGGCGGCACGTCGGGCGGCAGGACCGCGGGCGGCGGAACCGGCACGGCCAACGCGTTCAAGGAGCCGGTGATGCTGTTCGGCAGCCCGGCCGGTATCGGGATGTCCACGCAACAGTCCGTGCAGCTTGCCGCGGACCAGCACGTCAACCTCGTCAGCGGGCAAAGCACGCACGTGGCCGCCGGAAAGTCGCTGATCGCGAGCGTCCTCGACCGGATCAGCCTGTTCGCGCAGAACTCCGGGATCAAGCTATTCGCCGGCAAGGGCAAGGTCGAAGTGCAGGCGCACGCGGACAACATCGAGCTGACGGCCCAGAAGGCGCTGAAGCTGATGGCGGTAACCGAGTCGATCGAAGGCGCCGCGGCGAAGGAAATCCTGCTGACCTCCGGCGGCGCGTACATCCGCATCGCGAACGGCAACATCGAAGTGCACGCACCCGGCAAGATCGACATCAAGGGGGCGCAGCACGCGTTCAGCGGCCCCACGCACCTGTCGCAGACGATGCCGACCCTGCCGAACTCGACCGGCAACTACGATCAGGCGTTCATCGCGCACTGGGCCGGCACCGACATTCCGGTAGCGAACACGCGATACCAGATGTTCTCGAACGGCAAGCTGCTCTCGGAAGGCGTCACCAATGCGGCAGGTGAGACGGGGCTCACGCAGAGCCACGTGCCGCACGACGTCGTCGTCAAGTTTCTAGGGAAATCGAATGGCTGACGCACAACAGGACAACAACGTACTGGGCAGCGGCTCGGGGATGCTGACGCCGACGGGGTACAAGGATCGGCCGAAGGTGGCGATCAATATCTGCGACAAGCATGTGACGCCGGCACCGAAATGGATCGTCGGCACCTGTCCGTTCTACTATCGGCCGCTTCACGGGGCGTATATGGAGACGGTCGAGAAGGTCAGCATGTCGAGCATCTGGTCGACCATCAAGGGTTTCGCCCTATCGTGGGATCCGTGGACCGACTCGGACGTCGCGCACCGACTCCTGCACCGCCGTGAAGAATTGATCAAGATAGACAGCACGAATTCCGACTGGTCTCGTCATGGCAACTTCATGATGCGTCACATCGGGTGCGGACATAAGCCGCCCGATTACTACATCAGCTACGGCTACTACTACTGCTCCGACTATGGAGCGAATCTCTATCCGAGCCTCAGCCCCCAAGGGAAAGCGTGGCTGAACAAAGCGCGCAAGCTGCTCCAGGTCAACATGGAAGACGGGTTGAATCAGAACATGATGGGCAACACGATCCAGATGGCCAGCCCGACGCCGGGAAACGGTAGCGTCGATATGACGTGGCCACAGTTCGAGCTGGAAATAAACACCGAAAAGTTCAAGGAATTTGCATTCAAGACACACCCGATGGCCTACCTCGACGGAGGATTGGCCGACCTGCCGATCATGGATCTCGTCAGGATCGGGATGCGGCCGAACATTCAGGAATGGGGCGACGGAAGAACGTGGGGGCAGGCTTTCGATTCCGCCATCCCTGTTCTCCGGAAAAAAGCCGAGGAATCGGACGCCGACGATCCGGTCGGCAAGGCGCTCGGAAGGCTGCTGGCGAAGTGACATGCGAAAAGGCAAACGATGGCTTTGGGTCGCGGGATGCGTGCTTGTTCTCCCGATCGCTATTTACGGATATACGGAAATGACATCAGGGTGGGACACGGTATCGACCGAATTCATGCGCAACGACAAGCCGTACGGTGCGGGCGCATTTCGCGTGCAACGCAACGATTTCATGTCACTGAAGGTTGCGCGACCGGAACTCAAGTTCAAGCCGGAGAGCGAGCAGAAGAACCCTGACCTCGCGGAATTCACCGAACCTTGGATGGACGATTCGAACCAGCGGCTGAACCGGTCGACCGTCAGTTTCCTGCGCGGCACGCTGGACGGGAGCGCCGTGCGCCACTTCCAGCAACCGGGCCAGACCGCGTCATGGTGGTACTCGCCTGACTGGCAGATCCTGTACGTCAGTACGGGCTGGATGGATTACGCGGCGCCGCGCACCGTCGACGGTGCGTCCCCTCAGACAACCCGACTCTGGAAGTCGAGCGACGGTGGCCAGCACTGGGCCCAGCTCGAATGGCCGACGGAGCGCAACATCAACCGCTTGCTGTTCATTGATGCGCAACGGGGCTACGCCATCGGATGGGGACCCCGCGTGTGGCGAACGGCGGACGGCGGGCAATCGTGGCAGGAAATCAAGGAACCGCCGGGTGCCGCCCTTCAGGACAAGCCACGCCGGACTTTCGACGGGACCAACCTCGGTCCCGACGGTGTATTGCGCATTGCCTATCAGGTTGAAGACGCCGAGCATCCGCAACCGGCAACGGTGGTCTGGCGGCTCGATTGGAATCAGCAGGATTTCATCCGGGAAGCGGTGCTCCCCGGACAAGTCATCGTCAGCCTCGAATCGTCGCCGGCCCCCGTCCGGAATTACGCACTGTATGCGTTGTCGCGTACAAGCGGCGAATCCGGCAGCGGTCATGGTGCGGGCGTCATTTCGACCTGGACTAGCGAGCACCCCGAACACATCCAGGAACTGCATGCGTTTGACAGCCCGCTGACGCTCAACGGACTGAGCGCGGGTCGCAACGGCGTCCTGCTGGTCCACGCGACCGACCCGAACACCGCAAACGGCGGCGGCGCACCGATCGACCTGACGATCAGCAGCACCGACGGTGGAAAGACATGGCAGCAGACCGCCGACAAGGCTTCACAGGGCGGCTACTTCGATCCACAAACGAACACGCTCTATTCGGTGTTCGCCTATACGCTGCGGAAACGGCAATTCTGATCGGCGCCCGATGCGTTTGTCGCAGGCCGTGTCCGCGGAAACGAACGACGTCCGCGGCACGGCCAGCCACGAGATTCCTCTATCGACTTCAGCCAATCCCATGCGCCATCGATCTCGACTGAAGGGGCTGGCCGTCATCGCGATCGGCGGCATCGTATTGAATCTGTTTTACGAGAGCACCGGTCCTCACTGGAAGACCGTTTCGTCGCAGATCACATGGTCCGACCCGCCAGCAGGTGTGGGTGATTTCTACATCGCCGGCAACGAAATCATGTCGCTCACGTTTGCCGATCCTGTCGTGACGCTGAAGCCGGCCGGCGAGTGGAAGGTTCCGACGGTCGCCGAACCCACCGAAGCATGGATGAACAGTGCGGGAGAAACCCTCAATCGACGAACCGTGAATTTCTTCCGCGGCACGCTCGATCACGGACTGCAGCGCTTCTTGCAAGCGCCCGGCCAACACACCGCGTGGTGGCATTCGCGAGACGGTCAGGTCCACTTGATCAGCATCGGCTGGCTGGACTATACGTCGCAGCATTCCGCGGACGACCTCGTCTCGCGGCAAACCCGTGTCTGGAAATCGCTCGACGGCGGCCGCCACTGGTCGCAGATGGCATGGCCGGAGCACGAAGATATCGACGACCTGCTCTTCATCGACGCGCAGCACGGCTATGCGATTGGCCGCGGCCCCACCGTCCGGCGAACATCCGACGGCGGCGAGTCCTGGCAACTGATCGCACTACCGCCGGATGCAGTCGTCCCCAGTGGCCGTCGGCGCAACCTCAGAGCGGTGAATCTTGGTCCCGACGGCACCCTGCGAGTGGCTTACCATGTCGATCCGTCGGCAACGGGGCCCGCTCGCAGCGTCGTATACGGGCTTCCGCCAAATCAGCAGACGTTCGTTCCCGATATCGTTCTGCCGAACCAGACCGTCATCCGACTCGCTTCGACGCCGGCCACGACCAGCGGTTACGCGCTTTACGCACTGTCTCTCCTCGACGACGAGGGCGGCAAAGATACGGCACCGGATCGCGCACGCCGGGCCGGCGTGCTTTCGACGTGGACGGACACGCAACCCGCGCGCGTCCGGCAAGTGATGACGTTTGACATGAAGCTCATCGTGAACGGCCTCGACGTGGGCCGCGACGGCCTGTTACTCGTATATGCCACCGATCCCGGGCAAGCAATCGACGATCCACCAATCCCCCTGATGATCAGCAGCACTGACGCAGGCAGGACCTGGAAACAGAATGCCGACGGGATCGTCTATCACAACCGGTACTTCGACCAGGATACGAACACGCTCTACTCGCTGCTCGATGAAAGACTGAAGAAGCTGTCATTCCCCATCCGACATTCCCCCGCCTCACAAGACTGAATCCCCTCGCTACATCCGGAGACCCTATTCGATGAAAAAAGCGCTGCATCGCGCCGCATTCGTACTGTGCGCTGCCGCGGCGGCCACCGCCTCCGCCGCCAGCCCCTGCCCCGCCGCCGACACCGCCGCACGCGCGGCGCTCGACGCGCAGCACCGCGTACAGCAAGTCCGGAATCCGCAAGGCGACGGCGGCGGCACGGTCGACGTCTCGCCGCCTTTGCGCGACGCGCTTCGCGCGTACAAGCAGGCGCTCGTCGGCGCGATCGACGCGCGGCTTGCGTGCAGCGACGAACACGTCGAGCCGGCTGCGCTGAAACGCACGCTTGCGGCCGCACTCGGCGTACCCGCCCAATCCACCCAATCCGCCCAGCCGAAAAACGCCGAATCGGCATTCGGTCGCAACCCGGACGTCGACGTCCAACGCGACGGCACGTCCCGCCCGCTCCTCTTCGTGCGCGCCGGCTTCGACATCCCATGCGGCGACGACAACCTGCTCACTGCCTACGCATGGGAAAACGGCGGCTGGCGGCGGGTGCTGCGCTGGCAGGCCGACGACTACAAGGACATCGGCGGCGCCTACGGCGGCGGCTTCTGGTTCGGCGCATTGCCCGGCGGCCAGGTGGCGGTCGTCCACGGCACGCCGTGGTGCTCGTCGCGCTGGAGCCGGTTCGGCGCGGACGTGGTCGCGCCGGCAAGCGGCGCGGCCGCGCAACACACGCTGTTCCATACGGCTCACGGCTACGTGCTCGACGACGACGCGATCCGCTTCAAGGTGCGCCCCGACGGCTTCGAACTGCGCATGACGGTCGGCTCGCGCGACAGCGACGTGATGACACGGCCGGGCATCTTCCGCTATCGCGTCGACGGCGACACCGTGCAACGCGTGCAGCCGGTCGCGGTCAACGGTCGCGATTTCGTCGATGAATGGCTGGGCGTGGACGATACGCTCGCGCGCGCCTGGAGCGAACCCGCGGCCGCTGCGGCGGCGCTGCAAGCGCGACAGGCGTTCATTGCGGAAAGCAAGGCGCCCGATACCGGGTTCGCCTATGGACCGGTACGCGGCTGCGCGGACAGCAAGGATCTCTTCCAGGTCGAACTGGATCTGACGGGCAAGGACGGAAACACGGTTGCGCGACGCTACGCGCTGATCCGCCAGGAGCGCAACGGGTTCACGATGCTCGGGCTACGCAAGGCGGCCGAGCCGGCATGCCACGGCGCGAACCTGATGCCGCGGCACTGAACGTCGGCGGCACGGCGACGCCTCACAGGAATCGACGGCAAGCGGCACGCGCGCCTCGGCGTGCCCGGCCGCCCATCATTGGGCGCGTCGCGGCTCGAACACGAACGGTTGCGTGAGCAGGAACGGATTCGCGGTGGCGCCCGTCTGCGCGCAGGTCGCGTGCGTCATCGCATCGACGGCCGCGCGGTCCGCCGCCGCATTGCGGCTGCTCGTCGTCACGGTGACGTTCTGCGCTTCGCCCGCGGTCGTCATCAGCGCGCGCACGAGCACGGTGACCGGACGCGTGAGCGGCTTCGCGCTATCCGGATAGACGGCGCGCGGAATGTGGCAGGTCAGCTTGCTTTCCTGCGACGACGACAGCATCGCGCAGCCGGAAACCAGCACGGCGACGGCAGGCAGGATCAGGAGGGTCGAGCGAAGGGCCATGGTCGAATATCGTTCTTCAGTACTGTTGCGGACGAACGCCGCGCCGGCGGACATCGCCCCGCGCCGCGGCCATCGGACCGGCGCGCCGTTACGGCCGCACGACCGGCGGCTGCCCGGTCGCGATCCTGCTTGTCGGGTTCCCGGAGATCCGGGGCGGCGTTCGCGGTAGCGGCCCGCAGCGGGCGGCCGCGCACGCGAACGCTTTGCCGCATTGTGCACGCGCCGCCTTGCGCGTGGCCGCGATTTGACAATGGTTGACGCGAATCACACCGGATTCGGCAGGCATCCATTCCGCGGGGGAAGCAATCGCCGCCCCCTTCGCCCCGCCATCGCCCACCCGCCTCACCGCAATGCGGCCAGCGCCGGGATTCCCCGCCCGGCGCCGCGCGGTGTCGGCACGGTGTTCAGCGTGGCGTCACTCGGAATCGTCGTCGGAGTCGTCCTCGTCCGCTTCGGCCGGGACTTCCCCGTACTTCGCGACGACGGCCGCCTTGAACGCTTTCAGCTCCGGCTGCTGGTCGCACAGCTTGTACAGCGACGCGAGCTGCTGCGGCCAGTCCTTCAACTCCTTCGCAAACACATGCAGGCGCGCGACTGTATCGAGGGCGTCGGCTTCGCGACCGGCCAGCGCCTGCAGCACCGCATAGCGGCGCAGCACCGTCTCGCCGGGCAGCAGCGCGATCGCGCGCTCATGCGCGACGAGCTTGAGCGGCAGGTTGTCCGGCGAAATTGCCAGCAGCGTGGCCGCCCCGTAATCGCCCCACGCGCCGAACAACAGCGACGGCGCTTCGCGGTACTGTGCGGCCGGATCGCTGCCGTAATACAGCACTTCCGCGCGCTGGTAGTCGCGCAGCACGGGCACCGCCGCCAGCACGCCGCCGAACGACAGCACCGCGAACAGCCCGAACGCCGCGCGCCCCGGCAGGATGCGCAACGGCTTCACCTCGAGCAGGCCGATCACGAACATCGCCGGCAGCAGGAAGAACATGTACTGCTGCGGATATTCGACGAGCGCATGCATCAACAGGATGCCGATCAGCGCGAGGCCGAACACGCGCGAGCTCGACTGCGGCGCGCGCACTGCGCGCACGAACCACGTCACGAGCGCGACGACGAGCACGCCGAGGCCGACGAGGCCGGACTTCGCGAGCAGGTCGATGAAGATGTCGTGCGAGTTGTTCGCGATCTCGACACCGCCGAGCGTGCGCACGAGCGCGAACTGGTGCGACGGGAACTCGCCCCAGCCGACGCCGAGCACCGGATGCTCGCGGAACATCGCGAGCCCGTACTTCCACAGCGCGAGGCGCGGCGCGATCTGCCCCGCGTCGCGCATCCGGTCGGCCGCCGACTCGGCGAGCCCCAGATGGAAATGCACGTTGGCCCAGCGCACCGCAACGTTCACCGCGACGAAGGCCACCGCGAGCGCGACCGGCATCACCCATGCGCGGCGGTTGCCCGGCGCGCGGCGCGACTCGAGCCACGCCATCCAGAAGCCCGCGACGACCAGCACCGCAACCTGCAGCCACGGGCCGCGCGACACCGTCAGCGCGAGCCCGGCCGACAGCACGATCGACAGCGCGAGCCACGCCCATACCGCGAGCCGGCGCGTCTGCACCAGATACAGCGCGCCCGCGAGCGCGAACGCGATGTAGGTCGCCAGGTGGTTCGCCTGTGCCATGTTGCCGTACGGACGGCGATCGACCGCGATGTTGTACACCACGACGAACGGCGACACCGCGGATTCGAGATGGAACAACTGCACGACCTGGCTCGCGACCGCGAGCATCCCGCCGAGCAGCAGCGCGCCGGACATCATTTGCGCGGCGGCTTCGGCGAGCCCCTCGCGCGCGAGCGTGTAGCCGGCCTGCATCGCGACCAGCGCGGCGGCCAGGTAGCCGACCGCCAGCCAGTTCATCGACGGCACCTTCAGCGGCATGAGCGCGACCTGCGCGATCAGCACCGCCGCGAACCCGAGCGGCGCGACGAACGCGGCCGGCGCGGCGAACGGCTCGGGCGGGCGGCCCGTGCGTGCGAGCAGCACGACGGAGAGCCCCACCAGCAGATACAGCACCAGCGCGGCAAACTCGGAATAGAAGGTCGGGATCGGATACGTGTGATTCGTGATCGAGTACGGCACGATCAGGGCGACAGCCAGCGCAACGAGCGGCAACGAACGGGAAAAAGTAGAAGGCATGAGCGAACCGGATGTCAGCAACCGGCGCACTATACAAAACTTTCCCCCCTCTGTGCGGGCCCGTCGTGCCATCGCCCACGCGCCGGGGCGGGCGCAGCCGGCCCGCGGGCGCCGCGCCGCGCACGCGGCCACGGACTTGCCGGCATGCCCCCGACACTACGCGCGGCACTCCGCGGGCGCATATTGCGCGGGCAAAGTCGCGGCCTCCGCCGGCAACGGGCCCGCGCCCGGCGCCGGAAGCGACGACGCAGACTTGCCGGCGGCAAAGCACTCCCACGCGATCGCACCCGCCTGCATCGCGCCCTTTTTCAGCGGCACGCGCGCGGTTGGCGTGTCGGCCTTGTCCGGGGCGGACGGCACCAGGACGAGCGTATTCGCGCCGGCCGCGGCGACGCGGGCGGTGAACGCCACCGTGATCTGGCCGGTGTCGCCGTCGATGGCGACGGATTCGACGTTGCGGGTAGCGGCCGGCGGGCTGTAGCCGCCGTCGAAGCCCGCGCCGCTCGCCGCGTTGTCGGCCACTGCGAGCCGCGCGGACGAAGCAAGCGCGAGCCCCTCGCCGACACGCGACCGCGCGAGGTAATCCTGGTACGCGGGAATCGCATAGGCCGCGATCACGCCGACGATCGCGAGCACGATCATCAGCTCGATCAGCGTGAAGCCGGCGGGCCGGCAGCGCGGCAACGGCCGGCTCGCGCGCCGCAGATCGGCGGCGATGCGACGGAACAGGGAAACGGAAAAGGCTTCGAACATGACTGGCTCCGGAAACGAAAAACGCCTGCCGAATCAGGCAGGCGTTTCGATCGTAGCCAGCGGGCCGCAGCCCCGGCAGTCGGCCGGACGGCCAACGTCACGCGTGCGTGGCGCTGCGGCGTCGCCGGAGCGCGTAACCGGTGGCGACGACGAACAGCGCGCCGGCGATGCTCGCGCCGTAGATCGCCGCCGGCGTATCGAGCACCGGCCAGCGGTCGCCGACCGGGTCGTGCACCATCAGCCCGCCGGCGATCCAGCCCAGCAGCCCGGCGCCGAGCGCCACGACGATCGGGAATCGATCGAGCAGCTTCAGCACCAGCGTGCTGCCCCACACGATGATCGGCACGCTGACGACGAGCCCGAAGATCACCAGCGCCAGCCGGTGCGACGGATCGGCCTGCTCGGCCGCGCCGGCGATCGCGATCACGTTGTCGAGGCTCATCACGGCGTCGGCGATCACGATCGTCTTCACCGCGTCCCACAGCCGGTCGGCCGGCTTCACGTTGTCGTGCGCGTCGGCGTCGGGCGCCATCAGCTTGACGCCGATCCACAACAGCAGCAGGCCGCCGCCGAACTTCAGGAACGGGACGTCGAGCAGCACGACCGCGAACGCGATCAGCGCGACCCGCAGCAGGATCGCGCCGGCCGTGCCCCACACGACGCCGCGCAGCCGCTGGTTGGCCGGCAGGTTGCGGCACGCGAGCGCGATCACGACCGCGTTGTCGCCGCCGAGGAGGATGTCGATGATGACGATCTGAAACACCGCGCCCCAGTGGAGCGAGGTCAGGAATTCAAGCATGAGCGGTATCGGGTGCGGGGTAACGGCCGTCGGACAGACGTGCCGGGTGAACGCCGGGACATGCATCGCGCATGCCGGGGGCTTACAAATTCATTGCGAGAGCATAACAAAAAACGCCGGCAAGGCCGGCGTTTTTTGCAGGACGAACCACGCGGAAATTACAGCGCCTTCTTGAGCAGGCGGCCCATTTCCGACGGGTTGCGCGTGACGGTGATGCCGCACGCTTCCATGATTTCCAGCTTCGCTTCGGCCGTATCCGCACCGCCCGAGATCAGCGCGCCGGCGTGGCCCATGCGCTTGCCCGGAGGCGCCGTGACGCCAGCGATGAAGCCGACGACCGGCTTCTTCATGTTGTCCTTGATCCACTGAGCGGCGTTGGCTTCGTCCGGACCGCCGATCTCGCCGATCATCACGACCGCGTCCGTATCCGGATCGTCGTTGAACATCTTCATGACGTCGATGTGCTTCAGACCGTTGATCGGGTCGCCGCCGATGCCGACTGCCGACGACTGGCCGAGGCCCAGCGCCGTCAGCTGTGCAACGGCTTCATACGTCAGCGTGCCCGAACGCGACACGACGCCGATGCGGCCCTTGCGGTGGATGTGACCCGGCATGATGCCGATCTTCAGCTCGTCCGGCGTGATCGTGCCCGGGCAGTTCGGCCCGAGCAGCAGCGTCTTGCGGCCTTCGCGGCGCATGCGGTCCTTCACTTCGATCATGTCACGGACGGGAATGCCTTCCGTGATGCAGATCGCGAGATCCAGGTCGGCTTCGACCGCTTCCCAGATCGCAGCGGCTGCGCCTGCCGGCGGAACGTAGATGACCGAAACGGTCGCGCCGGTTTCTGCCTTCGCTTCCTTGACGCTCGCGTAGATCGGAATGCCTTCGAAGTCTTCGCCGGCCTTCTTCGGGTTCACGCCCGCGACGAATGCTTCGCGGCCGTTTGCATATTCACGGCAGGCGCGCGTATGGAACTGACCGGTTTTGCCGGTAATGCCCTGCGTGATGACCTTCGTGTCCTTGTTGATCAGAATCGACATGTATTTTGACCTCTGTTCGATTGGCGTCGCGTATCTGCCGCGCCGCCATGCGTATTCGATAGCGTTACTTGCCTTCGGCAGCCGCGACGACCTTCTGCGCAGCCTCTTCCATGCTGTCCGCCGAGATGATCGGCAGGCCCGAATCGGCCAGCATCTTCTTGCCGAGGTCCTCGTTCGTGCCCTTCATGCGCACGACGAGCGGCACGTTCAGGTTCACGGCCTTCGAACCGGCGATCACGCCTTCCGCGATCACGTCGCAGCGCATGATGCCGCCGAAGATGTTCACGAGGATCGCCTTCAGGTCCGGGTTCTTCAGCATCAGCTTGAACGCTTCCGTGACCTTCTCGGTCGTCGCGCCACCGCCGACGTCCAGGAAGTTCGCCGGCTCGCCCCCGAACAGCTTGATGGTGTCCATCGTCGCCATTGCCAGGCCCGCGCCGTTCACGAGACAGCCGATGTTGCCGTCGAGCGAGATGTACGCGAGGTCGAACTTCGACGCTTCGATTTCAGCCGGATCTTCTTCGTCCAAATCGCGGTACGCGACGATTTCCGGGTGGCGGAACAGCGCGTTCGAGTCGAAGTTGAACTTCGCGTCGAGTGCGATGACCTTGCCGTCGCCGGAGACGTTCAGCGGGTTGATTTCAGCCAGCGACGCGTCGGTTTCCCAGAATGCCTTGTACAGGCCTTGCAGGATGGCGCGCGCTTGCGGAATCGAAGCAGCCGGCACGCCGATCTTCGCGGCGAGGTCGTCGGCCTGCGCGTCGAGCAGGCCCGTCGACGGCTCGACGATGACCTTGTGGATCAGTTCCGGGTGCTTTTCGGCAACTTCTTCGATGTCCATGCCGCCTTCGCTCGAACCCATCAGAACGATCTTTTGCGACACGCGATCAACGACGAGGCTGACGTACAGTTCCTGCTTGATGTCGGCGCCTTCTTCGATCATCAGACGGTTGACCTTCTGGCCTTCCGGACCGGTCTGGTGCGTGACGAGCTGCATGCCGAGGATCTGGTTCGCGTATTCGCGAACCTGCTCGATCGACTTCGCCACCTTCACGCCGCCGCCCTTGCCACGGCCACCCGCGTGAATCTGAGCCTTCACGACCCACACCGGGCCGCCCAGCTCTTCTGCCACCTTGACGGCCTCTTCAACCGAGAACGCCGGCTTGCCGCGCGGTACCGCGACTCCGAATTTCCGCAGGATTTCCTTACCCTGGTACTCGTGAATCTTCATGCGTGATTCCCTTCAGTCTGAGAGTTGGATGAAATGTCGCTTAAGACGCTTCTTCGAATGATTTCCGTTCATTCCTTCGTGCTGCCCTCACCGGGCAAATCCGGCCGGTTCGTGCCATACCAGCGCGGGTAGTACTGCCGCACGACCTCGCCGTCGAACCGCAACGCCCGGCAGCGACCGAGCTGGAAAGGCGGTTCGGCGTGCTCGCCGTCATGGTCCGGTCCTTCGCCTCCCTCCTCGCGCACGTTCCACACGTCACCGGCGAACGCCTGGATCGCTGCCGTCGGCAGCACGGCACACAGTTCGGTGAGATGGGAACAGCCAGCGACGCCGGCGAGCAGCCGGTTCGCGTTGCGGCGGAAATTGCGGAAGAGATTGAGCCCGATGAGGGCCCGATAGGCGGGAGGGGCGGATTGACAGTGACCGGGATAGGGAACCCACTCCGAAGACGCTTCGGCGTCG
The DNA here is from genome assembly GCF_003853825.1 of Burkholderia sp. Bp9012. Classification (NCBI taxonomy): domain Bacteria; kingdom Pseudomonadati; phylum Pseudomonadota; class Betaproteobacteria; order Burkholderiales; family Burkholderiaceae; genus Burkholderia; species Burkholderia sp. Bp9012. The sequence goes on along the minus strand of NZ_QTQA01000002.1, from coordinate 133,435 downwards.
ACGACGTTGAGGTCACGATCGATAGTCACGCGCAGCCAGAGTTCGTGGATCGGCAGGCCTTGGGGCCGGATGCCCGACGCAAGCGCGACATCGCGCGGCTTGTGGTCGGTCAGGCAGGCTTCGATGTCCCACAAGCCGTCGCCGCGCTCGTAGGCTTCCGCTCGGATTGCGCGTCGATGTCGCAACTGACGGGGCACGGGCTCGGATAGCGGCATGCTGGAGGTTGAGGCCGAAGAGGAAAACCCGTGGATTTTAGCATATTGGGTATTTGAGGCATCCGGCCGCGACGGCGGGTATTCCCGCCTGTCCGGAAACGGTTGCATTGCAGCAAAATCGCGCGCAGCGCGCGCGACCGGACCGGTCAGTCGTCGATCGAGAAATCGTCGCCGACCTTCAGCAACTTCACGATGGTCGAGCTCGAGAAGCCGCGCGCGGCAAGGAAGCGCGCCTGCTTCGCGCGCTCGGCGGGCGTTTGCGGCAGTGCACCGAATTTCTTGCGCCAGACGGCCTGCGCGCGTGCCCACTCGGTCTCGCGCAATTGCGCGTTCACTTCCTCGACGAGACTGTCGCCAACCGCATGACGCTTCAGTTCGCTGACGATGCGCGCGACGCCGACGCGCGATGCGCGGCGATGCACGAGGCTCTCGGCAAAGCGTGCGTCGGACAGCCAGCCTTCCTTTTCCAGTGCATCGAGCACCGGCTCGACGGATTCGTCCTCACCGACGTACGGCGCGAGCTTGCGCGCGAGTTCGGCCCGGCTGTACTCGCGCCGGGACAAATAGCCGAGCGCGCGGCCCTTCAGCGAACGCGGCGGTTTCGACGACTTGCGCTCGGTGGCACCGGATTCGTCGCCGGAAGCAGCGTCGGCTGAACCGCTGGACGCACGGCGCGTGCGACGCGGATGCTGGCTGCTGCGCGTATACACATCTTCCTTGACCGACGCAGACACATCAGCCGCGCGCTCGCCCGGAAAGTTGACACCGGACACGCGACGGCGCGACCGGTCGTGCGCGTCGAACGATTCGTCGTCGTCGAACGGATCGACCGGCACGGTCATCTCAAACGAAACGAGGGCATCCTCGGATGCCCTCGTCGCGGTACGGCTCGCGGCATGACTGCCCGCGCTCCGCCGGTTGGCCCCCGAGGATTCGGCTTGCCGGCCGGAGCGACCCGCCGTGTCGGACGCGTCGCTCGGTTCCGGTTCGCCAGCCTGACCTCGGCGCCCGACCATCACTCTTCTTCGTCCATCGCCTCGGCTTCGTCGACCCTTGCACCATCGGGCATGGCGGCAACGCCGAGCGATTCGCGAATGCGGTTTTCGATCTCGCGTGCGATTTCCGGATTCTCGCGCAGGAATTCACGCGCGTTGTCCTTGCCCTGGCCGATCTTCTCGCCGTTATAGCTGTACCAGGCACCCGCCTTGTCGACGATCTTCGCCTGCACGCCGAGATCGATGATCTCGCCCTGACGCGAAATGCCTTCGCCGTACAGGATGTCGAAGATCGCTTCGCGGAACGGCGGCGACACCTTGTTCTTGACGACCTTCACGCGGGTTTCGTTGCCGATCACCTCGTCGTTCTTCTTGATCGAACCGATGCGGCGGATATCCAGACGCACCGACGAATAGAACTTGAGCGCATTGCCGCCCGTCGTGGTTTCCGGGTTGCCGAACATCACGCCGATCTTCATCCGGATCTGGTTGATGAAGATCACGAGGCAGTTCGTGCGCTTGATCGTGCCCGTCAGCTTGCGCAGTGCCTGCGACATCAGGCGAGCCTGCAGGCCCGGCAGCGAATCGCCCATCTCGCCTTCGATTTCGGCCTTCGGCACGAGCGCCGCGACCGAGTCGATGACGATCATGTCGATCGAGCCCGAGCGCACCAGCGCGTCGGTGATTTCAAGCGCCTGCTCGCCGGTGTCCGGCTGCGAGATCAGCAGCTCCGGCACGTTCACGCCGAGCTTCGCTGCATATTGAACGTCGAGCGCGTGCTCGGCGTCGATGAAGGCTGCCGTGCCGCCCAGCTTCTGCAGTTCGGCAATGACCTGCAGCGTGAGCGTGGTTTTACCGGACGATTCCGGACCGTAGATCTCGACCACCCGGCCGCGCGGCAGGCCGCCGACGCCGAGCGCGATATCGAGACCCAGCGAGCCCGTGGAGACGACCTGGATGTCTTCGGCCGCTTCGCCGTCGCCCATCCGCATGATCGACCCCTTGCCGAACTGCTTCTCGATCTGCGCGAGCGCGGCCGCCAGCGCCTTGCTCTTCTCGGCGGTCATCCCGGAGCCCTTCTTGCTATCTTCCATGAATCGTCCTTTGCTATGATGAGCAGCGTCTGTCAGAGGCGCGCCCGCTTTCAAGCGCTGCCCACGAATGCAGACACTGTATAAAAAAACAGTGTTTTATGCAAGCCCGCAATGCAGGCTGCGTTGTACACGGATAACTTCGGAGACAGCCGCGCCGGCGCGAACGCCCCGCCGGCCATCGGTCAGCAACATGCGAATTCTCATCGCCGAAGACGACAGCATACTCGCGGACGGCCTCACCCGGTCACTCCGCCAATCGGGCTATGCCGTCGACCACGTGAAGAGCGGCGTCGAGGCCGATACCGCGCTGTCGATGCAGTCCTTCGACCTGCTGATCCTCGATCTCGGGCTGCCCAAGATGTCCGGGCTCGACGTGCTCAAGCGCCTGCGCGCGCGCAATTCCAATCTCCCCGTGCTGATCCTGACCGCCGCCGACAGCGTCGACGAGCGCGTGAAGGGGCTCGACCTCGGCGCGGACGACTACATGGCCAAGCCGTTCGCGCTCAACGAGCTCGAGGCGCGCGTGCGCGCGCTGACCCGGCGCGGCGCGGGCGGCGGCCCGACCGTCGTGCGCCACGGCTCGCTCGCGTTCGACCAGGTCGGCCGCATCGCCTATGCGAACGACCGCGTGCTCGATCTGTCCGCGCGCGAGCTCGGGCTGCTCGAAGTGCTGCTGCAGCGCATCGGCCGGCTCGTATCGAAGGAGCAGCTCGTCGACCATCTGTGCGAATGGGGCGAGGAAGTCAGCAACAACGCGATCGAAGTGTACGTGCACCGGCTGCGCAAGAAGATCGAGCCGAGCGGTGTGCGGATTTCCACCGTGCGCGGCCTCGGCTACTGCCTCGAGAAAGTCGCGCCCGCGGCGCCGGCCGACTCGGCCGCGCCCCAGTCCGCGGCGGCCGGCACGCCGCTGCGCTGACCCCGGCCGTCGCCGCGATGGCCACGCCGGCCCATTCCCGCCATCCGACCGGCGATCAACCGTCCGCCGCCGACGTCGCGCGCGACGCGCGCTACGAGAACCCGTTCGCGCCGCCCGACGAAACCGACACGTCCGAGGCCGCGCGTCCGCGCTCGCTGTTCGGCGAAATCCTCGACTGGATGCTCGCGCCGCTCCTGCTGCTGTGGCCGATGAGCATCGCCGTCACCTATCTCGTCGCGAAGACGATCGCGAACGGCCCGTTTGACCGCGCGCTCGAGACCAACGCGTACGTGCTCGCGCGGCAGATCCATCCGGTCAACGGCGTCGCCGAGCTGACGCTGCCGCAGCAGACGCGCGACTTCCTGCGCGCGGACAACGTCGACAGCGTTTACTTCCAGGTGCTCGGCACCCGCGGCGAGCTGGTCGCGGGCGAGGCCGACATGCCGCTGCCGCGCGACGAGGACCGCCCGCCGCCGGGTGTCGTCGTATTTCGCGACGACCTGCTGCGCGGCAACGACGTGCGCGTCGCGTATACGACCGTCGCGCTGCCCGAGTCGAACAGCGCGCAGCCCGTGCTCGTGCAGGTCGGCGAGACGCTCGACAAGCGCAACGCGCTCGCGAACGACATCATCAAGGGCGTGATCCTGCCGCAGTTCGTGATCCTGCCGCTCGCGATCCTGCTCGTCTGGTTCGGGCTGTCGCGAGGGCTCGCGCCGCTCAACGCGCTGCAGGCGCACATCCGTGCACGGCGGCCCGACGACCTGTCGCCCGTCGAGGCGCAGCGCGCGCCGCCCGAGATCGAGCCGCTCGTCACGTCGTTCAACGACCTGCTCGCGCGTCTCGAACAGAGCATGGCGCTGCAGAAGCGCTTCATCGCCGACGCCGCGCACCAGATGAAGACGCCGCTCGCGGGGCTGCGCACCCAGGCCGAGTTCGCGTTGCGCCACCCCGTGCCGCCCGACGTGCAGCGTTCGCTCGAACAGATCGCGACGAGCTCCGAGCAGGCCGGGCGACTCGTCACGCAACTGCTCGCGCTCGCGCGCGCCGAGAACCGCGCGAGCGGGCTGACGTTCGAGCCGGTCGAGATCGCCGCGCTGGCACGCCGCACGGTGCGCGACTGGGTGCAGGCCGCGCTCGCGAAGCGCATGGACCTCGGCTACGAAGGCCCGGAGGACGACGCGCCGCTCGAGGTCGACGGCAATCCCGTGATGCTGCGCGAGATGCTCGGCAACCTGGTCGACAACGCAATCCGCTACACGCCCGAAGGCGGCCGCATCACCGTGCGCGTGCGGGCCGAGCGTGCGGCGCGGCGCGTGCATCTCGAAGTCGAGGACACCGGGCCCGGCATCCCGGCCGCGGAACGTGACCGCGTGGTCGAACGCTTCTACCGGATCCTCGGCCGCGAAGGCGACGGCAGCGGGCTCGGACTTGCGATCGTGCGCGAGATCGCCGCCCAGCACGGTGGCACGCTGACGCTCGACGATCACGTCTACCAAAGCGCACCTCGCCTCGCGGGCACGCTCGTGCGCATCAGCCTGCCGCTGTCGGACACCGCGCCGGATCAATCCTGATACGCGCGAGTCCGTACCGCACCGCGATCGCATCGAAACCGGTGCTTTACCACCCAATTGCGACACGATCGGAACGTGAAACGACCGATTCGGCGCGGGTTAACGCGCAGTCGATTTGTGCCCGCGAGTCAGTGCGCCGTAAGTTTCCGTGCCAATAATCGTCGACAGGCCCGCCCACCCAAGGCGGCCGCATATCTATATCAAGGGACTTGGAGACGATTCATGGCAACGTTAGGCGAGCAAATTTCGCACTCGCCGATGACGGGCGAAGAGAAGAAGGTCATCTTCGCGTCGTCGCTCGGCACCGTGTTCGAGTGGTACGACTTTTACCTGGCCGGATCACTCGCGGCCTACATCAGCAAGAGCTTCTTCTCCGGGGTCAATCCGACCGCCGCATTCATCTTCACGCTGCTCGGCTTCGCGGCGGGCTTCGCCGTGCGTCCGTTCGGCGCGATCGTGTTCGGCCGGCTCGGCGACCTCGTCGGCCGCAAGCACACGTTCCTCGTGACGATCGTGATCATGGGTATCTCGACCTTCGTGGTCGGCTTCCTGCCCGGCTACACATCGATCGGCATCGCGGCGCCCGTGATCTTCATCGCGATGCGGCTGCTGCAGGGCCTCGCGCTCGGCGGCGAGTACGGCGGCGCGGCGACCTACGTTGCCGAGCATGCGCCGGCGAACCGTCGGGGCTTCTATACCGCGTGGATCCAGACGACCGCGACCCTCGGCCTGTTCCTGTCGCTGCTCGTGATCCTCGGCGTGCGCACGTTCATCGGCGAGGAAGCGTTCGGCAGCTGGGGCTGGCGCGTGCCGTTCGTCGCGTCGATCCTGCTGCTCGCGGTGTCGGTGTGGATCCGGATGCAGCTGAACGAATCGCCGGTGTTCCTGCGCATCAAGGCGGAAGGCAAGACGTCGAAGGCGCCGCTGACCGAAGCGTTCGGCCAGTGGAAGAACCTGAAGATCGTGATCCTCGCGCTCATCGGCCTGACGGCCGGCCAGGCCGTCGTGTGGTACACCGGCCAGTTCTACGCGCTGTTCTTCCTCACGCAGACGCTGAAGGTCGACGGTGCCAGCGCGAACATCCTGATCGCGATCGCACTCCTGATCGGCACACCGTTCTTTCTGTTCTTCGGTTCGCTGTCGGACAAGATCGGCCGCAAGCCGATCATCCTCGCGGGCTGCCTGATCGCGGCGCTCACCTACTTCCCGCTGTTCAAGGCGCTCACGCACTACGCGAACCCGCAGCTAGAACTCGCGACGCAGAAGGCGCCGATCACGGTCCTCGCCGATCCGGCCACCTGCTCGTTCCAGTTCAACCCGGTGGGCACGTCGAAGTTCACGAGCTCGTGCGACATCGTGAAGAGCGCGCTCGCGAAGGCCGGCCTGAACTACGAGAACGTCGCGGCGCCGGCTGGCGCGACCGCGCAGATCAAGGTCGGCGATACGGTGATCCCCGCGTATGACGGCAAGGCGGCCGACGCGAAGGCGCAGGGCGCGGCGTTCGACAAGACGCTCGCGTCCACGCTGAAGGCGGCCGGCTACCCGGCGAAGGCCGACCCGGCGCAGCTCAATTGGCCGATGACGATCGTGATCCTGACGATCCTCGTGATCTACGTGACGATGGTCTACGGCCCGATCGCCGCGATGCTGGTCGAGATGTTCCCGACGCGGATCCGCTACACGTCGATGTCGCTGCCCTATCACATCGGCAACGGCTGGTTCGGCGGCTTCCTGCCGGCGACCGCGTTCGCGATCGTCGCGGCGAAGGGCGACATCTACTCGGGGCTCTGGTATCCGATCGTGATCGCGCTGGCCACGTTCGTGATCGGCCTGCTGTTCGTCAAGGAGACGAAGGACTCGAACATCTACGCGCAGGATTGAGGTAGGTCGGGCGCGGGCGGCATCCCCGCCCGCAACCCGCGCCGGGGCCGGCCCCGGCACCTTTTTTCAGGAAAGTGAAAAAAGGTGTTGACAGTCCGGCGGTACATCTACATAATTCAAGTCTTCGGCGAATTAGCTCAGTCGGTTAGAGCGACGGAATCATAATCCGCAGGTCCGGGGTTCGAGTCCCTGATTCGCCACCAAATGCGAAAAGCCGCTGTTCCGAAAGGATCAGCGGCTTTTTTCATTGCATCATCCGGGTGTACGCGGATTCGCGCGTCGCCTGTCCGTCAGGCGCGCGCGTTCCACTCGTTACGCCACCACCGACCCGCGCTCCTCCATCGCCTCCGCCCGCACCTTCCCCCGCCAGTTCTCCCCGCCCTCCAGCGCCGGCGTCGACTCGAACAGCTCCGCGATCCAGTCCGCGAACACGCGCACCTTCTGCGACAGATGCCGGTTGTGCGGATACACGATCGAGATCGGCTTGGGCTTCGGATTGCAGTCGGGCAGCACCTCGACCAGCGAGCCGTCGCGCAGGTGCGGCAGCACCATGAACAGCGTCGGCTGGATCATCCCGAACCCTTCGAGCCCGCACGTCACGTACGCATCCGAATCGTTGACGGTGACGCTGCCGTTCATCCGCACCTCGACCGGCTTGCCCTCGATCATGAACACCCACGGAATCGCCCGTGCACCGTGGCTCGCGCGGAAATTCACCGCATGATGGTCGGCCAGGTCGGCGATCTCCTGAGGCTCGCCGCGACGCGCCAGATAGTCGGGCGACGCGCAGGTCACGCGCTTGAGCATCCCGATCCGCCGCGCGACCATCGACGAATCCTCGAGCGGCCCGACCCGGATCATGCAGTCGATGCCCTCCTCGACCGGATCCACGTAGCGGTCCGACAAGCCGAGGTCGAGCGTGATGTCCGGATAACGCTGCCGGAAGACCGACAGCGCCGGCAACACGACGCGCCGCCCGAGCGAACTCGGCATGTGGACGCGCAGCACGCCGCTCGGCTTGCGGTTGCCGGTCTGGAAACTCGCGTCGGCTTCCGCGATCTCCGAGATGATCTTCATGCAATGCTCGTAATACGCGGCGCCCTCCGGCGTCAGCGACAGCCGGCGCGTCGTCCGGTGCATCAGACGCACACCGAGCAGCGCTTCGAGATTCTGGATGATGGTCGTCACCGACGCGCGCGGCATCGCGAGCGTGTCGGCCGCGCGCGTGAAGCTGTTCGCGTCGACCACGCGAGTGAAAACTTCCATTGCCTGAATGCGGTCCATGCTGCGCCCCCCTTCGAATCGCCAACGGAACAGAATAGAGCGCGCAACCCGCGCGGCACAAGCCCCCGTCTATTGTTTGCCTTGTCTGAATAGTTGCAGCGATTCGGACTGGAAAGTGATACGGATTCGTGCAGTTCCAGACGTGGCGGCTCCGTCCCCGGTCGCCATGCGCGGCGCGTTCGCCGTTCGCCGTTCGCCGTTCGCCGTTCGCCGTTCGCCGTTCGCCGTTCGCCGTTCGCCGTTCGCCGTTCGCCGGCACGTTACCGCACGAACCGCTCGCGATAGCCCTGCGGCGACACGCCGAGCACGCGCACGAAACTGCGCCGCAGCGTCTCTTCCGAGCCGAATCCGCACCGAGTGGCGATCCGCTTGACGGGCCACGCGGTTTCGCCGAGCAGACGCTGCGCGGCCTCGACGCGAATCTGCTCGACCGCGCGCGCGGGCGTGCGGCCGGTGCCCGCGCGGTAGTGACGCACGAAGCTGCGCTCGCTCATGCTGACGCGCTCGGCGAGCGCCGGCACCGACAGGTCGGCCGTCAGGTGCTCGGCGATCCATGCATGGAGTTCACCGAAGCGGTCGTCGGTACGCTGCATCGATAACATCGTGCTGAACTGCGCCTGCCCGCCCGGCCGCTTCAGGAACACGACGAGCTCGCGCGCGGCGTCGAGCGCGACCGCCCGCCCGAGATCCTCCTCGACCAGCGCGAGCGCGAGATCGATGCCGGCCGTCACGCCGGCCGACGTCCACAGCGCGCCTTCGCGGATGAAGATCGGATCGGGCTCGACACGCACGTTCGGATAGCGCGCCGAGAATTCGTCGCAGCGCGCCCAGTGCGTGACCGCGCGCCGCCCGTCGAGCAGGCCGGCCTCGGCGAGCAGGAACGCGCCGGTGCAGACCGACGCCACGCGTCGCGCGCGCTGCGCCTGCTGCCGGACCCACCGCACCATCCGCGCATCCTGCGAAGCGGCGTGCACGCCCTTGCCGCCGGCCACGATCAGCGTATCGGGCCGCCCGGCCGAGCGCAGCGAGTCGGCCATCACCACGAGGCCGGAGGACGTCTCGACCGGCCCCGCCTCCGCGGCGACGACACGTGGCGCGTACGGTGCGGGTCGCCCGCGCTCCTGCGCGAGTTCGTTGACGGATGCGAACACCTGCAGCGGCCCGGACACGTCGAGCAACTGCGCACGGGGAAACGCGAGGACGAGGATCGAGCGCGGAGCGGCAGGCATGGCGATTGGCTGAAAACGTGGGCGATATGGCAATTTCGCCAAACACTACGCGCCTAGAATCGATCTGTCCATCGTGCGCCGGCCGTGGCGCATCCCCTTCCCTTCGGAGCGTTCGCATGACCCTGCATATCGGCCTTCTCGTGTTTCCGGGCGTCCAGCAACTCGATCTCACCGGCCCGCACGACGTATTCGCGTCGTTGCCCGACGTGACCGTCCATCTGGTCTGGAAATCGCGCGACACCGTCGCGTCGAGCAGCGGCCTCGCGCTCGCGCCGACCTGCACGTTCGACGATTGCCCGCCGCTCGACGTGATCTGCGTGCCCGGCGGGATCGGCATCAACGACCTGCTGCTCGATGCCGAAACGATCGCGTTCGTGCAGCAGCGCGCAGCCGCCGCGCGCTACGTGACGTCGGTCTGCACGGGTGCGCTGCTGCTCGGCGTGGCCGGCCTGCTGCGCGGCCGCCGCGCGACGACGCACTGGGCATTTCATTCGCTGCTCGCGCCGCTCGGGGCGGTGCCCGTGCGCGAGCGCGTGGTGCGCGACGGCAACCTGATCACCGGCGGCGGCGTGACGGCCGGCATCGACTTCGCGTTGACGATCGCCGCCGAACTCGTCGGCGACGAAGAGGCGCAGTCGATCCAGCTGGCGCTCGAATACGCGCCCGCGCCGCCGTTCGATGCGGGCTCGCCGGATACCGCGCCGGCGTCGGTGCTGAAGCGCGTGACCGAGCGCTCGGCGGCAGGGCTGGAGAAGCGCAGGCAGACGATCGACGCGGCGTTGCGCGCGATGTCGCGCTGAAGACGGGCACACGAAAACCGAAGGGTGGGCGAGCCGCACGGCCACGCAGCCTGCCCGACCTCCGTAGCGCATCGACGGACCGGACCTACCGATGAACATCATCCGCAGCACCACATTCACCGCGCAATGCCCGTGGGGCGCGCTGGACGTCGCGAACCTGAACGGCATCACGGTCCGCCTGCACTGGACCGATCGGCCATACCATTGGCATGTGAACGACGGCGAGGAAGTTTTCGCGGTGCTCGACGGCCGCGTCGAGATGCGTTACCGCGCAGCAGGCATCGAGCACGCGACGGTGCTCGAAACGGGAGACGTATTTCACGCGACGATCGGCACCGAACACGTCGCACACCCGCTCGGCGAAGCGCGCATCCTCGTGATCGAGACCGAGGGCAGCGACTGACGACGGGCCTCAGCCCGAGATGGTGCCCGTCCCCTGCGACGGGATCAGCTTCGGCTGCGGCGTGCACAGGCACTGGCACAGGTCGTGTTCGAGCGCGACGACCTTGCCCATCACGGTCATCGTCCGCTCGCCGCCGTCGGACACGATCACGCCCTGGGTCTTGCACGCGGCGCAGAACACCGGCGCGCCGAGATAGGCGAGTTCGCGGCCGTCGAACGACGAATTGGCGATTCCGTCGAGCACGACACCGCCATGGTCGGTCGTGTCGCCCTTCAGGATGAATTTGCGGCTCATGCTTCGGCTCTCCCTCGGAAACGCCGCGCAGCGCGGCGTCGGGCCGCGCGCGGGCAGTCGGTATCCGCCCGTCGGTCGCGGGCGTTTCGCGAGGATATCACCGCGCAGCCGATCGTCGAATGCACGTCGTTCAGCGCGGCGTTCGCACTGTCTCTATGCACCGACACCGTGTCGTGCGCGCCGAAGCACTTCATGGAAATCGACTGGATGCGCGAGCGGATGGTCACGATCGACGTGAAGGAGTCGATCCCGGCCTTGTCGGCCGGCGTGCGCACGCGGCGCAATGCGCTGAACACGATCGCGTGCGACTACCGGATTCACTGCTTCGTCGAAGCCGTGCGCCGGCACGATCGCACGACGCGGCCAGGGCGATAGCGACGCGCTCAAACGAACAACGCGACGCAAAGCGCGGCGCCGCACAGATACGTGCCGAGCGCGCCGATGAAACGCAGGGGGTTCGGCTTGCCCATCGTCGGCCACGCAAGCAGTCCGATCACGAGCAGACAGCGGCACGCGGTTGCCGCGACGATCAACGAGACGATCGCGCGCGACGGGTCGTGTGCGCCGAAATAGAGAAACAGCACCGCGAGAAACGGCGCGTATTCGGCCGTGTTGCCGTGCGCGCGCACGATCTTGTGCAACCCGTCGGTCGGATCGGACGCACACCCGGAACCGGTGGTGTGCCGGAAGCGCGTAACGGACACGGTCAGGCCGAGCCCGAACAGCAGCAATCCCAGGATCGTCGTGCAAACGAGCGCGACGGGATGGATCGACATGGCACCCCCGGTGAGAGCGGTCACGCGCCGCACATCCGCCGATCGTACCTGCAGCCGGTGCACCCGGCTATCGCGGAAACCCGTACCGTCTTCACGCACCGGCCACGGAGAGGATCGGACCCGAATTGCGATCGATACGGCGGCAATGCACAAACCCGGTGCGTGAGCGGCCGGTGCGGCCTGCCGCCGTCGCGCGTGGCGTGCCAGCGGTACGCGCAAACGTTACTCCACGGCGACACATGCCACCGCACCGCAACGCCGATGCCGCATGTCACGGGCATGTGCGTTGCGTCGACGCATCTCGGTATTGAACCGCCCTTGGCAGCCCGCTGCGGAGGACTACACTAATCCTTAATGAGGTGCGGCCGGAGCCTGCGCCTTCAGGGAGACGCCGCCATGAATCGGCCGCTGAATCGCATCCTGCCGCGTGTGACCGGGAGTGCCTCGGTCTGGACGTGGATCAAGTGGTCCTTGCTGGCCGCGCTGGTGATCGCGATCGCGATCATCGCGCGACTCGTGATGACCGAGATCGAGACGTCGCGCCTGCAGGCGCACTATCTGTCCGAGCTCACCCGAGACGTCGGCTACACCCTCGAGGCCGGCGCAAGCGACCACATCCGCTTCCCCGCCAACGGGCCGTACGACCAGCGCCTCGGCTACTCGATGATTCCCGCGTTCCAGCAGCATCTGCTCGCGCGCGGCTTCGTCGTCGGCAAGCAGGCGCGCGATTCGCAACGCATGCTGTCGCTCGCCGATCACGGCCTGTTCCTGCCTTACGAAGAGAAAGACCAGGCCGGGCTGATGCTGTTCGATTCGACCGGCGCGCCGCTGTTCGCGACCGTGTTCCCGCAGCGCGTCTACGCCGACTTCGACACGGTGCCGCGCGTGATCGCGGATTCGTTGCTGTTCATCGAGGATCGCTACCTGCTCGACGCGAACCAGCCGAACCGCAACCCGGCGATCGACTGGGGACGCTTCAGCCGCGCGCTCGCCGACCAGGCGATGCACGTCGTCAACCATCACCAGGCGCGTCCGGGCGGCAGCACGCTCGCGACGCAGATCGAGAAGTTCCGCCATTCGCCCGACGGCCGCACCGCGACGCCGCCGGAGAAGCTGCGACAGATCGCGTCCGCGTCGGTCCTCGCGTACCTGAACGGTCCGCAGACGATGCTCGCGCGGCGCGCGATCCTGGTGCGCTACCTGAACTCGGTGCCGCTCGCCGCGCGGCCGCACGTCGGTGAAATCACCGGCATCGGCGACGGTCTCGCCGCGTGGTACGGCCGCGACTTCAACGACGTGAACCGGATTCTGTCCGCGCCGACGAGCGGCGACAACGTCGACGAACAGGGCAAGACGTTCCGCGAGGTGCTGTCGCTGATCATCGCGCAGCGCGCGCCATCGTACTTCCTGAATCGCGGCTATCCGGCGCTGCAGAAGCTGACCGACAGCTATCTGCGGCTCCTGTCGAACGGCGGCGTGATCTCGCCCGCGCTGCGCGATGCGGCGCTCGCCGCGCAGATCGAGCGCAGCGCGCCGCCGGCCGCCGCGCACGTGCAGTCGTTCGTGTCGCGCAAGGCCATATCGTCCGCGCGCGCGTCGCTGCTGTCGGCACTGGGGATCAGCGACCTGTACCAGCTCGACCAGCTCGACCTCGAAGCAACCAGCACGCTCGACAACGGCGTGCAGCAGGCGGTCGCCGAACGGCTCGCGCAGGCGTCGACCCGCGACGGCGCGCAGGCCGCCGGCCTGTACGGCTTCGAGATGCTCGCCCCGAAGGACGACCCGTCGCACCTCACGTACAGCTTCACGCTGTACGAGCACCGCAACGGCGCGAACATGCTGCGCGTGCAGACCGACAGCGTGAACCAGCCGTTCGACGTGAACCGCGGCGGCCGCATCAACCTCGGCTCGACCGCGAAGCTGCGCACGCTGATCACCTACCTGCAGATCGTCTCCGACCTGCATGCGCGCTACGGCGACCTGTCGAACGCGCAACTCGCGAAGGTGAAGCCCGACCCGATCGACGGGCTGTCGCGCTGGGCGCTCGATTACCTGTCGCATACGCGCGATCGCTCGCTGCAGGCGATGCTCGACGCGGCGGTCGAACGCAAGTACTCGGCGAGCCCCGACGTGTTCTACACGGGAGGCGGCGCGCAGGTGTTCTCGAACTTCGAGAAGTCGGACAACGGCCGCATCCTGACGCTGCATGCGGCGTTCGAGCACTCGGTCAACCTCGTGTTCGTGCGGCTGATGCGCGACATCGTCCATTACGAGATGCTGCAGGCAGCCGGCCCGTCGTCGTCGTGGCTCGGCGATCCGGAGCAGCGCAAGCATTACCTCGAGCAGTTCGTCGACGGCGAAAGCAAGGTCTACGTGAAGCGCTACTACACGCGCTATGCGGGCAAGGCGCCCGACGACGCGCTCGCGCTGATGCTGCAGGACGTGCGCAAGTCGCCGCCGAAGATCGCGACGGTGCTGCGCAGCGTCGCGCCGAACGAATCGCTCGCGTGGTTCAGCGCGCAGATGCGCGCGCATCTGAAGGGCACGCCGGCCGCGACGCTTTCGGACGACGATCTCGCCGCGCTCTACGCGAAGTACGCGATCGAGCGGTTCAACCTCAACGATCGCGGCTATATCGCGAGCGTCCACCCGCTCGCGCTGTGGACGCTCAACTATCTGCGCGCGCACCCGAACGCGCCGCTCGGCGAAGTTCAGCGCGAAAGCCGCGATGCGCGCTTCTACACGTACTCGTGGCTGTACAAGACGCGCTACCACGCGACCCAGGACCGGCGCATTCGCCACATGGTCGAGCTGCGCGCGTACGGGGAGATCACGAAAGCGTGGCGTGCGCTCGGCTACCCGTTCGCGGAAGTCACGCCGTCATACGCGGCCGCGATCGGCGCATCGGGCGACCAGCCGGACGCGCTCGCGAAACTGATCGGCCTGATCGCGAACGGCGGCCAGAAAGCGCCGACCGAGACGATCACGCGCCTCGACTTCGCGAAGGGCACGCCGTACGAAACGCGCTTCGTGCGCGCGGTCGCGCAGCCGCAGCCGATGCTGTCACCGGAGATCGTCAACGTGGCGCGCACGCTGCTGCGCGACGTCGTGCTCAACGGCACCGCGCGGCGTCTCGCGGGCGGCTTCACGCTGCCCGACGGCAAGACGCTCCAGGTGTACGGCAAGACCGGGACGGGCGACCAGCGCTTCAATGTCTACGCGCGCGGCGCGCGGCTGATCGAGTCGCGCAAGGTCAATCGCAGCGGCACGTTCGTGTTCGTGCTCGGCGACCGCTTCTTCGGTGTGCTGACGGCGACCGCGCACGAGCCGTACGCTGCACGCTACGACTTCACGAGCGCGATGGCCGTGCAGTTGCTGAAGTCGATGGCGCCGGCGCTCGCGCCGCTGATCGAGCGTCCCGTCACGGCCGGCACGCGCACGACGGGCCCGGCGCCGCAGGCGGAAACGCCGGCGCCGCAGGCCGCGCCGGTCGAGCCGTCCTGACGGCGGCGCGCGCGTCGGCGATGTCTCGGCCGGACACCATTGGCGCGGCCGATTCAAGCGCGTACAGTAGCGCGCACCGCGTCGCGCGCATTGTGCGACAGCGCCCGCCCCACTCACGCCGACCACGAGGAAAACCGCCATGCTCGAACTGCGCCCCGGCTGCGAATGCTGCGACAAGGACCTGCCGCCCGATTCGCCGGACGCACGCATTTGCACCTTCGAATGCACGTTCTGCGCGACCTGCGCGGACGACGTGCTGAAGGGCCGCTGCCCGAACTGCGGCGGCGATCTGGTGGTGCGGCCGCGCCGCCCGGCGAGCCTGCTCGCGAAATATCCGGCGTCGACGCAACGCGTGCTGAAACCTGGCGGCTGCGCGAACCACTGAAGGCCCGCACCGCCCTCCCCGTCAAGACATCTCGATCCGCGCGCGCGTCACCGCGAGCAGCGACGCCATCGCGCGGCGCGCGCCGTCCTCGTCGCGCACGCGAATCGCATCGCTGACGGCCACGTGCTCCGTGAGCGACGCGTTGAACACATGCGCCCGGCGCGCGTTCAGATGCAGCTGTGCCTCGAGCGTCCGATCGATCAGTGCGCCGAGCGGCACCAGCAGCTCGTTGCCGCCGGCCTCCAGCACGCTCAGGTGAAAGCGCAGGTCCGCGCGCACCCATTCGTCTATGTTGCGGGCGGCGGCCATCGCGCGCACCGCGTCCTCGATCGCGTCAAAGGCGCCCGGCCCGTGCGCGCGCGCGGCCAGCGCGGCCGCATGCGGCTCGATCATCTCGCGCATCTCCTGCAGCTTCAGCGCGAACGCGAGCGGCGGCGCGACGCGCGCGTACCAGTCGAGCAGGTCGGCGTCGAGCAGGTTCCATGCGCGGCGCGGCCGCACGCGCGTGCCGACCTTCGGCCGCGATTCGACCAGCCCCTTCGACGTCAGCGTGCGCAGCGCCTCGCGCATCACCGTGCGGCTCACACCGAACATCTCCATCAGGTCCGGCTCCCGCGGCAGCAGCGACTCGGGCGGATAGTCGCCGCGCAGGATCGCCGTCGCCAGCCGGAAGGCCGTCTGTCCATGCAGGTCGCGTTGAATGATCGTTCTCCGGTGGCCGGGTGCGCGGGCGGCTGCCCACTATCTGCACAATAGTGCTATTAATACTATTTTTTATCGGGCTACGCTAGGATAACCGTCACGCATTCGACCGGCGCCGCATCTGCACGTCCGCGCCGGTCAACCCTGGAGACTCGCGACATGAAAATCACCCGCCTCGAAACCTTCGTCGTCCCGCCGCGCTGGCTGTTCCTCAAGATCGAAACCGACGAAGGGATTGTCGGCTGGGGCGAACCGGTCGTCGAGGGCCGCGCGCACACGGTCGAAGCCGCCGTGCACGAACTCGCCGACTATCTGGTCGGCAAGGATCCGCTGCTGATCGAGGATCACTGGCAGGTGATGTACCGCGCCGGCTTCTACCGCGGCGGCCCGATCACGATGAGCGCGATCGCGGGTGTCGACCAGGCGTTGTGGGACATCAAGGGCAAGCATCACGGCGTGCCCGTGCACGCGCTGCTCGGCGGCCAGGTGCGCGACCGCATCAAGGTGTATTCGTGGATCGGCGGCGACCGACCGAGCGACGTCGCGAACAACGCGCGCGCGGTGGTCGAGCGCGGCTTCAAGGCCGTGAAGATGAACGGCTCCGAGGAGTTGCAGATTGTCGACACGTACGACAAGGTCGAGCAGGTGATCGCGAACGTCGCGGCGGTGCGCGACGCGGTCGGCCCGCACGTCGGGATCGGCGTCGACTTCCACGGCCGCGTGCACAAGCCGATGGCGAAGGTGCTCGCGAAGGAGCTCGATCCGTACAAGCTGATGTTCATCGAGGAGCCGGTGCTGTCGGAAAACGCCGAGGCGCTGCGCGACATCGTCAACCAGACCAACACGCCGATCGCGCTCGGCGAGCGGCTCTACTCGCGCTGGGATTTCAAGCACATCCTCGCGGGCGGCTACGTCGACATCATCCAGCCCGATGCGTCGCACGCGGGTGGCATCACCGAGTGCCGCAAGATCGCGACGCTCGCGGAAAGCTACGACGTCGCGCTCGCGCTGCACTGCCCGCTCGGCCCGATCGCGCTGGCCGCGTGCCTGCAGCTCGATGCAGTCAGCTACAACGCGTTCATCCAGGAACAGAGCCTCGGCATCCACTACAACCAGGGCAACGACCTGCTCGACTACCTGCGCAACCCCGAGGTATTCCGCTACGAAGACGGCTTCGTCGCGATCCCGCAGGGCCCGGGGCTCGGCATCGACGTCAATGAGGAGAAAGTGCGCGAGATGGCGAAGACGGGACATCGCTGGCGCAACCCGGTGTGGCGTCACGCGGACGGCAGCGTCGCCGAGTGGTGATGAGGGCGTGAGATGAGGTGCGTTGCGCGGCGCGCATGCCGCGCACGGCTTCGAGACGGCCGCCCGACAGGCGGCCGTTTGTGCATCTGACGCACGCGACGCGCGGGCATCCGGCCCGGCACCGCGCCGCCCCGGCCGTCAGCCGAGCGCCGCGAACCCCGGTACGCTGAACGACAGCACGGCGGCCGCGACGAATACGCCGACCATCGTCAGCGCCTCGAGGTGCAGGATGTTGCGGAACGTGTGCGCGTCTTCGGTCGACGCGGTACGGCGCAGGCGCGGCAGCGCGGAGAAGCGGTTCAACCCGCCGAGCACGAGCGCGAGCGCGACGAGCAGCAGCTTGAGCAACAGCACGCGCCCCCACGTGCTGCCGTCGAGCGGCGCGAGCGAGCCGCCGAGCCCGCGCAGCGCGTTGAGCACGCCCGTGCCGAGCACGAACACGACCGCGATCGCCGACGTGCGCGACAGTTGCTGGCCGATCCGGATCAGCGCGCCGCGCGCGACCGACGAGCCGAGCACCGGCAGCACCGCGAGCCCGCCCGCGAGCACGAGGCCGCCCCACACCGCGGTGGCGAGCAGGTGCAGCGTCTGCACGCCGACCGCCGCGGACAGCGGGCCGGTATCGGCCGCATGGCCGAGCGACGCCTTGCCGGCCGCGACCACGATCACCGCGAACCACAGCACCGCGTGCGCGACCGGGCCCTCCGGCTTCGCCAGCGCGACGATCGCGAGCACGACGGCGCCGGCGAACGCGACGCTCCATGCGAAGCCCGTGTGCGTCTGCGCGAGCATGACGGGAATCGCGGCGAACGCGCCGCCGAGCCCCGCGCCGCTCATCGACGCGGCTTCGTACACCAGCCAGCCGAGATCGGCGAGCACGAGCGCCAGCGCCGCCGCGACCAGCGAATGTTGCGCGCGCAGCCACGCGGGATGCGACGGCGCGACGACCGGCCGCGCGCCGTCCTTGCCGAGCCACGCCTTGAGCAGCGCCGAGCCGACGGCCATCGCGAACGTCGCGTCCATCAATGCCGCCAACGCGACCTGCCCGATCCACAAGCTGTCGATCCTCATCGCGCGCGCCCTCCCGGGAACGGCCGGCCTGCGGTGCGGCGGCAAATGGAATGACAGCGGGAAGACGGCAACGGCATGGTAGGGAACGTCATCGATGAATCCGGAAACGGGAGAAATGACTGGGTCTGCGGCGAAGGCGGCGCCGCGCGACCCGCGAGTGTAGGTCTTCGATGGTCAAAGCGCACGCCGGTTCACACAACCCGCGCACAAAGCGCGTCAAATTGTCGCAAGTCGCAATCAGGCAGGAACCGATGTCCTTTTGCCAAATAGCCGTCATTACCCATCGATGATAGAATGCCGCGTCGCAGCAGCCCGGCTGTCCTGCCGTCCATGCGCCGAGCCGATCGTAGCCCGGACAGGTCCCCGACGAATAAACATGGAGTCTCGTGTGTCTTCAAGACGCCTCTTCCGTCCGTTGCTTGCCGTTCTCCTGATCGGTGGCGCGGGCCTTACGAGCGCTGCCCAAGCGCAGACCAAGCCCACGGAGCAAGCGCACGCCCAGCAGGCGCCGCTCAAGGCACCCGATACCATGGCCGAGCGTGTGCGCGGCTGTACCGCATGCCACGGCGTTCACGGCCAGGGTACGGACAACGACTATTTCCCGCGGCTTGCCGGCAAGCCGGCGGAGTACCTGTACAACCAGCTCGTCAACTTCCGTGATGGCCGGCGCAAGTACCCGCCGATGAACTATCTGCTGACGTACCTGAACGACGATTACCTGAAAGAGATCGCCGAGCACTTCTCGGCCGAGCGCCCGCCGTACCCGACGCCGGCCAAGCCGACGCTGCCGGCTGCCACGCTCGCGCGCGGCAAACAGCTCGTCACGCAAGGCGATCCGTCGCGCAAGCTGCCGGCCTGCGTGGCCTGCCACGGCGCGGGCCTGACCGGCATGCAGCCGGCGATCCCGGGCCTCGTCGGCCTGCACGCCGATTACCTGAGCGCACAGCTCGGCGCATGGCGCTCGGGCAACCGCCACGCGAAGGCACCGGATTGCATGCACGAAATCGCGTCGAAGCTGTCGGACGAAGACGTGACGGCCGTGACCGCATGGCTCGCCGCGCAACCGGCGCCCGCCAACCCCGTGCCGGCCCCGGCGCGTTCGATGAAGACTCCGCTCGCCTGCGGCAGCGAACCGCAATAAGGCAAGGGAGACAGACACAATGAAACGCAAGTCCCTGTTTGCACTCTCGGCCGTCGCGATCGTCGCGGCTGCCGCCCTCGTGCCGGTCCTGTGGCCGGGCAACGACACGCTGCACGGCAACGCTGCCGTCGCGGCCACGCCGGCCGACCAGGCCGCGCTGATCAAGAAGGGCGAATACCTCGCGCGCGTCGGCGACTGTATCGCGTGCCACACCGTGCGCGGCGGCAAGTCGTTCGCGGGCGGCCTGCCGATGGCGACGCCGTTCGGCACGATGTACACGCCGAACATCACGCCGGACGACAAGGACGGTATCGGCAAGTGGACGTCGGACGACTTCTACCGCGCGATGCACACCGGCCGTTCGAAGGACGGCAGCCTGCTCTACCCGGGCTTCCCGTTCGCGAGCTACACGAAGGTCACGCGCGCCGACTCGGACGCGATCTACGCGTACCTGCGCTCGGTCCCGCCGGTCTCGGTGCCGAGCCGTCCGCATGAACTGAAGTTCCCGTTCAACAACCGCAACCTGCTGATCGGCTGGCGCACGCTGTTCTTCAAGGAAGGCGAATACAAGCCGGATCCGACCAAGTCGGTCGAATGGAACCGCGGCGCGTACCTCGTCGAAGGCCTCGGCCACTGCTCGATGTGCCACACGTCGATCAACATGATGGGCGGCCCGGTGAGCTCGGCGGCCTTCGCGGGCGGCCTGATCCCGCTGCAGAACTGGTATGCGCCGTCACTGACGAACGACAAGGAACTCGGCCTCGGCGACTGGCACGTGCAGGAGCTGTCGGACCTGCTGCAGGCCGGCGTGTCGAACAAGGGTGCGGTGTTCGGCCCGATGGCCGACGTCGTTCACAACAGCCTGCAGTACATGAGCGACGAAGATACGCGCGCGATGTCGACGTACCTGAAGTCGATCCCGCAGAAGGCTGAAGCGCCGAAGAACATGCAGTACGAGCCGTCGAAGCAATTCGGCAACGCGCTGTTCGACCAGGGCAAGAAGATCTACGCGGACAACTGCGCGACCTGCCACGCCGAAACCGGCGCGGGCAAGCCGCCGGCGTATCCGCCGCTCGCGGGCAACCATTCGATCGTGATGGAATCGGCAGTCAACCCGATCCGCATGGTGCTGAATGGCGGCTATCCGCCGAGCACGTTCAAGAATCCGCGCCCCTACGGGATGCCGCCGTTCGCGCAGTCGCTGTCGAACCAGGAAGTCGCAGCCGTTGTAACGTATATCCGGATGTCCTGGGGCAACAACGGTACGCCGATCTCGCCGCAACAGGTGAGTGACCTGCGTTCCGCGCCCCTTTGCTTTTTGCGACGCCAGTCCCCGCGCGGGCCGCGCGAGGCGTCGCCGATCATAAAACTCAAGAGTGGTATCTATGTCTTTCGAATCTCTCGGCCTGGCCGAACCGCTCGTCAGGGCAGTCAACGAGCTCGGCTACACGTCGCCGACTCCCATCCAGCAGCAGGCGATCCCGGCCGTCCTCGGCGGCGGCGACCTGCTCGCCGGCGCACAGACCGGCACAGGCAAGACCGCCGGTTTCACGCTGCCGATCCTGCAGCGCCTGCACACGTTCTACGCCGAGCATCGCGGCGCGAAGCGCGCGGTGCGTGCGCTGATCCTCACGCCGACGCGCGAACTCGCCGCCCAGGTCGAGGAAAGCGTGCGCGCGTACAGCAAGTACCTGAAGCTGCGCTCGACCGTGATGTTCGGCGGCGTCAGCATCAATCCTCAGATCGATGCGCTCAAGCGCGGCGTCGACATCGTCGTCGCGACGCCGGGCCGTCTGCTCGACCACATGCAGCAGAAGACGATCGACCTGTCGGATCTCGACATCCTCGTGCTCGACGAAGCCGACCGGATGCTCGACATGGGCTTCATCCACGACATCAAGCGCGTGCTCGCGAAGCTGCCGCCGCAACGCCAGAACCTGCTGTTCTCGGCCACCTTCTCCGACGAGATCAAGTCGCTCGCCGACAGCCTGCTCGATTCGCCGGCACTGATCGAGGTCGCGCGCCGCAATACCACCGCCGAAAGCATCGCGCAGAAGATCCACCCGGTCGACCGCGATCGCAAGCGCGAGTTGCTCACGCACCTGATCCGCGAACACAACTGGTTCCAGGTGCTCGTGTTCACGCGCACCAAGCATGGTGCGAACCGGCTCGCGGAACAGCTGACGAAGGACGGCATCAGCGCGATGGCGATCCACGGCAACAAGAGCCAGTCGGCCCGCACGCGCGCGCTTGCGGAATTCAAGAACAGCACGCTGCAGGTGCTGGTCGCGACCGACATCGCCGCACGCGGGATCGACATCGACCAGCTGCCGCACGTCGTCAACTTCGACCTGCCGAACGTGCCGGAAGATTACGTGCACCGGATCGGCCGCACGGGCCGCGCGGGCGCGACGGGCGAAGCCGTGTCGCTCGTATGCGTCGACGAGAAGCAGCTGCTGCGCGACATCGAGCGGCTGATCAAGCGCGAGATTCCGCAGGAGGTGATCGCGGGCTTCGAACCCGATCCGAACGTGAAGCCGGAGCCGATCCAGCAACGCCGCGGACAGCAGCAGCCGCGCGGCGGTGGTGGTGGCGGCAATCGCCAGCCGCGTGCAGGCGGCTCCGGCCAGCCGGCCGCGAAGCGCGAAGGCAATGCGCAGCCGAAGGCCGCGAAGGCGGCCAAGCCGCGCACGGCCGGCAGCGCGAGCGGCAACGCCGGCGCCGGCGGTCGCCCGTCAGGCGGCAACGGCGCGCGTCCGGCGACCGGCAATGCCGCGCACGCGAACCGCAACCGTTCGTCGCGCAGCGGTCAGCGCGGTCACTGAAGCCGCGCGGCCGCGCGCCGCAGGTGCTCGACCTGGCGCTGCCAGCGCACGAGCACCTCGGCGCGCGCCTCCCCTTCCAGCGCGAACGTGATACCCGTCGCGAGACGCGCATAGCCGACCCGCTGCGCATCGCCATGCGCGATCGTCGCGGCGAACCCGGCCAGTCCGCCGAAGTCTCCTTCGAGCGGCTCGATCCTCAGTTGTGCCTGAAAGAATGCGCCGTCCGCGACGAGCGTCAACGCGGCCGCGCGCCGTTGCGCCAGCGCGCGCGCCGCGCGCGATTGCGGCCATAGCGCAAGCAGCAGCGTGCGTGCGTCGCGTGCATGAATCTCGCCGACGCTGAGCAGCGTCGTGCGCAACTGGCCATCGTCGGTCGCGACGATCAACGATGCGGCGAAGTCGGCATGGCGTTCGAGCGCGGTGCCGTCGAACAGCGCAACGACGGCCGGCGGCCACGCGTCGAACGTCCATTGTTCGAGCGCGTGGCGATGGGTATCGGTCATGATGGCGGCCCCGGTGAGAAGCAGACGATGATGCCGAAGCATACGCGCGCCGCCGGACCGCGCGGCGACATTCAGCGCATGAACACGTGCCGCGTGATCTTCGTCAGCGGATAGTGGACACTCGGCTGGATCTTCGCGGGCAGGTCGAGCGGCTTGAGCAGCATCTTCACGCACATGTCGGCCGACAGGTTGCGACGCACGAGCGAGCTGATGCGCGCAGCGCGCTCGCGGTTGTATTGATTGTCGCCGACACGATCCGGGTAGCGGATCGCGAATACGTGGCGCAGCGCGATCTCGGAATCCTCGTTCTTGATTTCCATCACACGGCGCATCAGCGCGCCGAGCACCGCGAGCCGACCGTTGCCTTCGAGCTTGTTGTACTTCTTGAAGAACTTGAAGAAGTGCTTGTAGTGACGCACTTCGTCCGTGCGGATGTTGTCGGTGATTTCCTTCAGCACCGGCTCGTCCGAGCATTCGTTGATCGCGCGATAGAGCGTGGCCGTGCCCGTCTCGACCACGCAGCGCGCGACCATCTCGAGCGCACGGGTCTTCTCGAACGCGTCGACCGAGCAGGTCTTCGAATACTCGGCGAAGAAATTCGCGAAAGCGGTATCCCAGTCGAACTCGGGCCACACGTGCGCGATGTACGCCTTCAGCGCGCGCCCGTGCTGCAGTTCCTCGTGCTCCCACGCATTGTTGAGCCACGCGGACACTTCCGGATCGTCGTTGAAGAACTCGCTCAGGTTGCTCGTGTAGAGATCCGAGCCGCTTTCGATGAACGACGACGCGCACAGCAACAGCAGCAGATCCTCATTCGCGGCGGCGCGCTGACGATCGATCCGGTTCAGGTCGATGTCCTCGATACGCCACGGCATGACATGCGTCGTTTCAGTAGGCATGGTGGTGCGCTCCCAGTCGTCGCGCGGCCGGCCGGCCCCGATCTTCGGCACAGGCCCGGCGCGCCCGCAGGCGACGTTTTGCTTGCATTTTTAGTGAGTTGGTCCGGCCGAACCATTCTGGCATCTTAGCCGGACTTTTATGTTCGTGCTTCAAAGCACTGACCATAGCCGACGGGCGCAGTTCCACCGCGCATGCTGCGGTTCGTTAGATGAGTTGTTCGAACCGGGTGCGCGCGTTCGATGAGATGCGCTGCGTCAAGCAAAACGGGCGGCCATCCGGCCGCCCGTCGAGCGCAAGACCGGAAGCGTTCCGTCAGAAACCGGCCGCGAGACCGTCGCGGCGGCTGTCGCTCGCGGCCACGTAGCCGCGCTCGGGATCGTCGCGATCGAGCCGCCACACGAACTGCCCCGAGCCGAAATCCATGTAAGGATCGTCGATCGATTTGATTGTATGACCGCGCGCGGCGAGCGCATCGACCGTCTCGCGATTCATCGTCGACTCGACGTCGAGCGTGAAGTCGCGATTGACCTTCCAGCGCGGCGCGTCGCAGGCGGCCTGCGGCTGCTGCCCGTAGCCCAGCATCCGCACGACGGTCTGCAGGTGGCCCTGCGGCTGCATGTCGCCGCCCATTACGCCGAAACTCATCGCCGCCTCGGTGCGGCCATCGACTTCCTCGGTGACGAACGCCGGGATGATCGTATGAAACGGCCGCTTGCCGCCCGCGACCACGTTCGGCGACGCCGGGTCCATCGAGAAGCCGTGCCCGCGGTTCTGCAACGCAATGCCGGTACCCGGCACGACGAGCCCCGAACCGAAACCCATGTAGTTCGACTGAATGAAGCTCACCATCATCCCGCGCTCGTCCGCCGCGGACAGATAGATCGTGCCGCCCGAATGCGGCCGGCCGGCAGCGAAGTGCGTCGCGCGCGCGCGATCGATCAGCTTCGCGCGTTCCGCGAGATACGCGTCGTCGAGCATCTGCGCGGGCGTCACGTCCATCGCGCGCGGATCGGCGACGTAGCGATAGACGTCCGCGAACGCGAGCTTCATCGCCTCGATCTGCAGGTGCTGCGAGTCGGCCGAATCGACCGGCCATTCGGCCACGCCCGCATGTTCGGCGATCCCGAGCGCGATCAGCGCCGCGATGCCCTGCCCGTTCGGCGGAATCTCGTGAATCGTGTGCCGGCCGAAGCGCTTGCCGATCGGCTCGACCCATTCCGGACGGTACGCACGCAGGTCGGCTTCGGTCAGCGCGCCGCCGCCTTCGCGCGCGAATGCCGCGATCTGCCCGGCGAGCGCGCCCTCGTAGAACGCGCGCGGACCGTCCTTCGCGAGGGTGCGCAGCGTCCGCGCGTGGCCCGGCAGGCACATGCGCTCGCCGACGAGCGGCGCGCGCCCGCGCGGCATGAAGGTATCGGCGAAGCCCGGCAGCGCCTGCAGCTCGGGCACCGCGGCCGCCCACTTGTGCGCGACGATCGGCGACACCGAATAGCCGCGCTCGGCGATCTCGATCGCCGGCTCGAGCAGGTCCGCGAACGGCAGCGAACCGAACTTCGCGTGCAGCGCTTCCCAGCCCGCGATCACGCCCGGCACCGTGACGGTGTCCCAGCCGCGCGTCGGCTTGTTCGCGATGCCGCGTGCGTCCTCGCCGTGGCGCTGGCGGAAGTATTCGGGGTTCCACGCGGCCGGCGCGACGCCCGATGCATTCAACCCCGACAGCCGCTCGCCGTCCCACACGAGCGCGAACGCATCGCCTCCGAGCCCGCACGACACGGGCTCGACCACCGTGATCGCGGCCGCCGCGGCCAGCGCCGCATCCACGGCATTGCCGCCCTTCCACAGCATCCGCAGACCGGCCTGCGCCGCGAGCGGGTGCGACGTCGACACGACGTTGCGCGCGAACACCGGAATGCGGGTCGTCGGATACGGGTTGTGCCAGTTGAAGCCAGTCATCGGTTGCACCTCGTCGAAAGCTGAATGAACGCGCCGGACGCACGACCGGTGCGCGCGGACAGTCCGCCATTGCAGCGCGATCCGCGCGATCGCACAAATTCATTTGTCACATGAATACATGTGCTTTACGCATGAATTCCGCACAGTGATATGCCGGAGGCCGGTCGAACGCCCTTCCCGCCCTTACAATACCCGCTCCGCCTCACGACCTGACCGCCGAGCCATGACCCGAGATCCCCGCCTCACCCTCAACGCGCGCCAGCAGGAACTGCTCGAATGGGTGCAGCGTGACGGCTTCGTGACCGTCGACGATCTCGCCGCGCACTTCGCGGTCACGCCGCAGACGATCCGCCGCGACGTGAACTGGCTCGCCGACCTGAACCTGCTGCGCCGCTACCACGGCGGCGCGAGCCTGCCGACCAGCTCGGAGAACGTGTCGTACACCGCGCGCCAGCGGATGTTCCACGACGAGAAGCGGCGCATCGCGGCGCTCGCCGCGTCGCACATACCCGACCAGGCATCGCTGTTCATCAACCTCGGCACCACCACCGAGGAAGTTGCGCGCGCGCTGAACCGCCACCATGGGCTGCACGTGATCACGAACAACCTGAACGTTGCGTCGATGATGAGCGGCTACCCCGACTGCGAGGTGCTGATCACGGGCGGCATCGTGCGGCCGTGGGACAAGGGGATCGTCGGCGAACTCGCGATCGACTTCATCCGCCAGTTCAAGGTCGACTACGCGATCATCGGCACGTCGGCGATCGAGGCCGACGGCACGCTGCGCGACTTCGACACGCGCGAGGTGCGCGTGGCCGAGGCGATCATGCAGCATGCGCGCACGGTCTACCTCGTGGCCGACCATTCGAAGGTCGGCCGGCCCGCGCTGGTGCGCCAGGGCCATCTGAGCCAGGTGCACGCGCTCTTCACCGACAAGCCGCTGCCCCCCGAGATGGCCGATACGGTGGCGGCCGCCGGCACCCAGGTGTACGTCGCGGAATGACCGCACCGATGCTGCACCGCACCCGAAACTTCAAGTGAAATCAAGAAGTTGGCGTCGCAAGCAAACCGCTTGCGCGCGGCCCGGCTGTCAAAGGGAAAATTAACGGGGCACGATTTGTCGTTGCCCGCGCGCTCGACTAGACTCCAGTTCCCCGGCCCGTTCGACCGTTCCGCCTGTGCCAGGGCGCGGACGAATGGCATGGCCGGCGAATACAGCTTTCCCCCCAAGCCATATCCCGATGGGTATCGCGCGTCGGTTTTTACGCCGGCCGCGCGGGCTGACTGGTCGCCATGGAGAGAACGATGCTGAGTCCGCATGAATTCGCCACGCTATTGCTTGTGAAAGACGCCCCCGATCAAACCAACATGGATCGGGACGAGATCGACGCACTGCTCGAACAGCAGCTCGTTCGCCTGGAAGCACTCGGATCGGGGCGCAAATACTGCGTGACCGAAACCGGCGACGCCGCGCTGCGATCCATCAAATACCGCTATTCGTAAAACCACACCGCTCCTGACCTGACCGCGCGGCCCGGATTCCGGGCCGCGCGGCCGTTCCCGCACCCGCCGCCAGCCCGTCGCGGCCTGCTTCAGCCGCCGCGCAACGTCGGATCGACCGCCGCCCGCCAGCTGATGGCCTGCGCACGCGCGCCGTTGAAATACGCGATCCAGCCGGCACGCGCCGCCGCATCAGGCGCCGCATAGCGCGTCGAAAGTTCGTTTACGAACGCACAATAGTTCGCTTCGGTCAGCCCGCGATACCGTTTCGCCACATACGCGTCGTACAGCGTCGCGTAGACCGGCTGCGCGTCCGCGCCCCAGTCGCGCGCCGTGCCGCCGCACGACGTCTGCAGGTCGACGAACGACGGCGTGCGCCAGTTGCCGACGAGCGGCGGCATGCCGGCACTGCACCCCGCCAGAAGGACGGCGCACACGCCGGCCCACATCCCAATACGCATGATTCACCTCGCGAAACGGTCGATTCCGCCAGTATCGTCCGGGATCGTGTCGCGCGCTACTGGCCCCGCTTTTCGAACTTTACTTTTTCGATTTCGTTCGTTAAATTTCGAATTCGAACATTTTCTGTTCATCCATTTCCATCAGACGATAAGGACAGCAGGTGACCCAACCGAATCGCTACGATCTGCTCGTCGTCGGCGGCGGCATCAACGGCGCTGGCATCGCGCGCGATGCGGCCGGCCGCGGCCTGTCGGTCATGCTCTGCGAGCAGGACGATCTCGCATCGCACACGTCGTCGTCCAGCACGAAGCTGATTCACGGCGGCCTGCGCTACCTCGAATACAACGAGTTCGGGCTCGTGCGCAAGGCGCTGCAGGAGCGCGAGACGCTGCTGCGCGC
Source organism: Burkholderia sp. Bp9012 (assembly GCF_003853825.1). Lineage (NCBI taxonomy): Bacteria > Pseudomonadati > Pseudomonadota > Betaproteobacteria > Burkholderiales > Burkholderiaceae > Burkholderia > Burkholderia sp. Bp9012. Next base: position 105,321 of record NZ_QTQA01000002.1, on the reverse strand, counting down.
GGCGCCGCACATCATGTGGCCGCTGCGCTTCGTGATGCCGCACATGCCGAACCTGCGTCCGGCCTGGCTGATCCGCATCGGCCTGTTCCTTTACGATCACCTCGCGAAACGCGAACTGCTGCCCGGCTCGCGCGGCATCGACATGCGCCGCCATGCGGCCGGCGCGCCGCTGATCGATTCGATCAAGCGCGGCTTCGTCTATTCGGACGGCTGGGTCGACGACGCGCGCCTCGTCGTGCTGAACGCGATGGATGCGAAGGAGCGCGGCGCCGAGATCCTGACGCGCACGAAGCTGGTGTCAGCCGAACGCCGCGGCGACGAATGGGAAGCGCGGCTGCAGCACGCCGACGGGTCGATCCGCGTCGTGCATGCGCGTGCGATCGCGAACGCGGCCGGCCCGTGGGTCGGCGACGTGCTGCACGGCGCGCTCGGCCGCGGCGCGCAGCACAGCGTGCGGCTCGTGAAGGGCAGCCACATCATCACGCGCCGCCTGTTCGATCACGACCACGCGTACATCTTCCAGAACCCGGACAAGCGGATCATCTTCGCGATTCCGTACGAACACGATTTCACGCTGATCGGCACGACCGACGTCGAATACACGAACGATCCCGCGAAGGTCGCGATCGATCGCGACGAGACGCAGTACCTGTGCGAGTCGATCAACCGCTACTTCAAGCGCAAGATCTCGCCGGCCGACGTGCACTGGACCTACTCGGGCGTGCGCCCGCTGCTGGAAGACGAGAACGCCGCGAACGCATCGGCCGTCACGCGCGACTACCGCCTCGAGCTGGACGACGGCGCGGGCGCCCCGCTGCTGTCGGTGTTCGGCGGCAAGATCACGACGTTCCGCAAGCTCGCGGAAGAAGCCGGCGACATGCTGTGCCGCGCGCTCGGCCGCGACGCGAAGACCTGGACGGCCGGCGTCGCGCTGCCGGGCGGCGACATCGCCGATGCGAAGTTCGACGCGTTCGCCGCGCAGTTCGCGAAGCGCCATCCGTGGCTGCCCGCCGCACTCGCACGCCGCTACGCGCGCGCGTACGGCACGCGCGCGGAACGCGTGGTCGAGGGCGCGACGTCGCTCGCCGACCTCGGCGCCGAGATCGCGCCGGGCATCCACGATGCCGAACTGCGCTACCTGCGCGACGCCGAATGGGCGACCTGCGCGCAGGACGTGCTGTGGCGCCGCTCCAAGCTCGGCCTGCACGTCGCGCCGGGCACGCTCGACGCAGTGACGGCCGCGGTCGACGCGTGGTTCGCCGCCGTACATGCGCCGCACGCATGATTCGTTTGCAGTTGCATTTGCCTGACCGATGTTGATTCACCGACGCGCCGCGTAACATGCGGCGCGCATCACAACTACGCCAATCCACGGATGGAGATGAGAGACATGCAGGATCAGTACATCCTCGCGCTTGACCAGGGCACGACGAGCTCCCGCGCGATGCTGTTCGATCGCCAGGGCAACATCGTATCGATCGCCCAGAAGGAATTCGAACAGATCTACCCGCAACCCGGCTGGGTCGAGCACGACCCGCAGGAAATCTGGTCGACGCAAGCGGGCGTCGCCGCCGAAGCGGTCACGCGCACGGGCCTGAACGGCACGTCGATCGCCGCGATCGGGATCACCAACCAGCGCGAGACGACGATCGTCTGGGATCGCGAGACGGGCCAGCCCGTCTACAACGCGATCGTGTGGCAGGACCGCCGCACCGCCGACTTCTGCGATGCGCTGAAGAAGCAGGGCCTCGAAGCCAAGGTACGCGCGAAGACCGGCCTGCCGATCGACTCGTACTTCTCCGCGACCAAGATCCGCTGGATCCTCGACAACGTGCCGGGTGCGCGCGACAAGGCGCGCCAGGGCAAGCTCGCGTTCGGCACCGTCGACAGCTGGCTCGTGTGGAACTTCACGAAGCACGAACTGCACGTGACCGACGTGACCAACGCATCGCGCACGATGCTGTTCAACATCCACACGCGCGAGTGGGACAGCGAGCTGCTGGAACTGCTCGACATCCCGCGCAGCATGCTGCCGGAAGTGAAGGCGTCGTCGGAAATCTACGGCCATACGAAAACCACGGTGTTCGCGTCGAAGATCCCGCTCGCGGGCATCGCCGGCGACCAGCACGCGGCGCTGTTCGGCCAGATGTGCACGACGTCGGGCATGGTGAAGAACACCTACGGCACCGGCTGCTTCCTGATGATGAACACCGGCGACAAGCCGATCGAGTCGAAGAACAACCTCGTCACGACGATCGCCTGGCAGATCGGCGACGACGTGCAGTACGCGCTCGAAGGCAGCATCTTCATCGCGGGCGCGGTCGTGCAGTGGCTGCGCGACGGCGTCGGCATCATCAAGTCGGCCGCCGAGATCGAAGCGCTCGCCGCGAGCGTGCCGCATACCGACGGCGTCTATCTCGTGCCGGCGTTCGCGGGCCTCGGCGCGCCGCACTGGAACGCACGGGCGCGCGGTTCGGTGTTCGGCGTCACGCGCGGCACGACGTCCGCTCACCTCGCGCGCGCGGCGCTCGACGCGATCGCTTACCAGTCGCTCGACGTGCTGGCCGCGATGGAAGCCGACTCCGGCATCAGCATCGGCGAGCTGCGCGTCGACGGCGGCGCGAGCGCGAACAATCTGCTGATGCAGTTCCAGGCCGACCTGCTCGGCGTCGACGCGGTGCGACCGCAGATCACCGAGACGACCGCGCTCGGCGCGGCCTACCTCGCGGGCCTCGCGATCGGCTACTGGAAGAACCTCGACGAAGTGCGCAGCCAGTGGCAGCTCGATCGCCGCTTCTCCCCGTCGATGCCGAAGGAGCAGGTCGAGCGCTGCATGGCCGGCTGGCAACGCGCGGTGCGCGCCGCCAAGGCGTGGGCCGACGACACGCAGTAACCCGCGGCAACCAGAAGCAATCCGAACGAATTAAAACAACACCGGCGGACCGCGCGACGCGCGAGTCCGCCGCGACATACGAGAGACAAGCATGTCACCTTATATTGCAGAATTCATCGGCACGGCGATCCTCGTGCTGCTCGGCAACGGCGCGGTCGCCAACGTGCTGCTTGCCAAGACCAAGGGCAAGGGCGCGGACCTGATCGTGATCGTGTGGGGCTGGGCGATGGCCGTATTCGTCGCCGTCTACGTGACCGCGTCGTTCAGCGGCGCGCACCTGAACCCGATCGTGACGATCAGCCTCGCGCTCGCGGGCAAGTTCGCGTGGTCGAAAGTCGGCGGCTACATTCTCGCGCAGATGCTCGGCGGGATGGCGGGCGCACTGCTCGTGTGGCTCGCGTATCGCCAGCACTTCGCGAAGGAAGCCGATGCGGACCTGAAGCTCGCGGTGTTCTGCACGGCGCCCGCGATTCGCAGCGTCCGGCACAACGTGCTGACCGAGGCGATCTGCACGTTCGTGCTGATCCTAGGCGTGCTGTATCTCGCATCGCCGCAGGTCGGCCTCGGCGCACTCGACGCGCTGCCCGTCGGCCTGCTCGTGCTCGGCATCGGCATCTCCCTCGGCGGCCCGACCGGCTATGCGATGAGCCCCGCGCGCGACCTCGCGCCGCGCCTCATGCATGCGCTGCTGCCGATTCCCGGCAAGCGCGACAGCGACTGGCGCTATGCGTGGATCCCGGTGGTCGGCCCGCTGATCGGCGGCTCGCTCGCAGCCGTGCTCTATCTGCAACTGCACGTGCCGCACTGACGCGGCCCGTCCATCGACGAAGCAACACAGCCCGCGTGCCGGAAGGCCGCGGGCTGTTTTTCATTGCACGTTCCGCCTACCCGCAGGCCGACGCCGGCAACAGCGATTTCAGCTTCAGGTTCGCGTCGGCGACCACCGCGGGCACCACCGCGGCGCCGCGTTCGACCAGCATCCTCGCCAGCTTCATCTCCTTGACGAATCCTGACGCGCGGCCGAAACCGCTCGCTGCGACGAGCAGTCCGCCCGCGTCGAAATGAAAGTGGATTTCCGCATCGTCGCCGAGCACGCGCGCAACCGACCGTTCACCGAGCGCCGGCTCCCCTGCCACCTGCAACTGCGCATCGTATTGATCCGACCAGAACCATGCCATCGCTCGATACGGTTCGTCGGCGCCGAGCATGTTGCGCGCGGCGGCGCGTGCCTGGGTCTCGGCGCCGTGCCATGTCTCCTGCCGGACCGATCGCCCCGACAACGCACTCGGAAACACCGCGACGTCGCCGGCCGCATAGATGCCGCGCGCCGACGTCTCGAGCCGAGCGTTCACGACGATGCCGCGATCGACCGCGAGGCCCGCGTCGCGCGCCAGCTCGTCAGCCGGTTCGATGCCGATGCCGGCCACGACCGTATCGGCAATCAGCGTGTCGCCGTCGTCGAGCACGACTGCCAGCGCGCCGCCCGGGGTCCGCTCGATCGCAACGGGTTTCCGGTTCACGCGGATCGCCACGCCCTGCTCCTCGTGAAGCGCCTGCACGCGCGCCGCGATCGTCTCCGGCACCGCGCGTCCGAGCAGGCGCGGCGCGGCGTCGACCACGGTCACGCGGCAGCCGCGCAGCCGCGCCGACGCCGCGACTTCGAGACCGATGAAGCCGCCGCCGATCAGCACGATCCGTGCGTCGGGCACGAGCCGCGTGCCGAGTGCCGCCGCGTCGTCGAGCGTACGCAATGCAAACACGCCGTCGAGCGCCGCGCCCGGAATCGCGAGGCGGCGCGCGCGAGCGCCGGTCGCGAGCAGCAGCGCGTCGTAGAAGAACACCCGGTCGCCGGATACGCGCACTTCGCGTGCGTGCGGATCGATGCGCTCGACCGTCGCGACGATCAGCTCGATGCCGTCGGCCGCCCATGCGTCCGGATCGCGCAACCGGCACTGCGCCGCGCTGCGCTCGCCCGTCAGCACGCCCTTCGACAACGGCGGCCGCTCGTACGGCAGGTGCGACTCCGCGCCGATCAGCACGATGCGCCCGTGCCAGCCGGACTCGCGCAGCACCTGCGCCGCGCGGCCGCCCGCATGGCTCGCACCGACGATCGCCATCACACGGTGGTTCGTCATCGCATCACACCTCGATCAGGACGCGACCGCCCTCGATCTTCGCACGGTACGTGCGCAGCTTCTCGCATGCGGGCGCGGACAGCGGCCGGCCGTCGCGCACATCGAAGCGGCCGTTGTGCTTCGGGCATTCGATCACGTGGTCGATCACAAGCCCGTCCGCGAGATGCACGTTCTCGTGCGTGCACAGGCCGTCGCTTGCATAAACCTGGCCATCGATCCGGTAGATCGCGTATGTGTGGCCTGCGTGATCGAAGCGCGCGACGTCCTCGTCGTCGATGTCGTCGAGCGCGCCGGTGTCGATCCATTGCGTCATGATGCGTGTCTCCTTGTTTGGGTTGTTCGATGTCGATCACGCGTGCGCCGCGTCCGGCACCGGCCGCACGACGTAATGGGACGGGTCGCGCGTCTGCCGGACCAGCGCCGGCACGATCTCCGCATACGCGGCGAGCGTGCTGCGGTACGGCGGCGGCATGTCGGCCTTCACGGCCTCGTGCAGCTTCGGCAGCGCGTGGAACGGCACCATCGGGAACATGTGGTGCTCGACGTGGTAGTTCATGTTCCAGTACAGGAAGCGGAACACCGGATTCATCATCACGGTGCGGCAATTGCGCCGGTGATCGAGCACGTTCTCGGGCATGCCTGCGTGCTGCGTGAGGCCGAAGTACAGGTACAGCCACGCGCCGTAGAGGCTCGGCAAGCCGATGTAGAGCAGCGGCAGGAGCGTGTGCCAGTACAGCGACGCACCGGCCACGAGCGCATAGACCGCCATATGGATGCGCGCCTCGCGCACGACCTTCGGCCATTCCGACTCGGGCACGTAGGTGCGCTCCTCGTCGTCAAGCCGGCCAGTGAACGCGGCCGCAATCATCTTGCGCAGTTCGCCGGCCACATGCTTCAGCGCGACGACGTTCAGCGCGAGCGCGAGCCAGTCGGTCGGCTTCGGCGCGGCGATTTCCGGATCGCGCCCGACGACCAGCGTGTCGGTGTGATGGCGCGCATGGCTCCAGCGCCACGCCGTCGCGCGGCGGAACACCTGGAACGACGCGACCTGGTACAGCGCGTCGTTCATCCAGCGCGTGCGAAACGCAGTGCCGTGCCCGCATTCGTGCCAGCGCGAGTCGGCCGGGCTGCAGTAGAGCGTGCCGTACACGAAGAACGCCGGGATCGCCCACGCCGAATGCGCGCGCCAGGCCAGCCACGCGAGCACGCCGCTGGCCGCGATCGCCGCATACCAGATCAGCGTGTCGCGGATCGCACGCGCGTCGCTGCGCTGCATCAACTGCTTCATCAGCGGCCGCGGCATCGCGCACCGGTACCACTCGGCGTTGACGAGACCCGCCGCGTGCGCGCGCTCGCCGGCGCCGCCGATCATTCGGTATTCCTGACGGCGCGCCGCCGTGCGATCGCGCGCCTGGTCGTCGGTATGGGCCACTCGTGTCTCCTGGTTTGCCTGTGCGCGGGAAGCGCTGCAAGCGCGTCCCCCATGGAACCAAAATTAGGCGACCGGCCGCCCCCGCTCAATCGAAACGTTGACGAAATTTCGCCATCGTTTTAGCGTTCCTGGCAGCGCCACGCACCCGATGATGGCGACCACGACGTTGGAGACGACCATGGCAGGTGAATCCGGGCCGCGCTGGCGCAAGCGCACCGCGCGCTTCGACGAGATCGCGGCGCTCGCGGGCGTCAGCACGACCACCGTCGACCGCGTGCTGAACGAGCGCGGCAGCGTGTCGGCGCAGGCGCGCGAGCGCGTGGTCGCGGCGGCGCGGCAGCTCGGCGTGCCGCGGCAACTGCCCGACACGCGGCACGGGCTGATCCACGTCGACGTGCTGCTGCCGGACACCGACGCGCCGTTCTTCCGGCGGCTGCAGCAGGCGCTGCAGCGCTCGCTGCAGATGCTCGACCGGCGCGTGGTCGTGCACCGGACGATCCTGCCCGCCGCGGACGACGAACGCGCCGCCGCTCTGATCGAACGGCCCGCATACCGGCGCGCGGCGCTGATCATCACGGCACGCGACACCGCCCGCGTGCGCGATGCACTGGCCGGCGCGATCGCGCGCGGCGAAACTGTCGTTACGATGGTCACCGACATCGGCGGCATCGATCGCGTGCACTACGCGGGCATCGACAACTACCGCGCCGGGCGCACGGCCGGCTACTACGTCGGCCGCCTGGCGGCACGCCCCGGCCGCGTGCTGCTGCTCGGCGGCCGCATGGGCTACCGCGCGCATGCCGACCGGATGGCCGGCTGCCGGGACCAGCTCGCCGACGCGTTCGCCACGCTGCGCTGCGACGGCGAGCCGGTCGAGACGCTCGACCAGGACGACCGCTGCTACCGCGCGGTGACGAAGGCACTGCAGGCACACGACGACGTGGTCGCGATCTACAACAGCGGCGCCGGCTCGGCCGGCATCGAAGCGGCGCTGCGCAAGGCCGGCGCGACCGGCCGCGTGGTCTGGATCGGGCACGAGATGCTCGACGAGCACCGCACCTTCATCGACGCCGGCGCGATGGATCTCGCGATCGACCAGGATCCGGACGGACAGGCGATTTCCGCGCTGCAGCACGTGTTACATGCATGCGGGATCGTCGAACAGCCGCCGCCGGGCGACCCGGTCGAATTCCGCGTGTTCTGTGCAGCGAACGTGAGGACGAGCGCCTACCTGCAGCCTTGAATGGCGCCGCGCATCGCGGCGCACGCGCGTGGCGAAAAAAATCGACCGGCGCATTGGCGTTTTTTCGTCAACGTTTGCCATGCAGCCCGCGCGGCGCATCCGTACATTGGACAGCCATCCCCAGCACAACAACGGACAGGAGACGATGGCTGAACCGATCCTCATCGGCGTGAACCTCGACGGCGTGCTCGAACACGACGGCCTGCCGTTGCCGGTGCCCGCCGAACGCTTCCGGATGATCGCCGGCACCGGCGTGTTCGACTACGTCGAAAAGAACCCGGCGCGCGGCGAAGATCTGTCGCCGTATTTCGCGCTGGTTGAACGCCACGCGCTGCCGATTCGCGTGATCGGCGGCATCTGGCGCGCGGGCCATGACGAACCGCATGTCGCCGAAATCGTCGATGCCGGCGCGCGGTTCGGCAGCACGGTGCTCAACTGCCAGCTATACGCGCATCACGCGGACGGCCATCCGCTGTCGGACCGCGAAGTCGCCGATTTCTACCTGCGTACGTACGAACGCGGCGAGCCGGTCGGCTGCCTGCCGAGCCTCGAAGTACACGTCGACATGTGGAGCGAGGACTTCACGCGCGTCGCGCGTGTCGCGCGGCATGTCGAGCAGGCCGGCGCGCCGTTCCGGATCACGCTCGATCATTCGCACCTGCTGTTCAAGATCGGCAATCGCGCCGAACTCGACGCATCGGGCATTCGCGAACGGGTCGACAGCGGCAGCCTCGTGCTCGACCCTGCGTCGCCGGCCGCCATCTACGCCGACTGGATCGCGCGCGGCTGGGTTCGGCACGCGCATGCGCGCAGCGTGATTCCGAACAATCCCGAGAACCGCTGGATGCGCCGCGCGGACGGCCGGTCCGGCCGCGGCATCCAGTATCCGTTCGTCGCGCCGGCACCGGGCGCCTATCACGGCGAATGGCGCGCGGCACTGCTCGACACGTGGAAAACCGCACTGCGCCAGTTGCTGCAATCGCAGGCTCACGCTCGGCCGGCGCGGCTCGAGCAGATCAGTTGCGAGTTCATCCCGTTTCCCGACTACGGCGGCGGCGCACGCTATTCGATCTTCGACAACAACGTCGCGTGCGCGCACTGGCTGCGCGACACGTGGCACGCACTCGCCGCGCCGCCGGCAAACCCGCCGGCCGGCGGCACCGCTCGCACCGGCACCTGATCCGGCCCCCGCCCCCACTCGACACGCAAGGACAGAACGATGACGCAAGCATTCCATTTTTCGCTGAACCGGATGAGCGCGCCGCGCCTGCCGCTCGACCGCTATGTCGCGCTGTGCCGGCGCCTCGGCATCGACACGATCGAGATCCGCAACGATCTCGACGGCGTCGAGATCGTCGACGGCACGCCGGCCGCCACCGTGCGCGCGACGGCCGAAGCCGTCGGCGCGACGATCCTGACGATCAACGCGCTGCAGCGCTTCGAGCAATGGAACGCCGAGCGCGCGGACGAAGCGACCGTGCTGGCCGACTACGCGGCGCAGTGCGGCGCGCGTGCGCTGGTGCTGTGCCCGACCAACAGCCGCGGCGACACGCGCGGCGCGGACGTGCGCCATGCGGATCTCGTGAAGGCGCTGAAGGCGCTCAAGCCGATCCTCGAAGCGCGCGGCCTGCTCGGCTTCATCGAGCCGCTCGGTTTCGAGGAGTGTGCGCTGCGCCGCAAGTCCGATGCGGTGAAAGGCATCTACGCCGCGGCCGGCGAACAGGTCTTCCGGCTCGTGCACGACACGTTCCACCATCATCTGTCGGGGGAGGACATCTTCTTCCCGAACCTGACGGGCCTCGTGCACATCTCGGGTGTCGACGAAGACGGCCTGCCGGTCGACCGGATGCGCGACGGCCATCGCGTGCTGGTCGGCGGCGCCGACCGGCTCGGCAACATCCGGCAGTTGCGCGAACTGCTCGCGCGCGGCTACCGCGGCGCGTTCTCGTTCGAGCCGTTCGCGAACGAAATCGCCGAAGCCGACGACATCGAAGACCGGCTGCGGGCAAGCATCGACTATGTGCGGCGCGAACTGGCGGATTGCTGAGCGTCGCCGCAGTGCGCGGCCGGCGTGACGACCCGTACACGTGACGACGCGTGCGGCCATGCACTCGATGTGCGCGCTAGGCGCCGGCCTGACAGGAAGAAGACAGCGGACTCAACGGAAGAGGAGAACAGAATGATCGAATTCGCTTTATTCGGCGCGGGAAGAATCGGCAAGATCCATGCGGCGAATCTCGCGCGCCATCCGCGCGCGAAACTGAAATACGTGATCGACCATCACGCACCGTCGGCCGAAGCGCTCGCACACGCACACGGCGCGCAGGTCGCGGATATCGAACGCGCGCTCGGCGATGCAGCCGTGCAGGCGGTCGTGATCGCGTCGAGCACCGACACGCATGCGGACCTGATCGTCGCGGCGGCGAACGCAGGCAAGGCCGTGTTCTGCGAGAAGCCGGTCGACCTGACCGTCGAGCGCTCGCGCGAATGCGCGGACGTCGTGCGACGCACCGGCGTGACCTGCATGATCGGCTTCCAGCGCCGCTTCGATCCGACCTTCGCCGCGCTTAAGGCGCGCGTCGAACGCGGCGAGATCGGCACGCCGGAGATGCTGGTCGTCACGAGCCGCGACCCGGGCGCACCGCCCGTCGACTACATCCGCAGCTCGGGCGGCATCTTCAAGGACATGCTGATCCACGATTTCGATGTGTTCCGCTGGATCCTGGGCGACGAAGCGCAGACGCTGCACGCGACCGGCAGTTGCCTGACCGACCCGGCCGTGCTCGATGCCGGCGACATCGATTCGACCGCCGTGACGATCCGCACGCGGCGCGGGCTGCTGTGCCAGATCAACACGTCGCGGCGCGCGGCCTACGGCTACGACCAGCGCTTCGAACTGCTCGGCAGCAAAGGGATGCTGCAGGCCGGCAACGTGCGGCCGACCGAGGTGAGCGCGTGGCTGGCCGGCGGCATCGCGTCGGACGTGCCGGAGCCGTTCTTCCTGGAGCGCTACCGGCATGCGTACGCGGCCGAGATCGCGCACTTCGTCGACGCGCTGCGCGACGGCACGCCGGTCAGGACCACGATCGATGACGGGCTCGCCGCGCTCGAGCTGGCCGAGGCCGCGATGACGTCGTGGAAAACGGGGCGCGTGATCGAGATGTGACGCAAGCGATAGCGGCCCGTGCAAGCGGGCCGCCATCGTCGCATGATCGGCAGCACACCTGTACGAAATACTGCGACGGCACGGCCGCATCGGGCAGATTTGCCGAAACGTCGCGCGGCATGCGCGTGAAAGCACGTATCATGGCGAATCGATCGGCGTCGCCGATATCCCGCTTTTTCACCATCATGCTCGATCACCTCATCTGCGACTGCGACGGCGTGCTCGTCGACAGCGAAGTCATCGCCGACCGCGTGCTGCTCGACACGCTCACCGCCACCTTTCCGCACATCGATTTCGAAGCCGCCGCGAAGTCGGCGTTCGGCCAGCAGACGTCGCGTTTCCTCACGGGGCTCGAATCCCGCTTCGGGGTCGAGATGCCCGACGACTTCATCGAGACCATCGAGCGCAACATCGAGATCGCGCTGGCGCAATCGCTCGCGCCGATCACCGGCGTGCGCGACGCGCTGCTGAAGGTCAGCCTGCCGGCCGCCGTCGTGTCGAACAGCCGGCTCGTGCGTGTGCGCAACTCGCTAAAGCGCGCGTCGCTCACCGAAATCTTCGGCGATCGCGTGTTCAGCTCCGAGCAGGTCGCACGGCCGAAACCCTACCCCGACGTCTACCTGCATGCGGCGCAGACGCTCGGTGTGGCGCCGGCGCGCTGCGTCGTCGTCGAGGACAGCGTATCGGGGTTGAATGCCGCGCGTGCGGCGGGGATGAAGACGATCGCGTTCGTCGGCGCGAGCCACATCCCCGACAACTACGCGGATGCGCTGCGCGCGATGGGCATCACGCGGATCATGCGCAAGATGGACGAACTGCCGGCGCTCGTCGAAGCCGGCCTGCGCGGCGAATTCGGCGACGTGCAGTCCTGACTTTCATACAGGCCGGATCAGCCCGGCCCGGCGTGCGCCGGTTCACGCACGCCGTATCGGAGAGGAGCGCGCGAACGCGCCCGCTCCCTCCTCGCTCAGGCCGGCTCGCAGCAGCGCTCGCGCGCGGCCGCCAGCGCCTCGCGGAATTCGACGAGTTCCGCGATCGTCAGCATCGGCAACCCGTGCTGCTGCGCGAAACGCTCGACGTCGTCGCCGCGCGTCATCGTGCCGTCCGGATTCATCAGCTCGCACAGCACGCCCGCCGGCTTCAGGCCAGCGAGGATCGACAGGTCGACCGTCCCTTCGGTGTGACCGCGGCGCGCCAGAACGCCGCCCGGTTGCGCACGCAGCGGAAACACGTGGCCGGGACGCACGATGTCGTACGGCTTCGCATCGTCGGCGATCGCCGCGCGGATCGTCGTCACGCGATCGGCCGCGGACACGCCGGTATGCACGCCTTCGCGCGCCTCGATCGACACGGTGAACGCGGTGCCGTTGCGGCTCTCGTTGGTCTGCACCATCGGCGGCAGCTCGAGCGCGCGGACCTTGTCGTCGGTCAGGCACAGGCACACGATGCCGCTGCACTCGCGGATCAGGAGCGCCATCGTCTCGGGCGTGATGCGCTCGGCTGCGACGATCAGGTCGGCCTCGTTTTCACGGTCGTGATCGTCCTGCAACACGACCGCGCGGCCCGCGCGCAACGCGTCGAGCGCGGCGGCGATGCGCGGCGGCACCGGTTCGGAATCGAGCAACGGGAGATCGGCAAAGGCGTCGGCGGGTGCCGACGAAACGGACATGAAGGACATGTGAAACGCTCCTCGCAATTACGATTTGGGCGAAAAACGTTTCAGGGCATTGCAAACAGACAGAACGACAACCCGCTTCGCACGCATGGCAAAGCGGCCCTGACGGACATGACTATCTGCACATCTTCTCTCATCCGGACTGTGACCGTCGGCTCTGGCATTCGACCAGATCTGCTGACCCCGCGCGGATGCGCGAGCGCTCGCGGGCTCGCCGGCTAACGCCAGCCTACCGCCGGTGGGGAATTTCGCCCCGCCCTGAAGACGCACTGATTACCGGCCGGGGCCTACCCCGGAACCGGCGGGCCAAGCATACATCAGCTGCGCACGCGGCGCAGCGAACCACACTTAAAACCTTACTGACGACTCCGTCTAACGGCATCGTCCGAACGGCCGACACCGGGCCTGCACGCCGTCCCGAACGGAACCGGCGCCGGCCCTGCGAGCCGCGCGTTCAGCCGGCCGCGTGCGCGGCGTCGGGCACGAGCCAGCGCGGCGGCACCTCGGGGCTCACCGTCACGCGGAACGCGCGCGCCTCGCTGTCGCCCGGATTGCGCAGGCTGTACGGCTGGTCGGCGTCGAACACGATCGCGTCGCCGGTCGCGAGCAGCTGGCGCCGATCGTGCACGCCGACTTCGAGCGTGCCTTCGCTGACGACCAGGTTGACCGTCGTGCCGGGCGCGCGGCGCGTGCCGGGTTCCGTGTGCAGCGGCGCGATCCGCAGCTCGTGGAATTCGGCCGCGGCAGGCTCGCCTTCCGGATACAGCGCGCGCGCCGAGAAGCGGCCGTTCGAGCTGACGACGCGCGCCGCGCGCTCGGCCGCCAGATGCTCGAAGCCGTTCACCGCATGACGGCGCAGGAACGCGGCGACCGATACCTTCAGCGCCGCGGCGATCTTGCAGAGCACCTTGATCGACGGCACGCTGCGCGCGGATTCGATCTGCGCGAGCATCGCGCGCGACACGCCGGACAGCCGCGCGAGCGCATCGAGCGACAGCTGCCGCTCGGCGCGCAAGCGCGCGAGATTCACGCCGACGACCTGCTCGAGGACGTCGAGCGACGCGGACGTCCGCGCGTCGGCGGCATTGCCGGACTCGAAGGAAGACACGCCGCGCACCAGCGCCAGGGGTGAAGACATAACATGGCCTCCGGGCCGCCGCGCGGCCCTGCGAATGGGGTTAGCCGGAATCGGGTTGCGCCACGAACGGCGCGTATCGAGACGCTATCACCCGGCCCCGACCCGGCAAACGAAGTTATCTTCACACCGTTATCAGCATCGCGGAGGAAAGCGTTTCTCGCGAACCTTTTCCTGTCGCCATAGCGCCGGCACGCCGCCGCCCGGTGCACCGCTCAATGCGCGGCCGGTGCCGCGCAGCGCGCCGGTGCGCGGGCATCGAGCCGCATCGCGAGCCACGTGACGACGAGCGCCGCGAACGTCACCGCGACAGCGACCCACGGCAACGCATCGAGCGCGAAGCCGTGCCCCAGCGCGAGACCGCCGAGCCACGCGCCGCCCGCGTTGCCGACGTTGAACGCGCCGATGTTCAGCGTCGACGCGAGATGCGGCGCGCTCGCGGCCTTTTCGACCACGCGGGCCTGCAGCGGCGGCACCGTCGCGAACGCGGCGATCCCCCAGACGAATACGGTCACCGCGGCCGCGACCGGCAGGTGGCTCGTCTTCGCGAATACGGCCATCACGGCCATCAGCGCGACCAGGATCGCGATCAGCGACGGCATCAGCGCGCGGTCGGCGAGCCTGCCGCCGAGCATGTTGCCGACCGTCAGCCCCGCGCCGAACAGCACGAGGATCAACGCGACCGCACGCGGCGAATAACCGGTGACGGTTTCGAGGATCGGCGCGATGTACGTGAACACGACGAACACGCCGCCGAAACCGAGCACGGTCATCAGGAGCGCCAGCCAGACCTGCGGCTCCTTCAGCACCCGCACTTCGTGGCCGAGGCCGACGGGCCCGCTGTCGTGGCGGTTCGGCACCAGCAGGGCGACGCCGCCGAGCGACAGCACGCCGAGCGCGGCGACGATCCAGAACGACGCGCGCCAGCCGAGCAGCTGGCCGACGAACGTGCCGAACGGCACGCCGAGCACGTTCGACAGCGTGAGGCCCGTGAACATCAGCGCGATCGCGCTCGCGCGCTTGTCGGCCGGCACGAGCGACGCGGCCACCACCGCGCCGATCCCGAAGAACGAGCCGTGCGCGAACGACGTGACGACGCGCGCGACCATCAGCATCGCGTAGCCGGACGCGGTCGCGCACAACACGTTGCCGACGATGAAGATCGCCATCAGCAGCTGCAGCGCGGCCTTGCGCGGCATGCGGCTCGTCAGCACCGCGAGCAGCGGCGCGCCGACCGCGACGCCGAGCGCGTAGCCCGTGACCAGCAGGCCGGCCGACGGCAGCGACACGGCGAGGTCGTGCGCGACTTCGGGCAAAAGTCCCATGATGATGAATTCGGTGGTGCCGATGGCGAAGGCGCTGATCGCGAGCGCCAGTAACGGTATGGGCATGACGTTCTCCGAAAAGGCGGCGGACGCGGCAGCCGGTCCGTACCGCACCGCACAAAAAGCGGGATGTGCGCGCATTGTCCCGAATACGCCTATCTTTGATAATTGGCGCGGCATTTGAACCATTTTCAAAAGATTGTGGAAAATCCGATGGATCGACTGGGCGACATCCGGCTGTTTGTCGAGGCGGCGGAACTGGGCAGCCTGTCCGCGGCAGGGCGCAAGCTGAACCTCACGCCGGCCGCCGCGAGCGCGCGCCTCGCGAAGCTCGAGGCGAAGGTCGCGACGCGGCTGTTCGAGCGCTCGACGCGGCAGCTGCGCCTCACCGACGAAGGCCGGCTCTACCTGAATTGCTGCCGGCAGGCGCTGCAGGCGCTCGACGACGCGCACGCGCTATTGCAGGAAGGCCGCAACGTGGTGGCCGGCAAGGTGCGGCTGTCGTCGACGTCCGATTTCGGCCGCAATCAGCTGCTCGACTGGCTCGACGAATTCACCACGCTGCATCCGGGCGTCACGTTCTCGCTGACGGCGTCCGATTCGTCGTCGAACCTGTGGCAGGACGAGATCGACCTCGCGATCCGCTTCGCCGCCCCGCCCGACGGCGCGCTGATCGCACGCCGGCTCGCCGCGAACCGGCGCGTGCTGTGCGCGGCGCCGTCGTTCGTCGAGCGCCACGGCGTGCCGGCCGATCCGCACGATCTGGCCCGCTTTCCCTGCAACGTGATCACGATCGCGTCGGGCCCGATGAACACGTGGCGCTTCACGCGCGGCGACGAGGTACAGACCCACACGGTGCCGGTGTCGACGGCTTTCGAGACCAACGACGGCGGCCTCACCCGCGAATGGACGCTGCGCGGCCACGGCATCGCGCTGAAGTCGCTCTGGGACATCGCCGACGACGTGCGCGCCGGCCGGCTGCGCGTGCTACTGCCCGACTGGCGACACCAGGACGCGCCGCTGCACGCGCTCTATCACGGCAAGCGCTACATGGCGCCGCGCGTGCGCGTGCTGCTCGACTTCCTCGCCGAACGCTTCGCGCGCGAGGAAGCGGCGCTCGACGACCTGCTGAACGCGTGCCGCTGAAGGTTGCCGCGCCGCCATATCGGGGTCGGAGTTCAATGAAAGGCGTCGCGCGGCCGCAACCTGCCGCCCGCCCGGAGCGGCGCGTAAAGCTATAATGGAAAGCTTTCCCGACGGCTTTTCATGCATGCGCGAGTATTCGCGACATGCTCGCTCGACGCGCACCGCGCGCCCCGGTCCGCCACGCTGCACCGGCAGCAGCCGTCCCGATTCACCCTTGACGACGCCCCCAGGTCAACCACTGCGAACGGCGAATCCCCATGACCAAGAAAGTTTACGTAAAGACCTTCGGCTGCCAGATGAACGAGTACGACTCGGACAAGATGGTGGACGTGCTCAATGCGGCCGAAGGCCTCGAAAAGACCGATACCCCGGAAGACGCGGACATCATCCTGTTCAACACGTGCTCGGTGCGTGAGAAGGCGCAGGAAAAGGTGTTCTCCGACCTCGGCCGCGTGCGCGAGCTGAAGGAAGCGAAGCCGGGCCTGCTGATCGGCGTCGGCGGCTGCGTCGCCAGCCAGGAAGGCGCGTCGATCGTGTCGCGCGCGCCGTACGTCGACCTCGTGTTCGGCCCGCAGACGTTGCACCGCCTGCCGCAGATGATCGATGCGCGCCGCGAAAGCGGCCGCGCGCAGGTCGACATCACGTTCCCCGAGATCGAGAAGTTCGACCACCTGCCGCCCGCGCGCGTCGAGGGGCCGAGTGCGTTCGTGTCGATCATGGAAGGCTGCTCGAAGTACTGCAGCTACTGCGTCGTGCCGTACACGCGCGGCGACGAAGTGTCGCGTCCGCTCGACGACGTGCTGACCGAAGTGGCCGGCCTCGCCGACCAGGGCGTGCGCGAAGTCACGCTGCTCGGCCAGAACGTGAACGCGTATCGCGGCGCGCTGACGGCCGGTTCGACCGAGATCGCCGATTTCGCGACGCTGATCGAATACGTCGCCGACATCCCCGGCATCGAGCGAATCCGCTACACGACGTCGCATCCGAAGGAATTCACGCAACGCCTGATCGACACCTATGCGAAGGTGCCGAAGCTCGTGAGCCACCTGCACCTGCCGGTCCAGCACGGCTCCGACCGCATCCTGATGGCGATGAAGCGCGGCTACACCGTGCTCGAATACAAGTCGGTGATCCGCAAGCTGCGCGCGATCCGCCCGGACCTGTCGCTGTCGACCGACATGATCGTCGGCTTCCCCGGCGAGACCGAGGAAGATTTCGACAAGATGATGGCGCTCGTGCACGAGATGAGCTACGACACCAGCTTCTCGTTCATCTACAGCCCGCGCCCCGGCACGCCGGCCGCGAACCTGCACGACGACACGCCGCGCGAGGTCAAGCTCAAACGCCTGCAACATCTGCAGGCGACCATCGAGGAAAACGTCGCGCGCATCAGCCAGTCGATGGTCGGGAAGGTCGAGCGGATCCTCGTCGAGGGCCCGTCGCGCAAGGACCCGAACGAACTGTCGGGCCGCACCGAGAACAACCGGGTCGTAAACTTCCCGGCGCCGCTCGCGTCGCACCCGCGCCTGATCGGCCAGATGATCGACGTGAAGATCAATCATGCGTACCCGCACTCGCTGCGCGGCGAGCTCCTGCTCGTGAGCGACGACGCGAGCGCGGCCACCCACTGACCTGACCGACTGACGTTCAACAGGAGCCCGACGCTACTTTGAAGACCGTCCAAGCACTGGAATTCACCGCGCCGCGCGACGACAACGCGCGCCTCGCCAACCTCTGCGGCCCGCTCGACGAGAACCTGCGGCAGATCGAACAGGCGCTCGACGTCACGCTCGCGCGGCGCGGCCACCGGATCACGATCCGCGGGCGCGGCGCGAAGCTCGCGCTCGCGGCGCTCGAGAACTTCTACAACCGCGCGCGCGATCCGCTGTCGGTCGACGATATCCAGCTCGCGCTGGTCGAAGTGCGCCACACGTCCGGCAACGGCCGCCAGGACACGATCGACGTGCGCTTTCGCGGCGACCCCGACCATCCGTTCGACGAGCCCGTCGTGCAGCTCGACGCGGACACGCCGGACGAAGAGCCCGCGCCGAAGCTCTATACGCGGCGCGCCGACCTGCGCGGTCGCACGCCCGCGCAGCGCGAATACCTGAAGCAGATCCTGTCGCACGACGTGACGTTCGGCATCGGGCCGGCCGGCACCGGCAAGACCTACCTCGCGGTCGCATGCGCGGTCGACGCACTGGAGCGCGACCAGGTCAAGCGGATCGTGCTGACGCGCCCGGCCGTCGAGGCCGGCGAGCGGCTTGGCTTCCTGCCGGGCGATCTCGCGCAGAAGGTCGACCCGTACCTGCGGCCGCTGTACGACGCACTGTACGACCTGCTCGGCTTCGACAAGACCGCGAAGATGTTCGAGCGCCAGATGATCGAGATCGCGCCGCTCGCCTATATGCGCGGCCGCACGCTGAACCACGCGTTCATCATCCTCGACGAGGCGCAGAACACGACGCCCGAGCAGATGAAGATGTTCCTCACGCGGATCGGCTTCGGCTCGAAGGCCGTCGTCACCGGCGACACGAGCCAGGTCGACCTGCCGCGCGGGCACAAGAGCGGCCTCGTCGAGGCGCAGCAGGTGCTCGGCGGCGTGCGCGGCATCGCGCTCACGCGCTTCACGAGCGCGGACGTCGTGCGCCATCCGCTCGTCGCGCGCATCGTCGAGGCGTACGACGAGTTCCACGCGCAGCATCAGGACGGCTGACCGGCGGCGCCCGCGCGCTGCCCCGGCCTGCCGGCCCGGCCCGCCCGACGGCGCGCCGGGCTTTTTTTCACCCGCGCGCGGCCGTTTCGAATTCGGGAGCGATCGGCCGTTTGGTGTATCCTCAACGCGTTCCAATCGCCGCACCCGTCATGAAATCTTCCCGTTCCCGCAAGTCCGGGCGCGACCAGTCCGCCGCGCCCGATTTCCCCCGTCTCTCGCTGTTCGATGCGAAGGGCAAGGCCCGGACCGTCAGCGCGCAAGGGCTTCGAATCGACTTCCCCGACGGCCGCAGCCTGATGTTCGACCTGTCGGGCAGTTCGGGCGAGGCGGCCGTTGCGATCGTTGCGCAGCACCACGATCCGGCGATGCGCGCGAAGCTCGCGCTGCAGCCCGAGCACTACGACAGCGTGACGCTGCACGTGGGTGCCGAACCCGCGCCGCGCGACGAGGAAATCGCGGAAATGGCGAACGAGGTGCGCGAGCTGGAGCTCGACCTGTCCGTGCAGTACGGTGACGAAATCACCGGCGACATCCGCAAGACGCTTCCCAAGCGCAAGCTGATCGCCGAATGGATCGAGCCGGCGCTGTTCGCGAGCGCGCAGCTCACCGTGCGCTTCGTCGGCGAGGAAGAAGGTCGCACGCTGAACGCCGGCTACCGCCACAAGGACTACCCGACCAACGTGCTGACCTTCGCGTACGACCCGGCGCCCGACGGCACCGTGATCGGCGACCTCGTGCTGTGCTGCCCGGTCGTCGAGAAGGAAGCGCACGACCAGGGCAAGCCGCTCGCTGCCCACTACGCGCACCTGCTGGTGCACGGCGCGCTGCACGCGCAGGGCTACGATCACGAGACGAGCGACGAGGACGCCGCCGAAATGGAAGCGCTCGAAGTCGACATCCTCGCGAAACTGGGCTTTCCGAACCCGTACCAGTAAAGCCGTCCGCACCATGCACCACGCCGCGCTGCTGCCGCCCGCCTACCCGCCGTCGATCGGCGAGGGACGGCTGCTGACGGACGATGAGCTCGCCGCGTCGCTCGCGCACACGATGCGCGACTGGGATGGCCGGCAGGATCTCTGGCTGTTCGGCTATGGCTCGCTGATCTGGAACCCCGGGCTGCCGACCGTCTCCGCCGTGCGCGGCAAGGTGCATGGCTATCATCGTGGGCTCTACCTGTGGTCGCGCGTGAACCGCGGCACGCCCGAACGTCCGGGCCTCGTGCTCGCGCTCGATCGCGGCGGCTCGTGCTCGGGCATTGCATTCCGGCTCGCGGGCCCGACCGCGCAGCCGCATCTCGAGACGTTGTGGAAACGCGAAATGCCGATGGGGTCATACCGGCCCGCGTGGCTGCCGTGCTCGCTCGAAACCGGCGAACGTGTGCGCGCACTCGCATTCGTGATGCGCCGCGACGTGCCCACTTACACCGGCAAGCTTACCGACCCCGTCGTCAAGGAAGTGTTCAGCTGCGCGGCCGGCCGCTACGGCACGACGCTCGACTACGTGAGCCGCACCGTGGACGCGCTGCGTGCGAGCGGCATCCCCGATCGCGCGCTGGAAGGGCTGCTCGCGCGATGCCGGTGACGCTCGACAGGGCCGGCCGCACCGCCCGTGCACGCGAAGGCGGCACGACGCCCATGAAACCGGCACGCGAATCGCGCATGACGCTGGCCGCGCTGCTCGTCGCTGCGAGCGTCGCGCTGTCCGGCTGCGGCGTCCTCGGCTGCGGCGGCGCCGCGACCAACGGCGCTGCTGCCGGCGGCTGCTCTGCCGGCATGCGCTTCTGAGGGCCCGAACGTCGGCTCGGCTCGGCTTGTCGCGCTCGCGACGAAATGCCGCTGACACCGACTGACCGGCCGGTCGCCCCCGCTTTTTTGCCGCCGCTGCCCCGCCGCCCCTTTCTGAGATAGGATGGAGACGAAGGACGGCGCCGCGCCCGGCGCGGCTGTTCCCGAGCGGGGCTCGCGCGCGCCGCATGCCCCTGGCCGGACGGCCGGGGCGACACGGCCGCGCCATGTCCTTGGTGTATCCTTGCCTACTCCGTGACCGCGCGCTCCGGCATGACCCGGGCGCACCACCATGAACGATTCGTATCCCAGTCGTAAGCTCACCGACAAACCGCAAGAAAAGCGCTCGCTGCTCGAGCGCCTGACCGACTTCATCTCGCCCGAGCCGGAATCCCGGACCGAGTTGCTGGAAATTCTCCAGGACGCCCACGAACGCAACCTGATCGACGCCGATTCGCTGTCGATGATCGAAGGCGTGTTCCAGGTGTCCGACCTGTGCGCCCGCGACATCATGGTGCCGCGCGCGCAGATGGACGCGATCAACATCGCCGACAAGCCCGAAGACTTCATCCCGTTCGTCCTCGAGAAGGCGCACTCGCGCTACCCCGTGTTCGAGGAGAACCGCGACAACGTGATCGGCGTGCTGCTCGCGAAGGACCTGCTGCGCTTCTATGCCGAAGATGAATTCGACGTGCGCGGGATGCTGCGCCCCGCCGTGTTCATTCCCGAATCGAAGCGCCTGAACGTGCTGCTGCACGACTTCCGCGTGAACCGCAACCACCTCGCGATCGTCGTCGACGAATACGGCGGCGTCGCTGGCCTCATCACGATCGAGGACGTGCTCGAACAGATCGTCGGCGACATCGAGGACGAATACGACTTCGACGAGGAAGCCGGCAACATCATCTCTGGGCCGGACGGCCGCTACCGCGTGCGCGCGCTCACCGAGATCCACCAGTTCAACGAGACGTTCGGCACCGACTTCCCCGACGACGAGGTCGACACGATCGGCGGGCTGATCACCCATCACTTCGGCCGCGTGCCGCACCGCGGCGAGAAGCTGCAACTCGGCAACCTCGTGTTCGAGATTCAGCGCGGCGATGCGCGCCAGGTCCACGTGCTGCTGGTGCGCCGCAACCCGCTCGCGAGCCGCCGCGCCGAAACCTCGCACGAGGACTGACCGTCTCGCGCCGGCCGCGTCTCCTTCAACCGCTCGCCCTCTTTCGCTTCACATGGACGATCCGATCCCGTCTCGCCCGGCTGGCGGCCTTTTCGCGCCGGCCCCCGGCCGCACGCTGCCGCGCTGGCACTATCCGGCCGCACTGCTCGCCGGTGCGGCCAATACGCTCAGCTTCGCACCGACCCCGCACGGCGGCTGGCTGCAGCTCGCCGTATTCGTCTGGTTTTTCGCGCAGCTGACGCGCACGTCGAGCTGGCGCGGCGCCGCGCTCACCGGCGGCGCGTTCGGCTTCGGCAACTTCATCAGCGGCATCTGGTGGCTGTACATCAGCATGCACGTGTACGGCGAGATGGCCGCGCCGCTCGCGGGCGGCGCGCTGGTGCTGTTCTCGCTCTACCTGTCGCTGTACCCGGCGTTCTCGGCGGGGCTCTGGTCGTTCTGCGCGGGCCATGCGTGGCATCGCCGCGCACCCGATCCGCGGCCGTTCTCGCCGAGCTGGCACGGCGCGTTCGCCTTCGCGAGCGCATGGGCGCTCGGCGAATGGCTGCGCGGCACCGTGTTCACAGGCTTTCCGTGGCTCGCGAGCGGCTATCCGCAGGTCGACGGCCCGTTCGCGGGCTTCGCGCCGGTCGTCGGCGTGTACGGGGTCGCCTGGGTGCTCGCGCTGTTCGCCGCGCTGGTCGTGCAGGCGCTCGTCGCCGGCCGCCGGTCGCCCGAATTCGAATCGGAATCCGGCGGCGCCGGCAACGCGCGCGTGCGCGTCGTCGCGCCGGCCGGCATCGCCGTCGCGCTCGTCGCGGCCGGCCTCGGGCTGTCGCAGGCCACGTGGACCGTGCCCGCGAACGCGCCGCTCACGGTGCGGCTGCTGCAGGGCAACGTGAAGCAGGACATCAAGTTCGAGCAGGAAGGCATCGACGCGGCGATCAAGATGTACACGCAGATGATCGTCGAGAAGCCCGCCGACCTGATCGTCACGCCGGAGACCGCGATCGCGGTGATGATCCAGGAGCTGCCCGAGCCGTTCGCCGTCGCGATCCGCAAGTTCAGCGACACGACGGGCTCGGCCGTGCTGTTCGGCGCGGTCGGCGCGTCGGTGACGCCGGACGGTCATTACGTCGACTACACGAACAGCCTGTACGGCGTGACGCCGCATTCGCGCGACATCTATCACTACGACAAGCACCATCTCGTGCCCTTCGGCGAATTCATCCCGTGGGGCTTCCGGTGGTTCGTCGACCTGATGAAGATGCCGCTCGGCGACTTCGCGCGCGGCGCGCCGGTGCAGAAGCCGTTCCTCGTGCACAACCAGCCGGTGATGGCCGACATCTGCTACGAGGACTTGTTCGGCGAGGAAATCGCCGCGACGATCCGCGACAACCCGCAGCCGCCCGGTGTGCTCGTCAACGTGACGAACCTCGCGTGGTTCGGCGACACGATCGCGCTCGACCAGCATCTGCAGATCGCGCGGATGCGCGCGCTCGAAACGGGCCGGCCGATGCTGCGCTCGACCAACACGGGGATGACGGCCGCGATCGACGCGCACGGCCGCGTGCTCGGCCAGCTCAAGCCGTTCACGATCGGCTCGCTCGACGTGCGCATCGAAGGCACGAGCAGCTTCACGCCTTACGTGACGAGCGGCAACAACATCGTGCTCGCTGTGTCGCTGGTGCTGCTCGCGTTCGGCTTCACGTTCGGGCCGGGCCTGCGCCGCCGCAACGGCGCGAAGGCCGGCGACGACCGGAACGCCTGACGCATCGGGCGGCCGTCGCACACGGTGCGGCGGCCGCTCAGCCCCTGCGCTTCGCGTCCGCGGCCAGGGCGCGGAGATCCCGCCCGAGTGTCTCCATCACCGGCGCCCATGCGCCGAACGTCGGCTGCCGGTACAGCGTCGCGGTCGGATACCACGGGCTGTCGGTGCGCTCGAGCAGCCACGGCCAGTGCGGATTCACGTCGAGCAACACCCAGGTGCGCGCGCCGAGCGCGCCCGACAGGTGCGCGACCGACGTGCACACCGTGATCACCAGATCCAGCGCGCCGATGAAGGCGGCCGTATCGTCGAAACTCTTCAGTTCGGCGGTAAAGTCCTCGATCGCGAAACCGGCTGCGCGCGCCGCGGCGACATCCGCTTCCGCACCCGGCTGCAGCGAGTGGAACGCGACGCCGTCGATGCCGCGAAACGCATCGGCATAGCGCTCGAGCCCGACGCGCCGGAACGGATTGCGCTGGTGCCCCGCGCTGCCCGTCCACACGAGCCCGACCTTCACCCGGCCGTCGCCCGCGAGCCGCGCCCGCCAGGCGTCGCGCGCGTGCGGATCGGCATGCAGGTACGGCACCGACGCGCCGAGCGTCGACGTCTGCATCCCGAGCATCAGCGGCAGGCCGATGAGCGGCACTTCATAGTCGAAGGCAGGCAGCGCGTCGACGCCGCCGCCGGCGCTGAACGCGTCCGCGTGTGCGCCGAGACTGCGCCGCATCAGCGTGCCCACCTGCGGAAACGTGTTCCACGCGAGCCGGCCGCCCTCGCGGTGCACGCGCTCGGCGAGCGGCGCGACGAAGCGCGCGAACTGCAGCACGTCGCCGAGCCCCTGCTCGCCCCAGACGAGCAGCGTCTTGCCCGCGAGCGGCTCGCCCTGCCAGCGCGGGCCGGGCAGCACCGGCCGCTGGCCGCGCAGCTCGCCGGCGCCGTCCCAGCGTGCTTCGTGGCCGCGCCAGCCCGCCGCGTAATTGCCGCGCACGAGCTGGATGATCGCGAGGTTGAAACGGAACGACGCGTCGTCGGGCGCCAGCTCGCACGCGCGCGCCGCGTAGCGCTCGGCGTCGTCCCAGCGCTGCGCCTCCTTCATCGCCATCGCGATGTTGTTCGACGCGAGCGCATTGTCCGGCGCGATCTCCGCAAGCCGTGCCGCACAGGCGAGCGCGCCGTCGAGGTCGAGCGTCGCAAGCCGCGCGACGATCAGGTTGATCCACGCCTGCACGTCGTGCGGGTCGGCTTCCACGGCCGCGTCGAGCAGCGCGATTTCCTCGCGGCGGTCGCCGCCCGACAGCCGCAGCGCGATCGCCAGGTTGTTGCGCAGCGACGGCCAGCGTGGATCGAGCACATAGGCGGCGCGGTAAGGCGCGACGGCATCCGCGTGACGACCGAGCATCTGCAATGCGTAGCCATGATTGAAATGGCCACCGGCGTCCGGATGAATGCGCGCCGCGCACTCGGCCAGCGCGAGCGCGTCGGCCGTGCGCTGCCGCGCCACGAGCGTCGCTGTGAGCTGCGAGAGCGCTGCCATGTCGACTGCGTGCAGATGGCCGGCGGCGGCGAGCCAGCGTGCGTAAGCGTCGTGCTCGCCGCGCGCTTGCGCGTCGGCGGCTTGCCCGAGCAGCGCGAGCAGCGGCGGCATCAGTGGAATGAGGAGATCGTTCGAATCGTCCATGCGGCCCGGAGTGGAAAATCGGTCGCGCGGCAGGCGTCGCGCGCACCGCGATACGCGCATCTTAACGCCCTCGCAAAGCGGCGCGGCAGGCAGTGCAACAAGCGCATCGCGACGCCGCACGCGCGCGCGCACCGCGCATACGGGCGAGCCGCGCACAGGCTGCGCACGGCTCGCCGGAACACCGCCGGCGGCACCTTCGTCCGCGTTCCAGCCGCATCCGCCCGCCGATCCGGTAAAATTGCACGTTTCAGCACACTAACAAGCCGCGCCGCCGCGCGAGCCGACCCTCCGGGCCCCGCCCGGAGCGCCGCCCGCAACGGAGCGCCAGCGCCACGAAGGCTCTTCATGCTTACGTTTCAGCAAATCATCCTGACGCTGCAGTCCTACTGGGACAAGCAGGGTTGCGCCCTGCTCCAGCCCATCGACATGGAAGTCGGCGCGGGCACGTCGCACGTTCACACGTTCCTGCGCGCGGTCGGCCCCGAGCCGTGGCGCGCCGCTTACGTGCAGCCGTCGCGCCGCCCGAAGGACGGCCGCTATGGCGAGAACCCGAACCGCCTGCAGCATTACTACCAGTACCAGGTCGTGCTCAAGCCGGCGCCGGAAAACATCCTCGACCTGTACCTCGGCTCGCTGGAAGCGCTCGGCTTCGACCTGCAGCAGAACGACGTGCGCTTCGTCGAGGACGACTGGGAGAACCCGACGCTCGGCGCGTGGGGCCTCGGCTGGGAAGTGTGGCTGAACGGGATGGAAGTCACGCAGTTCACGTATTTCCAGCAGGTCGGCGGCCTCGACTGCAAGCCGGTGCTCGGCGAGATCACCTACGGCCTCGAGCGCCTCGCGATGTACCTGCAGAAGGTCGAGAACGTGTACGACCTCGTGTGGACCGAGTGGGAAGAGCACGGCCCGAACGGCCCCGAGCTGCGCCGCCTGTCGTACGGCGACGTCTACCACCAGAACGAGGTCGAGCAGTCGACCTACAACTTCGAGCACGCGAACGTCGACCTGTTGTTCACGTTCTTCAACAGCTACGAAGCGGAAGCGAAGAAGATGATCGACGCGCAGCTCGCGCTGCCCGCGTACGAACTCGTGCTGAAGGCCGGCCACACGTTCAACCTGCTCGATGCGCGCGGCGCGATCTCGGTCACCGAGCGCGCGGCGTACATCGGCCGCATCCGCGCGCTGTCGCGTCTCGTCGCGCAGGCTTACTACGACTCGCGCGAGAAGCTCGGCTTCCCGATGCTCGGCAACCCGCCGGGCGTGCCGGGCCTCACCACCGACGCCCAGGACGCCGCCCAGCCGGCATGGGCGCCGCCGCTCAAGGTCGAACGCAAGATCGATCAGGACTGACGAGACGAGATTTATTCCAGACATGACGCACAATCATCCCGCCCCCCTGCTCGTCGAACTGCTGACCGAAGAGCTGCCGCCGAAGGCCCTCGCGCGCCTCGGCGACGCATTCGCCGAAGGTCTCGCGCAACGCCTCGCGGCGCGCGACCTCGTCGAAGGCGAACTCGTATTCGAACGCTACGCCACGCCGCGCCGCCTCGCGGTCGTCGTGCAGAACGTGCGCGCCGTCGCGCCTGAAAAGCAGGTCCGCGAAAAGGTCCTGCCCGTGTCGGTCGCGCTCGACGCCGAAGGCAAGCCGACCGCCCCGCTCGCGAAGAAGCTCGCGGCGCTCGGCCATCCGAACCTGTCGATCGCCGATCTCGAGCGCGCGCAGGACGGCAAGGCCGAAGCGTTCTTCGTCAACTACTCGGCCGCCGGCGCGACGCTCGCCGACGGGCTGCAGGCCGCGCTCGACGAAACGCTCGAGAAGCTGCCGATCCCGAAGGTCATGACCTACCAGCGCCCGGACGGCTCCGACGTGAAGTTCGTGCGCCCGGTGCACCGCCTGACGGTGCTGCACGACGATCGCATCGTGCCCGTCACCGCGTTCGGCGTCGACGCCGGCGACACCACGCTCGGCCACCGCTTCCTGTCCGACGGCCTCGTCGCGATCCAGCATGCGCGCGCCTACGCCGACACGCTGCGCGACAAGGGCCGCGTGATCGCGCACTTCGCCGATCGCCGCGAAACGATCCGCACGCAGCTGAACGAGCACGCGAACGGCGACACCGTCGTGATGCCCGAATCGCTGCTCGACGAAGTGACGTCGCTGGTCGAATGGCCGGTCGTCTACCCGTGCCGCTTCGAGGACGAATTCCTGCAGGTTCCGCAGGAATGCCTGATCCTCACGATGCAGACGAACCAGAAGTATTTCGCGCTGACCGACATCGCCGGCAAGCTGCGCTCGCGCTTCCTGATCGTGTCGAACATCGAGACGAACACGCCGGGCGAGATCGTCGAAGGCAACGAGCGCGTCGTGCGCCCGCGCCTCGCCGACGCGAAATTCTTCTTCGAGCAGGACAAGAAGAAGCCGCTCGCCGAGCGCGTGCCGCTGCTCGCGAACGTCGTCTATCACAACAAGCTCGGTTCGGCGCTCGCGCGCGTCGAGCGCCTCGAAGTGCTGGCCGGCGAGATCGCGCCCGCGATCGGTGCCGACGCCACGCACGCGAAGCGCGCCGCGCGCCTCGCGAAGGCCGACCTGCTGACCGACATGGTCGGCGAGTTCCCGGAACTGCAGGGCACGATGGGCACGTACTACGCGCGCCACGACGGCGAAGCCGACGACGTCGCGCTCGCCTGCGCCGAGCACTACCAGCCGCGCTTCTCCGGCGACGCGCTGCCGACCACGCCGGTGTCCACCGCCGTCGCGCTGGCCGACAAGCTCGAGACGATCGTCGGCATCTGGGGCATCGGCCTCGCGCCGACCGGCGAGAAGGATCCGTTCGCGCTGCGCCGTCACGCGCTCGGCGTGCTGCGCCTGCTGGTCGAGAAGCAACTGCCGCTCGATCTCGTCTCGCTGCTGCGCACGGCGCACGCACGCTTCGAAGGCGTGCCGGGCGTCGCCGAATCGACCGATGCGATCTTCGCGTTCTTCATGGACCGGCTGCGCGGCCTGCTGCGCGAACGCGGCTACTCGGCAGGCGAAGTCGACGCGGTGCTGAGCCTGAACCCGACGCGCGTCGACGATCTCGTCGCACGCCTCGACGCGGTGCGCGAATTCACGCGCCTCGCGGAAGCCGAAGCGCTCGCGGCCGCGAACAAGCGGATCTCGAACATCCTGAAGAAGTCGGAAGGCGGCGCGAACGGTGCGGTGCAGCCGACGCTGCTCGTCGAGGCCGCCGAAAAGGCGCTGCACGAACAGCTCGCGGCCGTGACGCCGCGCGTGCAGTCGCAGCTCGAGGCGCGTGAGTACACGGGCGCGCTGTCGGCGCTCGCGGCGCTGCGCGCGCCGGTCGACACGTTCTTCAACGACGTGATGGTCAACGCCGAGGATCCCGCGCTGCGCGCGAACCGTCTCGCGCTGCTGTCCGCGCTGCATCAGCAGATGAACTGCGTCGCCGACATCTCGAAGCTCGCCGCATAAGGGCCGAACGATGCCGACCAGCCCCAACCGCAAGCTCGTCGTCCTCGACCGGGACGGCGTGATCAACGTCGATTCGGACGCGTTCATCAAGACGCCCGACGAGTGGATCGCGCTACCCGGCAGCCTCGAGGCGATCGCACGACTCAACCACGCAGGCTATCGCGTGGTCGTCGCGACCAACCAGTCCGGCATCGGCCGCGGGCTGTTCGACATGGCCGCGCTCAACGCGATGCACCTGAAGATGCATCGCGCGGCGGCCGCCGTCGGCGCGCGCATCGACGCGGTGTTCTTCTGCCCGCACGTGTCGGAAGACCACTGCGACTGCCGCAAGCCAAAGCCCGGCATGATGCAGATGATCGCGGAGCGCTTCGAGGTCGACCCCGGTCACACGCCGACCGTCGGCGATTCCCTGCGCGACCTGCAGGCCGGCGTCGCGGTCGGCTTCAAGCCGCACCTCGTGCTGACCGGCAAGGGCAAGAAGACGCTCGCCGCGGGGAATCTGCCGGACGGCACGAAGGTCCACGACGACCTGCGCGCATTCGCGCTCGACTTCCTTTCACACGAACACGAGTGATGCGGCTGCCGCGCGCATCCTCCCTACTGTCAGACCCACGCCGATGCGCTTC
The DNA here is from genome assembly GCF_003853825.1 of Burkholderia sp. Bp9012. Classification (NCBI taxonomy): domain Bacteria; kingdom Pseudomonadati; phylum Pseudomonadota; class Betaproteobacteria; order Burkholderiales; family Burkholderiaceae; genus Burkholderia; species Burkholderia sp. Bp9012. The sequence continues at coordinate 75,968 of NZ_QTQA01000002.1, read as the reverse complement.
GTCCGCTCCCTGCTGCTGCTGATCTACTTCATCGTGTACACGGTGCCTTACGCCACCGCGTGCTTCATCGCGTTCCCGTTCATGCGTCCCGACGCACGCTACTGGATGGCGGCCGGCTGGTGCAAATCGACGCTGTGGGTCGTGCGCTGGCTGAACGGCATCCGCTACCGGATCGAAGGGATGGAAAACCTGCCGGACGGCCCGGCCGTGCTGCTGTCGAAGCACCAGTCCGCGTGGGAGACGCTCGCGTTTCCGGCGCTGATGCCGAAGCCGCTCTGCTATGTGTTCAAGCGCGAACTGCTGTACGTGCCGTTCTTCGGCTGGGCGCTCGGGCTGCTGCACATGGTCAACATCAACCGCAAGGAAGGCAAGAACGCGTTCACGTCGGTGATCCGCCAGGGCAAGAAGCGCCTGTCGGAAGGCGCCTGGATGATCATGTTTCCGGAAGGCACGCGCACGCCGGTCGGCAAGCAGGGCAAGTACAAGACGGGCGGCGCGCGCTTCGCGATCGAAACCGGCACGCCGGTCGTGCCGATCGCGCACAATGCAGGTCGCGTGTGGCCGCGCAATTCGTTCACGAAATTCCCGGGCGTCGTCACCGTGTCGATCGGCAAGCCGATTCCCGTCGACGGCAAGACGCCCGACGTATTGAACTCGCAGGTGGAAGCATGGATCGAAGCGGAAATGCGCCGCATCGATCCCGAAGCCTATCGCCAGTCGGGCAGTGCCGGCGCGCGCGATGCCGCGCGCGTCTGAATCACCCGGATTGCAGCCGTTGCGAACGACGAAACGAAGCGAACTGATGAAAAAGCGGCCGCGGCCACGGCCTGCCGTCGTGGCCCTCGATCATCGCCAGATGGACCTGCCGCTCTTCGACGGGCCGGCGGCATCGCCGACACCGTCGGCGCCCGCCGCCCCCCCCTCGTCGCCTGAAGCGGCTGCGGCTCCCGCGGTGCCCACGGCGCCGCTCGATCCGGGCCCCGCGCCCGATCGCTCCCGCGTCCGCACGTTCGCACTCGACAGCCGTGTGCTCGAATATCGGCTGAAACGCTCCGCGCGCCGCACGATCGGCTTCACGATCGACGGCAGCGGGCTGTCGATCACCGCGCCGCGCTGGGTCACGCTCGCCGACATCGAAGCCGCCATCGCCGAGAAGCAGCGCTGGATCTTCGCGAAGCTCGCGGAGTGGAAAACCCGCACCGAGCAGCGCGCGCTGCCGCAGATCGACTGGCGCGACGGCGCGCAACTCCCGTATCTCGGCAAGACGATCACGATCGCGCTCGGCGCCGGTGCGGCCGCATTCGATGCCGATGCGCAGCGGCTGTCGCTGCCGCTGCCCGCACAAGCCGACATGCAGCAGATCAAGGATCGCGTGCAGGGCTGGCTGCAGGGCGAAGCGAAGCGAATCTTCGGCGAACGCCTCGTCGTCTATGCGGAAAAGCTCGGCGTCACGTATTCGATGTACGCGCTGTCGTCGGCCGCGACGCGCTGGGGCAGTTGCTCGAGCGACGGCAAGATCCGGCTGAACTGGCGGCTGATCCACTTCCCGATGTCGATCATCGACTACGTCGTCGCGCACGAGCTGTCGCACCTGCGCGAAATGAACCACAGCCCGGCCTTCTGGCACACCGTCGAATCGATCTTCCCGGAATTCCGCGAAGCGCGGCACACGCTCAAGCATCACCCGCCCGAGCTGCTGCCGTCGCTGTAACGGGATCGGCCGCACCGAAAATACGAACGGGCGATGCGGATCCCTCCGCATCGCCCGTTTTCCTTGCCCGCCACGCCCATCGTGCGTCGCGCGCCGCTCATCCCGCGCTCAGTGCGCCTTCTTCTGGATGAACTCGATCTTGTAGCCGTCCGGATCCTCGACGAATGCGATCACGGTCGTGCCGTGCTTCATCGGGCCCGCTTCGCGAGTCACCTTGCCGCCTTGCGCCTTGATCTTGTCGCAGGCCGCGTACGCGTCGTCGACTTCCACCGCCAGGTGGCCGAAGCCGTTGCCGAGATCGTAGGACGGCGTATCCCAGTTATGGGTCAGCTCGATCACGGCGCCCGTGCTTTCGGCTTCATAGCCGACGAACGCGAGCGTGAACTTGCCTTCCGGATAATCCTCGCGACGCAGCAGCTTCATGCCGAGCAATTCGGTGTAGAACTTGATCGAGCGGTCGAGATCGCCGACTCGCAGCATCGTATGCAGCAAACGCATGTGTTGTACTCCTGTGGGGACTTTCCAGAAGCGGAAATTCTACCGGAGTCGGGTGAATCCCGCCGCCGGCGGCCCCGTCCGCCCTCGGCCGATACCGGGCTTCCGGACGGCGAGTCCGATGCCCGTGCGGCGGCAGTGATCACCGAATCCGACGGCCCCCGGCAAGTCCACCGATCGGGTAACATCCTCTCACCTCGCACCAAAAGCGGGCATGCCGTCCGCCGCTTTGAACGCGACCACCCCCTCATTCAGCCACACAGCCTGCCGTGCGAAACCGCCGAATCGAGCGCGCCGGACGCGACATCCGTCCGCCGCTGCCCATGCCCGTGCCCCCTTCCCGCCGCATCGGCGAGGTCTGCCGATGACCGCGCTCGCCGGCACGCACGCGCGCCGCGCGCTCGACACGCGCGCCATCGGTGTGATGCTGCTGCTGTGCGCGATCTGGGGCTTCCAGCAGGTCGCGATCAAGAGCACGAACGCTGCGATCCCACCGATGTTCCAGGCCGGGCTGCGCTCGGTGATCGCCGCGCTCCTGCTGTGGGGCTGGGCCCGCTCGCGCGGCACGCCGCTGTTCCGCGCGGACGGCACGCTCGGCGCGGGCATCGCGGCCGGTGCGCTGTTCGCCGGCGAGTTCGTCTGCGTTTTCCTGGGGCTGACGCTGACGAGCGCGTCGCACATGGCGATCTTCCTTTACACGGCACCGTGCTTCACGGCGCTCGGCCTGCACCTGTTCGCGCCGGGCGAGCGGCTGCAGCGCGTCCAGTGGGCCGGCGTCGGCCTCGCGTTCGCCGGCATCGCGCTCGCGTTCGCGGACGGCTTCCTCAAGCCGCGCTCGCCCGGCGCCTCGGTGCTGGCGGGGCTGGCCGGTGACGCGCTCGGCATCCTCGGCGGCGCGATGTGGGCTGCCACGACGGTCGTCGTGCGCTCGACGTCGCTCGCGCGGACCAGCGCGAGCAAGACGCTGTTCTACCAGCTCACAGTGTCGGCCGTCGTGCTGATCGCGCTCGCCGCGCTGCTCGGCCAGACGTCGTTCGCTCAGGTCACGCCGATCGCGCTCGCAAGCCTCGCGTACCAGTCGGTGATCGTCGCGTTCGTCAGCTATCTGTCGTGGTTCTGGCTGCTGACGCGCTACAGCGCGTCGCGGCTGTCGGTGTTCACGTTCCTGTCGCCATTGTTCGGCGTCGCGTTCGGCGTGCTACTGCTCGGCGAGTCGGTCGGCTGGCGCTTCATGTCCGCGGCCGCGCTGGTGCTGACCGGGATCGCGCTCGTCAACGCGCCGCCGCGCGGGCGCGCGTAACGCCGCCCGGCCGCGGTCCGGCCTCGACGAGAGCGGCGCGGAAAAACAAAAAGGCTGCCCGTCAGGGCAGCCTCATGAATCTCGAGCCGGCGGGCACCACGCGCGTTGCCCGCATGATCCTGCTACTCCGCGGCCTTGCGCACCTTCGCAAGCGCCTGCGCGACGCCAACATATTCGGCCACGCTCACATCCTCCGCGCGTCGCGCGAGGTCGAAGCCGAGCCCGTCGAAATCGATCGTCTCGCGGTAGTCGCCGAGCGTGTTGCGCAGCATCTTCCGACGCTGCGAGAACGCAGCCGTGACCACTTCGCCGAGCAGCACGGGATCGACGTCCGGCAGTTCGTGCGGCTCGTACGGAATCATCCGGACGATCGCCGAATCGACCTTCGGCGGCGGCTGGAACGACTCCGGCGGCACGTCGAGCATCTTCTCCATCACGTAGCGGTACTGCAGCATCACCGACAGCCGCGAGAACGCCTTCGTGCCCGGCTCCGCGACCATCCGTTCGACGACCTCGTTCTGCAGCATGAAATGCTGGTCGATGACCACACCGGCAAACGTCATCAGGTGAAACAGCAGCGGGCTGGAAATGTTGTACGGCAGGTTGCCGACGATCCGCAGCGACGGCTTGTCGCCGGGTGCCGCGAGCGAGCCGAAGTCGAACGCGAGCGCATCGCCCGCGTGCAGCTCCAGCAGCGCACCGAAGCGCTGCTGCAGACGACCGATCAGGTCGCGGTCGAGCTCGACCGCATGCAGCGGCGACTCGGGCGTCGCGAGACGCGCGATCAGGGGCTCGGTCAGCGCACCGAGGCCGGGGCCGATCTCGACCATTCGCTGGCCGCGCGCGGGACCGATCGTCGCGACGATCGAGTCGATCACGCCGTGATCGACGAGGAAGTTCTGCCCGAAGCGCTTGCGCGCGAAGTGGCCTTGGTGCTGTCTGCTGTTCGACATCGACTGAGAAAAACGAAAAATACGACGAATGAAGTGAGGCCTGGGGCCGTGCGCGTCAGGCCGCGCGGCGATGGCGCGCCATCGTGACGGCCGTGTCGAGCGCGGCGACCATGCTGCCCGGATCCGCCCGGCCCGTGCCGGCCAGATCCAGCGCGGTGCCGTGATCGACCGACGTGCGGATGATCGGCAGCCCGAGCGTGACGTTGATGCCCTCGCCGAAGGTCGCATACTTCAGCACGGGCAAGCCCTGATCGTGGAACATCGCGAGCACGCAATCGGCATCCTCGAGATGGCGCGGCTGGAACAGCGTGTCGGCCGGATACGGGCCGCGCGCGTCGATGCCCCGCGCTTGCGCGCGCGCGAGCGCCGGCGAGATCACGTCGATCTCCTCGCGCCCGAGATAGCCGTTCTCGCCCGCGTGCGGGTTCAGCCCCGTCACAAGGATGCGCGGCGCCGCGAGGCCGAAGTCGCGCCGCAGGTCGCGATCGACGATCGCCAGCGTCTCGACGAGCCCGTCGATCGTCAGCGCGGCCGACACGTCCTTCAGCGGCAGGTGCGTGGTCGCGAGCGCGACGCGCAGCGGCCGCTCGCCCGTGCCCGCCAGCATCATCACGACGCGTGGCGTGTGCGTGCGTTCCGCAAGGTATTCGGTATGGCCGGTGAACGGCACGCCGGCATCGTTGATCGTGCTCTTCTGCAGCGGCGCGGTGACGATCGCGTCGAACCGGCCCGCCATCGCACCGTCGATCGCGGCATCGAGCAGCGCGAGCACGTAGCGGCCGTTGGCCGCATCGAGCTTGCCGGCCTGCGCGGGCACGGCGAGCGGATGATGCTCGACCGACACCGGACCGCCGCCGGCGAGCAGCGCACGGTCGGCATTGACCGCCGCCGCGCGCGCGTCGAGCAGCGCGGCATCGCCGAGCACGGTGAAATGCGCGCCCGGCCAGCGCCGCGCGGCATCCTGCAACGCCTGCACGGTCAGCTCCGGGCCGACACCCGCGGGTTCGCCGGTCGTGATCGCGATCTGCAGCGCGGATGCCGTCATGTGAAGCTCGCTCAGTTCGCCGGTCCGACGCCGCCGATCTTGTACTGCACGTACGACGAATCGCGCAGTTCGCGCAGCCAGTCGGCGTACGCCTGCTCGGCCTTGCGCTGGCCGATCGCCTGGCGCGCGATATCCATCTGCTGCTGCACCGAGCCTTCCGCCTCGCGGCGCTCCATCACCTGGATCAGGTGGTAGCCGTATTCGGTACGAATCGGCTGGCTGATCTGGCCGTCCTGCAGATTGTTCATCGCGCGCTCGAATTCCGGCACGGTCTCGCCCGGGCTGATCCAGCCGAGATCGCCGCCCTGCGACGCCGAACCGTCCTGCGAGTAAGTGCGTGCGAACTTCGCGAAATCGCCGCCCGCCTCGACCTGGCGGCGGATGTCCTGCAGCTGCTGGCGCGCCTGGCCTTCCGACTTGCCTTCGCCGACACGCAACAGGATGTGGCGCACGTGCGTCTGGACGATCTTCGGTGCCGCGGCGGTCGCGCCCTGGCTCTGGCGGCGGTCGACGAGGCGCACGATCTCGAAGCCGTCCGGCACGCGGATCAGCGTCGGGTTGACCTGGCCCGGGCGCAGCTTCGATGCGGCTTCGACGACGTCGGCCGGCAGCGCGCCCGGCGCCTTGAAGCCGAGGTCGCCGCCCTTCTTCGCGTCATTCGCTTCCGAATTGTTCTTCGCGAGCTTCTCGAAATCGGCGCCCGACGTGGCCTGCTGCAGCAGCGCCTCAGCCTTCTTCTGTGCGACTTCGATGTCGGCCTGCGGCGCGTTGGTCGGTGCCTTGATGAAGATGTGCTGGAAGCGCAGGTCCTGCTGCTGCGATGCGTTCGGCCCGCGCTGGCTCGCGATGTAGTTCGCGACCTCGGCGTCCGACACGGTGATCTTGCCGTCGACCTCGCGCTCGCGCAGCTTCGACAGCATCAGCTCGGTGCGGGCGTCGCTCGTGAACACGCTCCAGGGCACGCCTTGCGCCACGATCCGCGCGCGGTACTGCTCGAGCGTCATCCCGTTCGCCTGCGCGAGGCGCTGCAGCGTGGACTGCACGGTCGCGTCGTCGATGCGGATCCCGTCGTCCTTGGCCTTCTGCACCTGGATGCGTTCGAGCACCATCTGGTTCAGCACCTGCGCGCGCAGCTGGTCGGCCGGCGGCACGGGCGCGTTCTGCTGCTGCAGCCGGCGCGAGATCAGGCCGACGCGCTGGTCGAGTTCGCGGCCCGTGATCACGTCGTTGTTGACGACCGCGACGACTTCGTCGGCGAGCTGCGCACCTTGCGAACCGAGCGCCTGCGCCGCGGCCGGCGCGGCGGCGAGCAGCGCGGCGGACGCGGCGAGGCTGGACACGACTGCCGCGAAACGAAGGGTTTTCTTCATTGCCACTGATACTCCATTGAAATCGTGCTGACCGGTGCAGACAAGCCGGCGTTACTCGTAGTTGCTGAAGCGGGACATCGGCGGCGGCGTGGACGGCAGCGGCGTGTAGCCCGGCACCCCGGCGCGGAATGCGGCCACGAGACCGTTGTCGACGCTCGAGAGCCCCTTCAACGTCAGCTGCATCATGACTCGCGTCGACGAATTCTGCTGCCCCGATGTGTTCACGCCGTTTGCGTACCGCTGGACACCGACCCCGAGCGCCCAGCAATCCGCGTCGTATTGTAAGCCGAGCAGACCGTCGACGATCCGGTCGGCGGCCAGGTCGTAGTTGAAGCGGCCGATCGCATACAGGCGTCGCGTGAGCGGCCATTGCGCGGACACCAGGAACTGGTTGATCGGCTGGTTGTCGAGCGTCGTGTTCGCACGCGTATAGCGGTAGCCGACGTTGATCACGCGGCGCTCGCCCGGGCTGAAACCGAAACCGACGCTCGACTTCACGAGCTGGTTGTTGTTCTGGTTGTACTGGAACGCCGTCTCCGACATGAAGCCGGAGCCGAGTTTCAGCGCGGCGCCGACGATCAAGTCCGAGTGGCGCGCCAGCACGGCGCTCTGGCCGGAGTTCAGCGTGACGCGCTGGTCGGCGAAATAGTACTGCTGCGCGACCACGAAGCGCGCGCGTTCGTCACCGGTGCGCGGATCGATGAAGCGCGACGTCAGGCCGGCCGTGATCCGGTTCGCGTCCGCGATCCGGTCGTTGCCGACGAACGTGTTCGGCTGGTAGATCTCCGCGAGGCCGAAGTCCGATTCCGCCGTGTCGAACAGCGGCGCGTTCGACTGGTCGCGATACGGCGTGTACACGTAGTACAGGCGCGGCTCGAGGGTCTGGATGAAGTCCTGGCCGAACAGGCGCACCGAGCGGTCGAAGATCAGGCCCGTGTCGAAGGTCACGGTCGGGATCGACTCGGTGAAGCGCTTCGGGTTGTTCGGCGTGCTCGACGACAGGTAGTTCAGGTCGTACGACGCGAAGTGATACTGGACCTTCGGCACGACGAAGTAGCCTGGGCCGTACACGCCGTACGCGATGTACGGGTTGAAGACGATCCGGTCGCCTTCGGTCGCATCGGCGGTCGTGATGCGGAACCGCGAATAGTCGGCTTCCGCGCCGAAGTCGAAGCCGCCGACGTTGTACTTCGTGTACTTCACGTTCAACTGCGGTTCGCGGCTGTACGGCGCGATCGACGGCGGCAGCGTCTGCCAGTGCTGGTAGCGCGCGAGCACCGACCACGGGCCGTTGTTGTACGTGAGCCCGGCTTCCTGCTGGTACAGCGTCTGCGTCCCGTTGATGAACTGGTTCATCGACCCAAGGTCTTCGGGATACGTGTTGTCCGAGACCTTGTTGAAGTAGACGTAGCCGCCGAAACCGCCGCCGAAGTTCTGCTGGTGCTGCCAGTAGATCGCGTAGCGGTCGCGGTGAGCGAGCCGGTCATCCGGCAGGTAATTGGCCGTAAACGTGCCCGAATACGTCGGCGACAGATAACGGAACGTCGCTTCGGTCTGCACGCCGCGCCGCGAGATGATGCGCGGCGTGAGCGTCAGGTCGCGGTTCGGCGCGATGTTGAAGTAGTACGGCAGCGTCAGCTCGAACCCGTTGTTCGAGTTCATCGAGAACGTCGGCGGCAAGAGGCCGCTGCGCCGCTCGCCCGACAGCGGGAACGTCATCCACGGGCTCGCGAAGATCGGCACGCCCTGGAAGAACAGCACGCCGTTGCGCGCGGTGCCTTCGTCGGCACCCGTGTCGAAGTCGAAACGGCTGCCCTTGATGTACCACGCGGGGTTGGTCGAGCACTGGCACGCGGTGTAGGTGCCGTTGACGAACACCGAGCGCTCGCTGTCGAGCAGGTCGACGCGCTCCGCGCTGCCGGACCCGCCCGTCACGTTGAAGTGGTACTTCGGCGCCGTCATGAAGCCCTGGTTCGCCTCGACCTTCAGATGCGCCTCGGGGCCCGCGAACGACGTGCCGCCGTTGATCACCTTGACCTGGCCGTACGCATCGGCCATGTCGGTATCCTGATCGTAGTGGATCGCGTCGGCCTTCACGACCGCGTCGCCGCGGCGCAGCTCGGCCGAACCCTTCGCGGCGAGGTCCTGATCGGCCGTGCCGCTCGTATGGTCGGCAATCACGAAGGTGGCCGGCTTCGCGCCGTCCTTCAGCGGATGATCCTCGAGCTGCGGGGCGAGACGCAGGTCCCACGGCGAGTCGAGCGGCTGCGGCTGCGCGGCCGCGCCCGACAGCTGCGCGTACGACACGGCCGGCACGAGGCCGGGCACGGCCAGGAGCGCGAGCGCGAGCCGCCTTTTGCGCGGCGCCCCGTCACCGGGGAAGACATTCGGGAATAGCGGTTTGGGCGGCATCTATCGTTTGGCGAATCGCCCCTTGTCAACCGCACCTGCACGGCACATTCGCGCACGGCGGGCCGCGCCGTCGCACCGCGACTGCGGCTGAGCGCAAACCGGGGAGGCGAGCGGGCGGACGGCGCGACAGGCGGCGGGCCTGCACGGCGGAAGCTGACGCGGGGCGCGTCAAAAAAGTCGTGGGGTATTATATGGCAAGACGTTCCCCCCTCCGCCGAGTTTCATGACACCCCCATCCGCCGCATCCCAGCCCGACGCCCGTCTCGACGCACTGACCGCGTGGCTGCGCCCGCTCGCCGAGCGCTTCGCCCTCGACCTGTCGACCCTCGCACCCGCGTCGTCGGACGCCAGTTTCCGCCGCTATTTCCGCGTCGCGTCGGCCACGAGCCCCGGCGGCTCGCTGGTCGCGGTCGACGCGCCGCCGCCCGAGAAGTGTCGCGAATTCGTTCAGGTCGCGCAGTTGCTCGCCGCGGCCGGCGACCACGTGCCGGACGTGCTGGCCCACGATTTCGACGCGGGCTTCATGCTCGTGACCGACCTCGGCCGCACGTCGTACATCTCGGTGCTCGATCCGGCCGACCCGGTCGCGGCGCGCCCGCTGATGCGCGACGCGCTCGACGCACTGATCCGCTTCCAGCTGAGCTCGAAGCCCGACGTGCTGCCGCCGTTCGACGAGGCATTCCTGCGCCGCGAGATGGAGCTGCTGCCCGAATGGTTCGTCGGCCGGCACCTCGGCAAGCCCGTCACCGACGCGATGCGCGGCACGCTCGACCGCACCTTCGCGCTGCTGGTCGCGAGCGCCCATGCGCAGCCGCAGGGCTTCATGCTGCGCGATTTCATGCCGCGCAACCTGATGGTCTGCGAGCCGAACCCCGGCGTGCTCGATTTCCAGGACGCCGTGTACGGGCCGCTGACGTACGACGTCGTGTCGCTGCTGCGCGACGCGTTCATCAGCTGGGACGAGGAGTTCGAGCTCGACTGCTTCGCGTATTACTGGGAAAAGGCGAAGAAGGCCGGCCTGCCGGTCGATCCGGACTTCGGCGAGTTCTACCGCCAGCTCGAGTGGATGGGGCTGCAGCGCCACATCAAGATCCTCGGCCTGTTCGCACGGATCAACTACCGCGACGGCAAGCCGCATTACCTGAACGACCTGCCGCGCTTCCTCGCGTACGCGCGCAAGGTCGCGCTGCGCTACCGCCCGCTCGTGCCGTTCGCGAAGCTGCTCGACGAGCTCGAGGGCAAGGGCGCGGCCGACGTCGGCTATACGTTCTGACCGCCCTCACATTCAGCCGAACATGAGCACTACCCTGACCACGGCGATGATCTTCGCCGCCGGGCGCGGCGAACGGATGCGCCCGCTGACCGACACCCGCCCGAAGCCGCTGCTCGAAGTCGGCGGCAAGCCGCTGATCGTCTGGCAGATCGAGGCGCTCGCGCGCGCGGGCATCGAGACGATCGTGATCAACCACGCGTGGCTCGGCGAACAGCTCGAGGCAACGCTCGGCGACGGCTCGCGCTGGGGCGTGCGGCTCGCGTATTCCGCCGAAGGCGACGCGCTGGAAACCGCCGGCGGCATCGCGCAGGCGCTGCCGCTGCTCGAGCGCGACGGCCGGCCGACGGTGTTCGCGGCGGTCGCGGGTGACGTGTACTGCGCATTCGACTACCGGACGCTCGCCGCCCACGCCGCGCGGATGGCCGCGCTCGACGCGCCCGCGATGCATCTCGTGATGGTGCCGAACCCGCCGTTCCATCCGGACGGCGATTTCGTGCTCCGCGACGACGGCCGGCTGGCACTCGCCGGCGCGCCGCGTGTCACGTTCGGCAGCATCGGCGTGTACGACACGCGGATGTTCCGCGACATCGTGCCCGGCACGCACCGGCCGCTGACGCCGTACTTCAAGGCGACCATCGAGGCCGGCCGCGCGAGCGGCGAATTGTATGAAGGTATCTGGGAGAACGTCGGCACGCCCGCGCAGCTCGGCGAACTGGATGCGCGGCTGCGTGCCACCGCGGGCTGAGCTGATTCGCGGCTGACCGTCGGGCCACCCGGCGTGGCGGCCAAGGGCCCGAAAGGCCGATGACGGCCCGGTCGATCGCCGGCAGGCCGCGCCTGGATCAAACGCCGCGAACGCTGCGCCGCAGCGCCGGGCCGTGACGGCGCAACGCCGCCCGATGCCGAACGGCCGGCGAACGGACCGTTCCCGCACCGCCCGGCGCAGCATCCACGCTCACGCGGCCTCGGCCGCTTCCCCGCCCGCCGCCGCGCGCTGCTGCTGCAGCGCCCACATCTGCGCATACAGCCCGTCCGCGCGCACGAGTTCGTCGTGCGTGCCGCGCTCGACGATCCGACCGTGGTCCATCACGAGAATCTGCTGCGCATGCACGACCGTCGACAGCCGGTGCGCGATCACGAGCGTCGTGCGGTGCCGCGCGATCTGGTCGAGTTCGTGCTGGATCGCACGCTCCGAGCGCGAATCGAGCGCCGACGTCGCCTCGTCGAACAGCAGCACCGGCGGATTCTTCAGCAGCGTGCGCGCGATCGCGACGCGCTGCTTCTCGCCGCCCGACAGCTTGAGCCCGCGCTCGCCGACCGGCGTGTCATAGCCCTTCGGCAAGCTCTCGATGAAGTCGTGGATGTGCGCGGCGCGCGCGGCCGCGATCACTTCGTCTCGGGTCGCGGTCGGCCGGCCATAGGCGATGTTGTAGTAGATCGAGTCGTTGAACAGCACGGTGTCCTGCGGCACGATCCCGATCGATGCACGCAGCGAGTCCTGCGTGACGTCGCGAATGTCCTGGCCGTCGATCCGGATCGCACCGCCCGTCTGCCGGTCGAGATCGTAGAAGCGGAACAGCAGCCGCGACAGCGTCGACTTCCCGGAGCCGCTGTGGCCGACCACCGCGGTCGTCGTGCCCGCGTCGATCGTAAACGTCACGTCGTGCAGGATCTGCCGCGCCGGCTCGTATGCGAAGTTCACGTGCTCGAAACGCACCTGCGCGCCGGCCACCGCGAGCGGCCGCGCATCGGGCAGGTCGGCCACTTCCTTCGCGGCCGACAGCAGCCCGAACATGCGGTCCATGTCGGTGAGGCTCTGCTTCAGTTCGCGATAGACGACGCCGAGAAAGTTCAGCGGAATGTACAGCTGCAGCATGAACGTGTTGATCAGTACGAGATCGCCGAGCGTCAGCTTGCCCGCGAGCACGCCCTGCGTCGCGCGCCACAGGATGAACACGAGCCCCGTGCCGATGATCGCCTGCTGGCCGAAGTTCAGCACCGACAGCGAATTCTGCGAACGAATCGCGGCCTTCCGGTAGCGCTTCAGGTTCTCGTCGTAGCGCTGCGCTTCCCACTCCTCGTTGCCGAAATACTTCACCGTCTCGTAGTTGATCAGCGAATCGATCGCCCGCGAGTTGGCGCGCGAATCGAGTTCGTTCATCGTGCGGCGGAAATGCGTGCGCCAGTTGGTGACCTTCACCGTGAACACGATGTAGGTGACCAGCGCCGCGAACGTCACGTAGGCGTAATAGGCCTCGTACTTGACCACGAAGAAGCCGAGCACGAGCCCGACCTCGACGAGCGTCGGCAGGATGCTGTACAGCGAATACGAAATCAGCTGCTGGATGCCGCGCGTGCCGCGCTCGATGTCGCGCGACATGCCGCCCGTCTGGCGCTCGAGATGGAAGCGCAGCGACAGCCCGTGCAGATGCCGGAACACCTGCAGCGCGAGCTGGCGCACCGCGCTCTCGGTGACCTTCGAGAACAGGATCTCACGCAGCTCGGTGAACAGCGACGTCGACAGCCGCACGAGCGCATACGCGACGACCAGCAGCCCCACGCCGCCCGCGAGCACGATGCCGGCCGACTGTTCGGCGCGGCCGAGTGCGGTGATCTGCTGGACGTAGGACAGGTGGTCGACGATGCGCTTCATCACGACCGGCACGCCGAGGTTGGCGACCTTCGCGCCGATCAGGCAGCCGAGCGCGAGCGCGACGCGCCATTTGTAGGTGGTCAGGTACGGCAGCAACGACCGGATGGTCTGCCAGTCGTTGCGAGGCCCGGTCGAAGCCGGCGCGGGCTCGCCGGAAGCAGGAAATCGGCGCATGGGGGGAAGGATCGGCGGCGGCGCCGGGCGCGTGCATCGGCGGCCGGCTTGGTCACTTTCTCGTACAATTTGCGAACGTTGTATTGTCGCAGAAGCCGCTTCGCGCCGCTGCCGGCGCCCTCGCCGGCCGGCCTGCGCGCGGCGGCATGTTTATTACAGGATGAAAGCCCCCGCCATGACCGATTCGACCCTCGAACTCCCGCAAAAGCAACCCGCGCTGCGCGTCGTCCCGCAACCGCACGACGCGAACGTCCACGGCGACGTGTTCGGCGGCTGGATCATGTCGCAGGTCGACATCGCCGGCTCGATCCCCGCGAGCCAGCGCGCGAACGGTCGCGTCGCGACGGTCGCGGTCAACTCGTTTGTGTTCAAGCAGCCGGTGTTCGTCGGCGATCTGCTCAGCTTCTACGCGACCATCATGCGCACCGGCAACACGTCGATCACGGTCGACGTCGAGGTGTACGCGCAGCGCATGCGCCTGATGGGTGAAATCGTGAAGGTCACCGAAGCAACCCTCACCTACGTCGCGACCGGCACTGACCGCAAGCCGCGCCAACTGCCGCCGCTCTGACGGGCGAGTGCCGCGCGACGGCGCCCTCCACCGGCCCGCGGCCGCCTCAGTGCGTGGCCGTCAGCCCGAACTCCCGCATCGCGGGCAGGAAATCGTGGTTCAGCTTCGGCTTGCGCGACAGCTTCATCAGCACGTACCGCTGGAACGGCGCGAGCCGCTGCCACTGCGCGAGCGCGGGCGCCGGCAGCCCGGCCAGCGCGCTCTGCTGCACAAGTGCGTCCGGCACCGAATCGGTCGCGCGCCAGCTCGGCTGCTCGTCCGGCTGGAACCACGACGGTTCGAGGTCGGCGTGCGTGCGCAGCATTTCGAACAGCGCGTGATCGAAATTGGGCTCGATCGCCGTGTCGTCGTCGGCCGGAAAGCGCGCGAGCAGCTTGCGGTCCTCGAGCGGCAGCAGCTGCCACTGCTCCAGCGAAATCCGCAGACCGAAACGGTCGAGATTGAAACGCACGATCATCGGGATGTACGTCAGGTTTTCCGACGAATCGTGTTCGAAATTGAATAGCAGCGGAGCGTCGCTGAGTCCCATGGTCGTTACCTGAGTGGCGGATGCCGGCGCGGCCGGCCTGCCTGAGGTATTTTAGAACCTCTGCGCGCGAGCGGCGGACACGATCGTCGCCGCCCTGCCTCGAATCAACGGGAGTGCTCGTGAATCCGACTGAAACAGAAGAACCGCGCGGCGCAATCGAGCTGTCCGTGCGCCGCACGCGCGGCGGCGCCGTCGAAACCGCGCACGACTACGTCGGCCAGGAATGGCCGGTCGCGCTGGTCTTCAACGGCATCTCGCACGCGGTGATGATGTGCACGCCGCGCGACCTCGAGGCGTTCGCGGTCGGCTTCGCGATCTCGGAAGGGATCGTCGAACGTGGCAGCGACATCAAGGACATCGAGGTGATCCTCCACGCCGACGCGTCGCTGCCGCACGCGGAGGTGCATCTGGAGGTCGTCCAGCAGGCGTTCGCCGCGCTGAAGGACCGCCGCCGCGCGCTCGCGGGGCGCACCGGCTGCGGCGTGTGCGGGATCGAGAGCATCGACCTGCTCGACCTCGCGCCCGAACGGGTGCCCGATACCGGCTTTCTCGCGCGCCTCGCGCCCGACGCGCTCGCGCGCGCGGCCCACGCGCTGCCGGCGCACCAGGCGCTCACGAGACTCACCGGCGGCCTGCATGCGGCCGCGTGGTGCGACGCAACAGGCGCGATCCGGATGGCGTTCGAGGATGTCGGACGCCACAACGCGCTCGACAAGCTGATCGGCTCGCTCGTGCTGTCGCGCGCCGACGCGACCGACGGCTTCGTGTTCCTGTCGAGCCGCGCGAGCTACGAGCTCGTGCGCAAGTCGGCGCGGGTCGGAATCCCGATGGTCGCGACGATCTCCGCGCCGTCGTCGCTCGCGATCGAGATCGCGAAGGCGGCCGGCCTTCGGCTGCTCTGCTTCTGCCGCGAAACCGGCCACGTCGATTACGGCACGGCCTGATGCCGTCAGGCCGCGCCGTCAGTCGAACTGACGGAAATCCGGCTTACGCTTCTCGAAGAACGCCGTCATCGCCTCGCGTGCCTCCGGCGCGCGCAGCATCGCGGAGAAATGGCCGGCCTCCTCGCTCATCCGCGCGGCAACGGCCACGCCTCCCGTCTCCTTCAACAGCGCCTTCGTCACGCGCAGCGACGACGCCGGCAGCGCCGCGAGTTTCGCGGCCTGCTTCGCCGCGAATGCGTCGAGCTCGGCGGCCGGCAGCACGCGATTGACGATGCCGATGCGGTGCGCTTCCAGCGCATCGAAGGCTTCGCCGAGCAGCAGCTTTTCAGCGGCGACCTGATGGCCGGCCAGGCGTGGCAGCAGCACGCTCGATGCGGCTTCCGGGCACAGCCCGAGCTGCGCGAATGGCAGCGAGAACGCCGCGGTGTCGGCCGCGTAGACGAGATCGCAGTGCAGCAGCATCGTCACGCCGACGCCAACGGCGATGCCCGGCACCGCCGCGACGATCGGCTTGGTCGCGCTGCTGATCCGCGCGAGAAACTGGAATACCGACGCGTTTTCGTCCTTCGGCGGCGCCTTCAGGAAATCCTCGAGATCGTTCCCCGCGCTGAAGTTGCCGTCGCTGCCGCGCAGCAGGATCACGCGGACCGCCTTGTCTTCCTGCGCGTCGGCGAGCGCATCGGCCATCGTCTGGTACATCGCCGCCGTCAGCGCGTTCTTCTTCGCCGGGCGCGCGATCGTGATCGTCATCACGCCGTCGGCGCGTTCCACTTGAATTTCGGCCACAACCGTCTCCTTTGACTTTCCTCTATCGGAATGAAAAAACGGTGCGCGAGCTCGTGGCCCGCGCACCGTCGTCGCTCTTGTCCCGCCCCGCTTACAGGCGTTCGATGATGCCCGCGGCGCCCATGCCGGTGCCGACGCACATCGTGACCATCCCGTACTTCAGGTTACGGCGGCGCAGGCCGTGCACGACGGTCGCCGCGCGGATCGCGCCGGTCGCGCCGAGCGGGTGGCCGAGTGCGATCGCACCGCCCATCGGGTTGACCTTCGACGGGTCGAGGCCGAGATCGCGCATCACCGCCAGCGATTGCGCGGCGAACGCTTCGTTCAGCTCGATCCAGTCGAGATCGTCCTGCTTCAGGCCTGCGGCCTTCAGCGCGGCCGGAATCGCTTCCTTCGGGCCGATGCCCATGATTTCCGGCGGCACGCCACGCACCGCGAAGCTCACGAAGCGCGCGAGCGGCGTCAGGTTGAACTCCTTGAGCACCTTCTCCGACACGACCAGCAGCGCGCCCGCGCCATCCGACGTCTGCGAGCTGTTGCCGGCCGTGACCGAGCCCTTGTTCGCGAACACCGTGCGCAGCTTCGCGAGGCCTTCGATCGACGTATCCGCACGCGGACCTTCGTCGAGCTTGATCTCGCGCGTCTTCACGTCGACTTCGCCCGTCGCCAGGTTCGGGAAACGCTCGGTGATCGTGTATGCGGCGATTTCGTCGCCGAACTCGCCGGCCTGCTGGGCGGCGAGCGCCTTGCGGTGCGATTCGACCGAGAACGCGTCCTGGTCTTCGCGGCTCACCTTCCACTGCTCGGCGACGCGCTCGGCGGTCAGGCCCATCCCGTATGCGATGCCGAAATCCTCGCTGCGATCGAAGATGTGCGGCGACATCGACGGCTTGTTGCCCATCATCGGCACCATGCTCATCGATTCGCAACCGCCCGCGAGCAGCGCGTCCGATTCGCCGACGCGGATGCGGTCCGCCGCCATCGCCAGCGCCGTGATGCCCGACGCGCAGAAGCGGTTGACCGTCACGCCGCCGACCGTCTGCGGCAGCCCCGCGAGCAGCGCGCCCATGCGGGCGACGTTCAGGCCCTGCTCGGCTTCCGGAATCGCGCAGCCGATGATCGCGTCCTCGATCACCTTCGTGTCGAGGCCGGGCACCTGCGCGACCGCCGACTTGATCGCGTGAACCAGCAGCTCGTCGGGGCGCGTGTTCTTGAAGACACCGCGCGGAGCCTTGCCGATCGGGGTGCGGCTTGCGGCGACGATGTATGCGTCTTGCAGTTGTTTGCTCATTTCAGACTCCTTGCCTTGTCGCTCGCTCAGTTACGCACCGGCTTGCCGGTCTGCAACATGCCCATGATCCGTTCCTGCGTCTTCTGCGTGCCGAGCAGCTCGACGAACGCGCGGCGCTCGAGTGCGAGCAGCCACTGCTCGTCGACGAGGCTGCCGGCTTCGACGTCGCCGCCACACACGGCTTCGGCGATACGGCTCGCGATCAGGTAGTCGTGGTCGCTGATGAAGCGGCCGTCACGCATGTTGACGAGCGATGCCTTGATCGTCGCGATCGCCGAGCGGCCTGCGACCGGCACGTCCTTCGCGCGCAGCGGCGCACGGTAGCCGACGGCCGCCAGCGCGCGTGCTTCCTTCTTCGCGGTGTCGAGCAGCTCGAACACGTTGAAGACGATCGTGTCGGACGGCTTCAGGTAGCCCATCGCGCGTGCATCGTGCGCCGACGACGAAACCTTGGCCATCGCCGCGTTCTCGAACGACTTCGTGACGAACTTCAGGATGTCGGTGGTCGCGTTCGCGGCCGTTGCCGCATCCGCCGCGCGCAGCGCCGCTTCCTTCAGGCCGCCGCCGGCCGGCACGAGGCCGACGCCCACTTCGACGAGACCGATGTAGCTCTCGACGTGCACGACGCGCTTCGCGCTGTGCAGCATCAGTTCGCACCCGCCGCCGAGCGCGATGCCCGACACGGCCGCAACGACCGGCACGTTCGCGTACTTCACGCGCAGCATGCCTTCCTGGAACTTCTTCACGAACGGCTCGATGCCCTTCGCGCCGCCCATCATGAACGCGGGCATCGCCTCTTCGAGGTTCGCACCGGCCGAGAACGGGCCACCCGGCGTGCCGAGCTTCAGCGACGTCGGCTGCCAGATCACCACGCCCTTGTAGTCCTTCTCCGCGAGCTCGATCGCCTGCACGAGGCCGTCGATCACGCTCGGCCCGATCGTGTTCATCTTCGACTTGAACGACACGATCACGACGTCGTCCTCGCCCGCACGGTCGTCGACCCATGCACGCACCGCGTCGGTTTCGAACAGCGTCTTGCCGTACGTCTTCGGATCGGCGCCGGCTTCGCCGACGAGCGGCGCGCGGAACACCTGCTTGCCGTAGACGGCGAGGTCGGAACGCGGCACGAAGCGCTTCGAAGCAGGCGCCCACGAGCCTTCGGCCGTGTGCACGCCGCCCTTCTCGGCAACCGCGCCTTCCAGCACCCACGACGGCAGCGGCACGTTCGCGAGCGCCTTGCCGGCCGCGATGTCTTCCTGCACCCACTCGGCAACCTGCTTCCAGCCGGCGGCCTGCCAGCCTTCGAACGGGCCTTCGTTCCAGCCGAAGCCCCAGCGGATCGCGAGGTCGACGTCGCGCGCGTTGTCGGCGATCGACTCGAGATGCACGCCGATGTAGTGGAACACGTCGCGGAAGATCGACCACAGGAACTGCGCGTGCGGATGGTCCGTCTCGCGCAGCAACTTCAGGCGTTCCGCCGGCGGGCGCTTCAGGATGCGGCCGACGGTTTCGTCCGCCTTCGCACCCGAATCGACGTAAGTGCCCGTCTTCGCGTCGAGCACCTTGATCGCCTTGCCTTCCTTCTTGTAGAAGCCGCCGCCCGTCTTCTGGCCCAGCGCGCCCTGCTTCACCAGTTCGGCGAGCACGGCAGGCGTCTGGTAGACCGGGAAGAACGGATCGTCGGCGAGGTTGTCCTGCATCGTCTTGATCACGTGCGCCATCGTGTCGAGGCCGACCACGTCCGCCGTGCGGAACGTCGCCGACTTCGCGCGGCCGAGGCGGCTGCCCGTCAGGTCGTCGACTTCATCGAAGCGCAGGCCGAACTTCGCGGCCTCGGTGATCACCGCGAGGATCGAGAAGATGCCGACGCGGTTCGCGATGAAGTTCGGCGTGTCCTTCGCGCGCACGACGCCCTTGCCGACGATGCTCGTCAGGAAGGTTTCGAGCTGGTCGAGGATCTCCGGGCGCGTATGCGCGGTCGGGATCAGCTCGACGAGGTGCATGTAGCGCGGCGGGTTGAAGAAGTGCACGCCGCAAAAGCGCGACTTGAGCTCGTCCGAGAAACCTTCGGACAGCTTCGTGATCGACAGGCCCGACGTGTTGGTCGCGAAAATCGCATTCGGTGCGATGTGCGGCGCGACCTTCTTGTACAGGTCGTGCTTCCAGTCCATCCGCTCGGCGATCGCCTCGATCACGACGTCGCATTCGGCGAGCTTCGCGATGTCGTCTTCATAGTTCGCGGCTTCGAGATATTTCGCATCGTCCTTCACGCCGAACGGCGCGGGCGACAGCTTCTTCAGGTTCTCGATCGCCTTCAGCGCGATCGCGTTTTTCGGGCCTTCCTTGGCCGGCAGGTCGAACAGCAGCACCGGCACGCGCGCGTTGACGAGATGCGCGGCGATCTGCGCGCCCATCACGCCGGCGCCCAGCACGGCGACCTTGCGAATCAGGAAATTGCTCACGGGATGTCTCCGGATAGTGTCGTGCAGCGCGGGTTGTGAGGGCTGCACGGCGAATTGAGTACCAGGAACCGTTGCGTTCGGGCGGCGCGCGGCGCGCACCGCCCGGACTCGCGTCAGAACAGCGATTCGTCGACTTCCATCAGCGTCTTCGAACCGGCGCGCGCGGCGCGGATCGTCGCCGCCGTTTCGGGCAGCAGGCGCGCGAAGTAGAAGCGTGCGGTCGCGAGCTTCGACTTGTAGAACGGGTCGCCCGACGCTTCCTTGTCGAGGGCGAGGCGCGCCATGCGCGCCCAGAAGTACGAGAACACCAGGTGGCCCACGGTGCGCAGGTACGGCACGGCGGCAGCGCCGACTTCGTCCGGGTTCTGCATCGCCTTCATGCCGATTTCCATCGTCAGCTTCTGCACCTTGTCGCCGATGTCGGCGAGCGGGTTGATGAACTCGGCCATTTCCGGCTTCACGCCTTCGGCTTCCGCGAATTCCGTGACGAGCTTGCCGAATTTCTTCAGCTTCGCGCCCATGTCGCCGAGCACCTTGCGGCCCAGCAGGTCGAGCGACTGGATCGAGTTCGTGCCTTCGTAGATCATGTTGATCCGCGCGTCGCGCACGTACTGCTCCATGCCCCACTCGGAGATGAAGCCGTGGCCGCCGTAGATCTGCATCGCGTGGTTGGTCGACTCGAATGCGTTGTCGGTCAGGAACGCCTTGATGATCGGCGTGAGCAGCGCGACGAGATCGGCCGCTTCCTTGCGCACCGCTTCGTCAGCGTGCGACAGTTCCTTGTCGATCTGCAGCGCGGACCAGTACGTGAACGCGCGCGCGCCTTCGGCGTAGGCCTTCTGCGTGAGCAGCATGCGGCGCACGTCCGGGTGCACGATGATCGGGTCGGCCGGCTTGTCCGGTGCCTTCGGGCCCGTCAGCGAGCGCATCTGCAGGCGCTCCTTCGCGTACGTCAGCGAGTTCTGGTACGCGACTTCCGTGAGACCCAGACCCTGCATGCCGACGCCCAGACGCGCGGCGTTCATCATCACGAACATCGCGTTGAGGCCCTTGTTCGGCTCGCCGACCATCCAGCCCTTCGCGTTGTCGAGGTTCATCACGCACGTCGAGTTGCCGTGGATGCCCATCTTGTGTTCGATCGAGCCGCATTTGATGCCGTTGCGCTCGCCCGGCTCGCCCGCGGCGTCCGGAATGAACTTCGGCACGATGAACAGCGAGATCCCCTTGGTGCCCTGCGGCGCATCCGGCAGGCGTGCGAGCACGAGGTGGACGATGTTCTTCGACATGTCGTGCTCGCCGCTCGAGATGAAGATCTTCGTGCCGCTGATCGAGTACGAGCCGTCGCCGTTCGGTTCGGCCTTGGTGCGCAGGATGCCGAGGTCGGTGCCGCAGTGCGGCTCGGTCAGGCACATCGTGCCCGTCCATTCGCCCGACACGAGCTTCGGCAGATACTGCTTCTGGAGTTCCGGCGCGCCGTGCGCATGCAGGCATTCGTAGGCGCCGTGCGACAGGCCCGGATACATCGTCCATGCCTGGTTCGCCGAGTTCAGCATTTCGTAGAGCGCGTTGTTCACGAACGCGGGCAGGCCCTGGCCGCCGTAGTCCGGATCGCAGCCGAGCGCCGGCCAGCCGGCCTCGACGTACTGCTGGTACGCTTCCTTGAAGCCGGTCGGGGTCTTCACGACGCCGTCGCCTTCATACGTGCAGCCTTCACGGTCGCCGACCTGGTTCAGCGGGAACAGTACCTCGGAGCAGAACTTGCCCGCCTCCTCGAGGACCTGGTTGATCGTGTCGGCGTCGAGGTCCGCATGCCGCGGCATTTGCTTGACCTCGGCTTCGACGTTCAGAAGCTCGTGCAACACGAATTGCATGTCGCGCAGCGGCGCGGCGTACTGTCCCATGACTCTCTCCAAAGGTGGGCAAAACGGCTCGAGCTCCTGGCGGGCGGATCACGCGCCGCTAACGGCTCTCGCTCTGATACGAAACGATCGTCTTTTCCAGCGCGGCCCACGTGAGGCGCACGGCATCCGGCGAATGCAGGAATCGTGCGTCGTGATGCAGGCCGAGCGTGAAGCTGTACAACTCGAAGAGCATCAGGTCCGGATCCGTATCCGCACGCAGATGGCCTTCTTCCTTCGCCTGCGAAATGGCACGCAGCATCGCGGCACGCCAGGCCGTCACGCTCGCGATCAACTGCTCGCGCACGGGGCTGTCGGGCCGGTCGTCGTACTCGACGGCGCCGCTGATGTAGATGCATCCGGTCGTCACTTCCTGGATGCGCTTCTCCGTCCAGCGGGCCAGCATCGCCCGGAGGCGCGGCAACCCTCGCGGCTCACGCAGGCTCGGAAAGAACACCTCGTTTTCGAAACGATGGTGATACTCGCGGACGACCTCGACCTGCAGGTCCTCGCGCGATCCGAAGTGCGCGAACACACCACTCTTGCTCATCTGCATGCGCTCGGCCAGCAGGCCGATCGTCAGCCCCTCCAGCCCGTCACGGCTGGCGAGGTCCAAAGCAGCTTCGAGTATCGCGGCACGCGTCTGTTCGCCTTTTCGCATAGCTATTTCTGTAACCGTTCGGGGGTTCGAATAAAATCGAACGGCCGTACTATTATTGAGTGCGGCCGCTCGCGAAACAAGGAAATTATTAGAAACCGGTGTCTAACCGAGCCGCTATTTTGCGCGATTCCGGCGGGACCGGAGCGGCTTTTCCGCACGAACGTGCGGACAGATTTTTGAAGCGAACGCTTAGTCTTCGTCAGTCGTAACCACCGACCGTCAGCGCCTTCATCACGATGCGGTACGTGTTGTACGCGAGCCAGTTCAGCATACGCTCGATGCGCGGCCGTGCGGCATACCGGGCCGCATCGATTTCACGGCCTTCGGTGAAGGCGGCCGCGATCGCGTCGCGCAGTTCGTTGGTGATCTCATCGTAGCGCACCAGCACGACGTTCGCCTCATTGTTCAGCATCAGGCTCAGCGCGTCGAGGTTCGACGAGCCGACGGTCGCCCAGTTGTCGTCGATCACCGCCACTTTGCCGTGCAGGATCGTCTTGTCGTATTCCGCCACGCGCACGCCCGCGCGCAGCAGCGCGTGATACAGGAACGGCACGGCCGTATCGAGCGCCGTGAACTCGTTACGGCCAATCAGGATCCGCACGTCGACGCCGCGGCGTGCGGCGCCCGTCAGCGCGCGGCGCAGCTTGCGGCCCGGCATGAAATACGGATTCGCGAGCAGGATCCGCTGGCGCGCCTGGCCGATTGCGGCGAGATACGCCTTCTCGATCGCGCGGCGGTTCACGACATTGTCGCGCGCGACGAACGCGACGCTCGGCTCCGTCACGACCCGCAGCGCACCGGCCTTGATCCACCGGTGGCTGCGCATCCAGCGCCGGAACATGTCCGGGAACGCCTCGCCGCCGTGCAGCCCGGCCGCGTACTGCGCATAAGGCTTGTGGCCGAACTGGATGCGGTGCCACTGCAGCTCGAACGCGGCGCGCACGTCCGACACCGCCGGCCCGGCCATCTCGACCGCGAAATCCCAGCGCGGGAACGGCAGCGTCGCGCTGCCCTGCGTGTAGTCGTCGACGATGTTGATGCCGCCGCAGAACGCGACCGCATGATCGATCACCGCGAGCTTGCGGTGCGTGCGCGAGAAGCCGAAGCGGCCGAACAGGAATCGGTTGTAGATGCAGTGCTCGACACCGGCCTCGGCCCACGTATCGAACAGCGGCAGGCGCGCGGTGCCGACGCCGTCGGTGATCACGCGCACGCGCACGCCGCGCTGCGCCGCGCGAATCAGCGCATCCGACACCGGGCGGCCGGCCGCGTCGTCGCAGAAGATGTAGGTTTCGAGCATCACCTGCTCGCGCGCCGCATCGATCCGTTCGATCAGCGCGTGGAAGAATTCGTTGCCGGTCTCGCAAAGGCGCACCGTGTTGCCGGCCGTGAACGCGAGCCGCGACGCGGAGCCGCGCTCCTGCAGGAACATCTGCCGCAATTGCGCGAAGCGCTTGCGGGTTTCCGCATTCATGCGGAAGAGCCGTGCGGCGATTGCGCGAGCGACACGCGCACGGGCAGTTGCAGGATCGCTTCGGCATTCGATGGCGAAAAGCAGCGCGCGGCCGCTTCGCGGAACGGCAGCCATGCGTAGTCGACATGCTCGCGCGGCGACAGCGTCACGTCGACGCGGCGCGGCACGCACAGGCCGAACCAGTGCTCGATATTGCGCGTGACACCCGGCGCATAGCGATGCAGGTATTGCGGATAGATGCTGTATTCGATCCGGTGGTGCCAGTCGATCAGCGCGGTGGCCGGCACGTCGGGCGACCCGACCGCGATGCCGGTTTCCTCGGCGACTTCGCGCGCGGCCGTGAGCGCGAGCGGCTCGTCGAGCGCGTCCTTCGATCCGGTCACCGATTGCCAGAAATCGGGCTGGTCGGCACGCTTGATCACCAGTACGTCGAGTTCGGGCGTGTAGATCACGACGAGAACGGATTCGGGGATTTTCGGCGGCTTCGTCATCTTTGTTTCATGCGGCACAGGGCCGTGCGCCGGGCCTGGGCCCGAACGTGCGGCAAGTGCTGCGACTGTACCGCAAAAAGCGAAAAAGGCGCACAACGGCGCCTTTTTCGTTGGGCGTCGTGCGCGCGTCACCGCGCACACGACCTGTGACAAGCGTTACGCCTTCGGCTGTTCCGGCTGACGCAGACGGATGTGCAGCTCGCGCAGCTGACGCTCGTCGACCGGGCTCGGCGCCTGCGTGAGCAGATCCTGCGCACGCTGCGTCTTCGGGAACGCGATCACGTCGCGGATCGAGTCGGCGCCGGCCATCATCGTGACGATGCGGTCGAGACCGAACGCGATACCGCCGTGCGGCGGCGCGCCGTACTGCAGCGCGTCCAGCAGGAAGCCGAACTTCGCCTGCGCTTCTTCCGCACCGATCTTCAGCGCGCGGAACACCTTGCTCTGCACTTCCTCGCGGTGGATACGCACCGAGCCGCCGCCGATTTCCCAGCCGTTCAGCACCATGTCGTACGCCTTCGCGAGGCAACGGCCGGGATCCGTCTCGAGGTACTCGAGGTGCTCGTCCTTCGGGCTCGTGAACGGGTGGTGCGCGGCGACGTAGCGCGCGTCTTCGTCGTCGTATTCGAACATCGGGAAGTCGACGACCCACAGCGGCTTCCAGCCGGCCTGGACGAGGCCGTTCGCCTTGCCGAATTCCGAATGGCCGATCTTCAGGCGCAGTGCGCCGAGGCTGTCGTTGACGACCTTCGCACGGTCGGCCGCGAAGAAGATGATGTCGCCGTCTTCAGCGCCGGTGCGCTCGAGGATCGCCGCGATCGATGCGTCGTGCAGGTTCTTGACGATCGGGCTTTGCAGGCCGTCGCGGCCCTTCGCCTTCTCGTTGACCTTGATCCAGGCGAGGCCCTTCGCGCCGTAGATGCGCACGAATTCCGTGTAACCGTCGATGTCGCCGCGCGACAGCTCGCCGCCCTTCGGCACGCGCAGCGCCGCGACACGGCCGTCCTTCGCGTTGGCCGGCGTGCTGAACACCTTGAAGTCGACGTCCTTCATCGCGTCGGTCAGCTCGGTGAATTCGAGCTGCACACGCAGGTCCGGCTTGTCCGAACCGAAACGCGCCATCGCTTCCGAGTACGGCATCACCGGGAATTTCGCGTCGAGTTCGACGTCGATCGTCGTCTTGAAGATGTGACGGATCATGTCTTCGAACAGGTCGCGGATTTCCTGCTCGCCGAGGAACGACGTCTCGCAGTCGATCTGCGTGAATTCCGGCTGACGGTCGGCACGGAGGTCCTCGTCGCGGAAGCACTTGGTGATCTGGTAGTAACGGTCGAAGTTCGCGACCATCAGCAGCTGCTTGAACAGCTGCGGCGACTGCGGCAGCGCGAAGAACTGGCCCGCGTTCACGCGCGACGGCACGAGGTAGTCGCGCGCGCCTTCCGGCGTGCTCTTCGTCAGCATCGGCGTTTCGATGTCGATGAAGCCCTGCTCGTCGAGGTACTTGCGCGCTTCGATCGCGACGCGGTAGCGCAGGCGCAGGTTGTGCTGCATCTGCGGACGGCGCAGGTCGAGCACGCGGTGCGTGAGACGCGTCGTTTCCGACAGGTTGTCGTCGTCGAGCTGGAACGGCGGCGTGACCGACGCGTTCAGCACGATCAGCTCGTGGCACAGCACTTCGATCTTGCCGCTCTTCAGGCCGGCGTTGACCGTGCCTTCCGGACGGTTGCGCACGAGACCCTTGATCTGCACGCAGAACTCGTTGCGCACGCCTTCGGCGGTCGCGAACATCTCCGCGCGATCCGGATCGCACACCACCTGCACGAGGCCTTCACGATCGCGCAGGTCGATGAAGATCACACCGCCGTGATCGCGGCGGCGCTGCACCCAGCCGCACAGCGACACGGTTTGGCCCAGCAGGTGTTCGGTCACGAGACCGCAGTATTCAGTACGCATCGACATGATGTTTGCTTTCGTTCGGTTTGATCAACGGGTGCCGCAACGCGCGGCCCGGGCGATGATTCTTTACTTACAGCGGCGGCTCGACGGGACGACGGGCGGGCGCCGGAGCCGGCGCCGAAGGCGCCACGACGCCCATCGAGACGATGTACTTGAGCGCGGCATCGACCGACATGTCGAGTTCGATGACTTCGCTCTTCGGCAGCATCAGGAAGAAGCCCGACGTCGGGTTCGGCGTCGTGGGCACGTACACGCTCACGTACTCTTCCGTCAGATGGTTGACCACGTCGCCGCCGGGCGTGCCGGTCAGAAACGCAATCGTATACGAGCCGCGACGCGGGTATTCGATCAGCAGCGCCTTGCGGAACGCGTTGCCGCTGCTCGACAGCAGCGTGTCCGACACCTGCTTGACGCTCGTGTAGATCGGCCCGACGACCGGGATGTGACGCACGACCGCGTTCCACCACGTGACGAGCTTCTGGCCGATGAAGTTCTGCGTGGCCAGCCCGACGACGAAGATGAACGCGAGCGTCAGCACCGCGCCGATCCCCGGCAGGTGGAAGCCGAGCATCCGCTCCGGCTGCCACGATTCGGGCAACAGCAGCAGCGTCTGGTCCATCGTGCCGATGATGAGGCCGAGCACCCACAGCGTGATCGCGAGCGGGACGAGAACCAGCAGGCCGGTCAGGAACACCGTTTTCAGGGTCGTCTTTTTCATCATCTGCCGTCAATGAACCGCGCCGGAAGCGCGGGTTGGTCGCGGCCCGGCCGGGCCGCGACAGTCAACTGCTGGCGGCGGGCGCTGCAGCCGGGGCGGGCGCGGCGCTCGTCGTCGTACTTTCGGAGCTCGCGGCAGCGGGCGCGGCTGCCGCAGGCGCCGCGGCGGCCGGTGTTGCCGCCGTGTCGCCGGACGCCGTCGCCGGCGCGCTGGTGCCGCTCGAGCCACCGCGGAAATCGGTGACATACCAGCCGGAGCCCTTCAGCTGGAAGCCGGCGGCGGTGACCTGCTTGCGAAAAGCATCCTTCCCGCATTCGGGGCATTGCGACAGCGGCGCGTCGCTCATCTTCTGGAGCACGTCCTTCGCGAAACCGCACGCTTCGCATCGATAGGCGTAGATCGGCATGATATTTTTCCCGCAGAAACTGGAAACGGCTTGCAAAACCTTGAATTATAGCTGAAACCCCGGCGCGCTCCGGCAACGGCCGCGACGCCCGAGCTTCAGCGACGGCGCCACGTGAGCCAGCGCTCGTGCCCTTCGAACACGGCCAGCGAATCGGTCACCGGCAGATCCTCGATCAGTTCGAAGTGCGGCGCGAGCAGCGCATCGAGTTCCGCGCGCTCGATGCCGAACGGCGGCCCCTTTGGTTTCGCCGTCACGAAGAAATAACCGGCCAGCAGCGCACCGGCGGGCAGCAGTTCGGCCATCTGCGCCGCATAGCCGGCGCGCAGGCTCGGCGGCAACGCGCACAGGAACGCGCGCTCGTACACCCACTGCACATCGAACGGCGGTCGGTACGCGAAGAAATCGGCCTGCTCCACGACGTCCGCATGCGCGCCGAGCTGCGCCTTCGCCGCCGCCACCGCCTGCGCCGAGAAATCGATCGCGCGCACGGGCCAGCCGGCCTGCGCGAGCCAGCCGGCCTCCTGCGCACTGCCGCAGCCCGGAATCAGCACCGCACAAGGCTCGAGGCGCTGGGCAAACGCGCGAAACCCGTTCGGCACGCCGCCGAACTCCCACGGCGTCACGCCGCGCGCGAAACGCTCGTCCCAGAACGCAGCGTTGCCGGGGTCGCGCGTCTCGAAATCGGCGGTGCTCGATGCGGGCGGTCGTTTCGGTTCGGACATCGCGCGGCTCCCTTCGGTCATGCGCCGTATGCGAGCGCGAGCAGCACGCGCGCGACGAGCGCCCCGACGCCGACGGCAAGGCCGAAGATCAGCAATGCCTGCAGCAGCCGGTTGGTACGTTTCTGCTCGACGAGGATCTGACGCATCAGGTCCTCGCTCGCCGCGCGCGGTGCGTCGTGGTGCGCCGCCATCGCGTGGTGGATCAGGCGCGGCAGTTGCGGCAGCGTCTTGCTCCACTGCGGCGCTTCGACCTTGAAGCGCTCGTACCAGCCGCGCAGGCCGATCTGCTCGGTCATCCAGCGCTCGAGATACGGCTTCGCCGTCTTCCACAGGTCGAGTTCAGGATCGAGCGAACGGCCGAGCCCCTCGACGTTCAGCATCGTCTTCTGCAGCAGCACGAGCTGCGGCTGGATCTCGACGTTGAAGCGGCGCGACGTCGAGAACAGACGCATCAGCACCTGACCGAGCGAGATGTCCTTCAGTGCGCGGTCGAAATATGGCTCGCACACCGCGCGGATCGCGCTTTCGAGCTCCTCGACGCGTGTCTCGGGCGGCACCCAGCCCGATTCGAGGTGCAGCGTCGCGACGCGGTGGTAGTCGCGCTTGAAGAAGGCGAGGAAGTTCTGCGCGAGGTAGTTCTTGTCGAAATCCGACAACGCGCCGACGATCCCGAAATCGAGCGCGATATAGCGGCCGAACGTGTTCGGATCGAGGCTCACCTGGATGTTGCCCGGGTGCATGTCCGCATGAAAGAAACCGTCGCGGAACACCTGCGTGAAGAAGATCTCGACACCTTCGCGCGCGAGCTTCTTGATATCGACGCCGGCCGAGCGCAGCGTCTCGACCTGGCTGATCGGCACGCCGGTCATGCGCTCCATCACGAGCACCTGCGACGTCGAGAAATCCCAGAACATCTCGGGCACGAGCAGCAGGTCGAGGCCCGCGAAGTTGCGGCGCAGTTGGCTGCCGTTCGCGGCCTCGCGCATCAGGTCCAGCTCGTCGTGCAGATACTTGTCGAATTCGGCGACGACTTCGCGCGGCTTCAGGCGCCGGCCGTCTGCCCACATGCGCTCCGTCCACGTCGCGATATCGCGCATCAGCGCGAGGTCCGAATCGATCACCGGCAGCATGTTCGGGCGCAGCACCTTGACCGCGACGGCCTTGCCCGCGTGCACGCCCTGCTTGAGCTTCGCGAAGTGCACCTGCGCGATCGACGCGCTCGCGACCGGCTCGCGCTCGAATTCGTCGAACAGCTCGTCGACCGGCGCGCCGAGTGACTTCTCGATGATCGCGATCGCAACCGCCGAATCGAACGGCGGCACCTGGTCCTGCAGCTTCGCGAGTTCGTTCGCGAAATCGACCGACAGCAGGTCGCGGCGTGTCGACAGCACCTGGCCGAACTTCACGAAGATCGGGCCGAGGCTTTCGAGCGCGTGACGCAGCCGCACGGCGGGCGGATCGGAATAGCGGCGGCCGATCGTCGTGATCCGCAACAGCAGCTTCACGCGCCGGTCGTCGATCCGGGACAGCATCACTTCGTCGAGGCCAAAGCGGATGACGGTATAGACAATCTTGATGAAACGGAAAATGCGCATGCCCTGCGGCCCTCAGTGCGCGCCGCGCGGGCCGGAGCCCGTGCGCGCGCCGATTTTTTGTTCGAGTCGCTCGACCCGTTTCTCGATCCGCGCGAGCGCATCGCGCGCACGCGCCAGTTCGGCGTCGAAACCGCCGAGCACCGTGCGCCGGACGACTTGGGGGTTTTCGTCGAGCCAGTATTCGGCGACGGAATCGAGCACGTTGCGGCCGGTGCGGCGCGCGCGCGCGCCGGCGTCGCGCACGACCGTCGCGATCCGGTGCGCCGCCGCGTCGCCAACCAGCTTCGCGAGATCTTCCTCAGGTTCCCAGCGCAGGTGCTCGGCCAGCTTCGCGATCTGCGTCGCGAACTCCGCGTCCCCCTCGATCTTCACGTGCTTCATCACGGCCGCCTGGCCGCCCTGCAGGAATGCGGCGACGGTGTCGCCCGCGAGTGCGATCGACACGTCGACGTGTTTCGCATCGTGCGCTTCCACAGCGGACAGATAGCCGTCGGGCTGCACGAGCAGCGTCAGCGTGACGGGCGGCACGTCGAGCCGGGCGGTCTTGCCCGCGTAGGGGATCAGGCGGTCGCGCGCCCACGATTCGCGCGCGAGCAGGTGATTGACAGCAGCAGCAAAAGGCTTGGCGGCAAAGGTCATCGGGCTGGGAAAGAAAAAACCCGCGCGGGCCGGGCGCCCACGCGGGTTTCTATTGTAACGTCGGATCGTCGGTAGACCGCGGCCAACCGCACACCCGGGCGGCAAGCGGTCGCAGTGCGGCAGCCGTCGACCAGGCATCCGGCGGCGCGGGCCGCCGGTCACGCTCAATGCGTGTTGAGTTGCTGGATGCCCGCGAGCAGCCAGCCCTGACTGCCCGACTTCGACAGGTTCCACACCTCGTCGAACGGTGCGGCCGACGCATTCGCCGATTCGCGGATCAGCCCGTGGAAGCGCACGCTCGCCGACTGCTCGATGCCGCGATCCTCGATCGCGACCAGCTCCGCGTCGAGCTGCACGACGTCGGTCTGGTTCGACTCGTTGCCGCGCGAATCGAGGTCGATCTTGATCTCGGCGAACATTTCGGGCGTCGTGAACTCGCGGATGTCGGCCAGGTTGCCCTGGTCCCACGCGGCCTGCAGGCGCACGAAATAGACCTTCGCGCTGCGCAGGAACGCTTCGGTGTCGAAGCCCGCCGGCACCTGCAGCGGCGCGGCCGCCATCGCGCCCGCCGCGCCGGCGGCGGCTGCGCCGCCGCCGAACACGCCTTGCGCTTCGTTCGCATAGCTGCTGCCGCTGCCGGCATAGTTGTTACCGGTGCTGCCCTGCTGGAA
This sequence comes from Burkholderia sp. Bp9012, assembly GCF_003853825.1. Lineage (NCBI taxonomy): Bacteria > Pseudomonadati > Pseudomonadota > Betaproteobacteria > Burkholderiales > Burkholderiaceae > Burkholderia > Burkholderia sp. Bp9012. The sequence goes on along the minus strand of NZ_QTQA01000002.1, from coordinate 44,768 downwards.
CGACGGGCTCTGCGAGTAGCCGCCCGACGACGATGCCGAACCGCCCACCGAGTACGCCGGTTCGTGCGGGCGGCGACGGTTCATGAACTTGCGGATCAGCCAGATGCCGACCATCGCGAGCAATGCGATCACGATGACGTTCGCCATCATGCTCGCGAACGCGCCGCCCAGGCCGAAGTGCGACAGCAGCGCCGCGATGCCGAGGCCGGCCGCGAGACCGGCGATCGGCCCGAGCCAGCGCGAGCGGTTCGGCTGCGCGGCCGGAGCCGGTGCGGCCGGGTTCGCGCGCTGCGCCTGCGCCGGCGCGGCCTGCTGCATCGGCTGCTGCGCAGGCGGCGTGGCCTGGCGCTGCGTGACGGTGGAGTTTTGACGGCCGATGCTGCGCCCGCCGCCCATGCGCTTGGCTTCGGCATCGAGCGATGCGAACGTGCCGGCCGTGAGCAGGCCGACCATCAGCAGCGTGCCGACCCGTCGAGCCCACGGCTTCGACGGCTTGCTACGGTTGAACAACGAACGCGATTCGGACATCACTTTCTCCAGATGTAAGGCGAATGTATGGAAAGAACCCCTTAGTACTTGGTTCCCATGTGTAAAGCTACCACGCCACCTGACAAATTGTAATATTTGACGGCGTCGAGGCCCGCTTGTTCCATCATCGTCTTCAGCGTGTCCTGATCGGGGTGCATCCGGATAGATTCAGCAAGATACCTGTAACTTTCAGCATCTTTCGCGAACTTGTCGCCAAGCCACGGTAATACTTTGAAAGAATACAAATCGTACGCTTTTTTCAGCGGATCCCAGACTTTCGAGAATTCCAGCACCATCACGCGGCCGCCGGGCTTCGTCACGCGGCGCATCTCGGCCAGCGCGGCGTCCTTGTGCGTCATGTTGCGCAGCCCGAACGCGACCGTGACCACATCGAAGTAGTTGTCCGGAAAGGGGGTTTTCTCGGCGTCGCACAGCAGCGACGGCGTCACGATGCCCTTGTCGAGCAGCCGGTCGCGGCCGACGCGCAGCATCGATTCGTTGATGTCGGTGTGCCAGACCTCGCCCGTCGGGCCCGCCGCCTTCGCGAACGCCTTGGTCAGGTCGCCCGTGCCAGCCGCGATGTCGAGCACCTTGAAGCCGGGGCGCACGTTCGCCTGCGCGATCGTGAACGCCTTCCACGCGCGGTGCATGCCCGCCGACATCAGGTCGTTCATCAGATCGTAGTTGCTCGCGACCGAATGGAACACACCCGCCACTTTCTTCGCTTTTTCGGTTTCCTCGACGCTTTCGAAGCCGAAGTGGGTTTTGCTCATCGCGTTGATCCTCAGTTAATGGCAAGACGGCGCCGATCGGGCGCCGTCGATTTCAGTGGCAGTGGCCGTGCGGCGCGGGGGCCGCCTGCATCGGCGCGTCGCGCTCGACGCCCGCCGCCTTCAGTTTGTCGAAATAGTCGCGCCACAGCGCGTCCTGCTGCGTCGCCAGTTCGTACAGCAGATCCCACGAGTAGATGCCGGTCGAATGGCCGTCCGAGAACGTCGGCTGCAGCGCGTAGTTGCCCACGCCCTCGAGCGCGGTGATCGTGACTTCGCGCTTGCCCGTCTGCAGCGTCTCCTGGCCTGGCCCGTGGCCGCGCACCTCGGCCGACGGCGAATAAACGCGCATCAGCTCGAACGGAATCCGGTAGCTCTCGCCGTTCGGGTACTGCAATTCAAGCACGCGCGACACCGCGTGCACGACGACGCCGGACGGAATCGGCGTCGTGGAAGTCAAACCGCTCATGGCTGCCTCGAATCTGTCATGCGTTGAATTTCCTCGCGCACCGCATTGTGCAGCAGCGAGGCCTGCGCCGCGCGCGCGCGCAGCAGCGCCTCCGACACGCTGCGCTGGCGCGGCGCCCAGACGGGCTGCGGGAAATGGGCGTCGTTGGAGAAGCGCGGGATCACGTGCCAGTGCACGTGCGGCACCATGTTGCCGAGGCTCGCGAGATTCACCTTGTTCGGCTGCATCACGCGGCGCACCGCCCGTTCGACCGCGTAGACCACGCGCATCAGGTGTGCCCGCTCGGGCTCGCCGAGATCGGAGAACTCGGCCACGTGCGCGCCCCAGATCACCCGGCAGAAACCCGGGTAGTCGTGCTCGGCCGTCGCCAGCACGACGCGCAGCGCATCGTCCTGCCAGAGCACCTCGCCGCCGTCTTCACGGCAAAACACGCATTCCATCGTCGCTCCCATGTGGACGGGCGCCGGCGCTTCAGCGCAGGCGCCCGCTCTCATCCTTGGCCCGGCCGGGCGGTCGTCATGCCCGCATTAGACCAGCACGCGCTCGATCCCGCCATTGTTCGCGTGTGCGACATAGTCGGCCATCCAGTTCTCGCCGAGCACTTGGCGCGCGATCTCGACCACGATGTAGTCGGCCTCGATGTTCGCATCCTCGTTGTAGCGCGACAGCCCCTGCAGGCACGACGGGCAGCTCGTCAGGATCTTCACGTCCGGGCCGCCGTTCGCGGCCGGCGCCGGTGCGCTCGCGCCGTCGGCGACGACCGGGATGCTGCGCAGCTTCGCGGCACCCTTGCGGATCTCTTCTTCCTTGCGGAAGCGGACCTGCGTCGACACGTCCGGGCGCGTGACCGCGAGCGTGCCCGATTCGCCGCAGCAACGGTCGTTCTTCTCGATCTTGTAGCCGTCCTTCTCCGTGCCCATCAGCTCGTTGACGAGCTTGACCGGGTCCATCGTCTTGATCGGCGTGTGGCACGGGTCGTGATACATGTAGCGCGTGCCCGTCACGCCGTCGAGCTTCATCCCCTTCTCGAGCAGGAACTCGTGGATGTCGATGATCCGGCAGCCCGGGAAGATCTTGTCGAATTCGTAGCCGGCGAGCTGGTCGTAGCAGGTGCCGCACGACACGACCACCGTCTTGATGTCGAGGTAGTTCAGCGTGTTCGCGACCCGGTGGAACAGCACGCGGTTGTCGGTGACGATCTTCTCGGCCTTGTCGTACTGGCCCGAGCCGCGCTGCGGATAGCCGCAGCACAGGTAGCCCGGCGGCAGCACGGTCTGCACGCCCGCCTCCCACAGCATCGCCTGCGTAGCCAGCCCGACCTGCGAGAACAGGCGCTCGGAGCCGCAGCCCGGGAAGTAGAACACCGCTTCCGAATCGACGGTCGTCGACTTCGGGTTGCGGATGATCGGCACGATCTTGTTGTCCTCGATGTCGAGCAGCGCGCGCGCCGTCTTCTTCGGCAGGTTGCCCGGCATCTTCTTGTTGACGAAGTGAATCACCTGCTCGACCACGGGCGGCTTGCCGACCGTCGCCGGCGGGTGCTGCGTCTGCTTCGTCACGACCTTCTTCAGCATGTCGTTCGCGAAGCGCTGCACCTTGTAGCCGACGCCCATCATCACGCTGCGCGCGGCGTTGATCGTCTGCGGATTGGTCGCGTTCAGGAAGAACATGCCCGCCGCATTGCCGGCGTTGAATTTCTTCTTGCCCATCTTGCGCAACAGGTTGCGCATGTTCATCGTGACGTCGCCGAAGTCGATCTTCACCGGGCACGGCGTTGCGCACTTGTGGCACACCGTGCAGTGGTCGGCCACGTCGTTGAACTCGTCCCAGTGCTTGATCGACACGCCGCGGCGCGTCTGTTCTTCATACAGGAACGCCTCGACCAGCAGCGAGGTCGCGAGAATCTTGTTGCGCGGGCTGTACAGCAGGTTCGCGCGCGGCACGTGCGTCGCGCACACCGGCTTGCACTTGCCGCAGCGCAGGCAGTCCTTCACCGAATCGGCGATCGCGCCGATGTCGGACTGCTGCATGATCAGCGACTCGTAGCCCATCAGCCCGAAGCTCGGCGTATAAGCGTTGCGCAGGTCGGCGCCTTCGAGCAGCTTGCCCTTGTTGAAGCGGCCGTTCGGGTCGACGCGCTGCTTGTACGCGCGGAACTCGGCGATCTCGTCGTCGGTCAGGAACTCGAGCTTCGTGATGCCGATGCCGTGTTCGCCGGAGATCACGCCGTCGAGCGAACGCGCGAGCGTCATGATGCGCGCGACCGCCGCGTGCGCGTCCTGCAGCATCTCGTAGTTGTCGGAGTTGACCGGCAGGTTCGTGTGAACGTTGCCGTCGCCCGCGTGCATGTGCAGCGCGACGAACACGCGCCCGCGCAGCACCTGCTTGTGGATCGCCTGCGCCTCGTCGAGGATTTGCTTGAACGCGCCGCCGTTGAAGATCGCGCGCAGCTCCGCGCGGATCTCCTGCTTCCACGAGATGCGCACCGTGCGGTCCTGCGTGACGTGGAACACGGTCGCGCCCGGCTGATCGTCCGCCCGATCGGCGAACTTCTCGGCGAGCGCCTCGTAGCCGAGCTGCACGAGATAGTGCTGCGCCTCGCGCAGCGGCTGGTCGAGCCGGTCGCGCACGAATTCCCAGCGCGCACGCACGCGCTTGAGCAGCTCCAGCGCCTGTTGCACGCGATCCTCGAGCAGTTCGGCGCTCGGGATTTCATTCGCGTCGTCGGTCTTGCCGAGCGGCAGGTTGCCGGCGCGGAAGAACGCTTCGAGCGCGTCGACCAGCTGCAGCTTGTTCTTCAGCGACAGCTCGATGTTGATCCGCTCGATGCCGTCGGTGTACTCGCCCATCCGGTTCAGCGGGATGACGACGTCCTCGTTGATCTTGAACGCGTTCGTGTGCTTCGCGATCGCGGCCGTGCGGCTGCGGTCGAGCCAGAAGCGCTTGCGCGCCTCCGCGCTGATCGCGACGAAGCCTTCGCCGCTCTTGCCGTTCGCCATCCGGATCACTTCGGACGTCGCGTGCGCGACCGCATCGGCGTCATCGCCGACGATGTCGCCGATCAGCACCATCTTGGGGAATGCGTTGCGCTTGCTCTTGGTCGCGTAGCCGACCGCGCGCAGATAGCGCTCGTCGAGGTGCTCGAGGCCCGCGAGAATCGCGCCGCCCTGCTTCGACGTCTCGAACAGGTAATCCTTGATCTCGACGATGCTCGGGATCGCCTCGCGCGCCTGGCCGAAGAATTCGAGACAGACGGTGCGCGTGTGCGCGGGCATCTTGTGCAGCACCCAGCGCGCGGACGTGATCAGCCCGTCGCAGCCTTCCTTCTGCACGCCCGGCAGGCCGGCCAGGAACTTGTCGGTGACGTCCTTGCCGAGGCCTTCCTTGCGGAACCGGCGGCCTTCGATCTCGAGCATCTCGCTCTTCAGCAGCTTCTCGCCCGGCGCGTACGCGCCGTCGAACCACTTCAGCTCGAAACGCGCGACCGCGATGTCGTGGATCTTGCCCTGGTTGTGCTCGTGGCGCGTGACTTCGAGCCAGTTGCCGTCCGGGTCGACCATCCGCCACCAGGCCAGGTTGTCGAGCGCGGTGCCCCACAGCACGGCCTTCTTGCCGCCGGCGTTCATCGCGACGTTGCCGCCGATGCACGATGCGTCCAGCGAGGTCGGATCGACCGCGAACACGTAGCCGGCCGCCTCGGCCGCCTCGGTCACGCGGCGCGTGACGACGCCCGCGCCGGAGAAGATCGTCGGCACCTTGTGCGCGACGCCCGGCAGCTCGGTCAGCTCGACCGCGCCGAGCTGTTCGAGCTTCTCGGTATTGATCACCGCGGAGAACGGTGTGAGCGGCACCGCGCCGCCCGTGTAGCCGGTGCCGCCGCCGCGCGGGATCACGGTGAGGCCGAGCTCGAAGCAGGCCTTGATGAGGCCGGCGATCTCGGCTTCGGTATCGGGGGTCAGCACGACGAACGGGTATTCGACGCGCCAGTCGGTCGCGTCGGTGACGTGCGACACGCGCGACAGCCCGTCGAAGCGGATGTTGTCCTTCTGCGTGCAGCGGCCGAGCGCCTTGGTCGCGCGGCGGCGCAGGTCGGCCATTTTCTCGAATTCGTCGGCGAACTCGTTGACCGCGCGCTGCGCGGCGGCTTCGAGCATCTCGACGCGTCCCGCACGTTCGCGGCCCGCGTCGTCGCGGTGCTCGGTCAGGTCGGCGCGACGGCGCTTGCCGATCTCGGTCAGGCGGTGATTCAGCGCCTCGATCAGCAGCGCGCGGCGCTTCGGGTTGTCGAGCAGGTCATCCTGCAGGTACGGGTTGCGGCGCACGACCCAGATATCGCCGAGCACTTCGTACAGCATCCGTGCCGAGCGGCCCGTGCGGCGTTCGGCACGCAGCTCGTCGAGCACCGACCACGCCTCCTCGCCGAGCAGACGGATCACGATCTCGCGGTCGGAGAAGGACGTGTAGTTATAGGGAATCTCGCGCAGACGGGGCGCGGGGTCGGCGGCGACGGCGGCGGCCGCGCCATTCGGATCGAAAACTTGTGGTGCGTTCATGTTCGGACGACTCGGAGGGCCGATACCCCGTGCACGGGCGTCGGCAAGCGCGTGGGCGCAATCTTGGGGAAATCTGTTCTGGTGCCAGGCGCGCGACTATCTCGCATGGGGCCGGAGCGGGTCTGAACTCACCGTCCCGGGCCGGCGGGGCCTGGCGGCACTCGGAGCCATCAGCACGATCGCGCGCGGCGCGCATGCCGCTCCGCCGCGGGGCTGGCTGCGCGCGGCGTCGGCTTCAACGGGGCGATCCGAGGGTGCCTCTGCATCTTCCGATCCTTGATTCAAAACGGAATTCTAACCCATGATCGGCCCGCCCGTGAGACGCCGGACAGCGCGTGGGGCTTTCGCCGCAACCCGCGCCGGGCCTGCTTCGGCGCGATTTCGCGCCCGTATTCGCCGTCCGTCCGGTCGGTAACCATGCGGTTAAACCGGTAAAAAAGAACACTCCGAGCGGCAAACATGCCCGCCGGCGCGGTTCCGCGACCGTATGCCCGGCATGCCGCTTGCGTGCGGACGGACCCTTGGCGCTATCATTGATCTTTTACCGTCTGCTTCCGCACTGCACGCGAGCGCCCATGGCATCCCACGATTACCTGAAGAAAATCCTTACCGCGCGCGTCTACGACGTCGCGCTCGAGACGGAACTCGAATCCGCCCGCAACCTGTCGGCCCGACTGCGCAACCCCGTCTACCTGAAGCGCGAGGACAACCAGCCGGTGTTCTCGTTCAAGCTGCGCGGCGCGTACAACAAGATGGCGCACATTCCGGCCGACGCGCTCGCGCGCGGCGTGATTACCGCATCGGCCGGCAACCATGCACAGGGCGTCGCGTTCTCGGCGGCACGGATGGGCGTCAAGGCGGTGATCGTCGTGCCCATCACGACACCGCAGGTGAAAGTGGACGCGGTGCGCGCGCACGGCGGCCCGAGCGTCGAGGTGATCCAGGCGGGCGAGTCGTACAGCGATGCTTACGCGCACGCGGTCAAGGTGCAGGCGGAGCGCGACCTCACGTTCGTCCACCCGTTCGACGATCCGTACGTGATCGCAGGCCAGGGCACGATCGCGATGGAAATCCTGCGTCAGCACCAGGGGCCGATTCACGCGATCTTCGTGCCGATCGGCGGCGGCGGGCTCGCGGCCGGCGTGGCGGCCTACGTCAAGGCGGTGCGGCCGGAAATCAAGGTGTTCGGCGTGCAGGCCGAGGATTCGTGCGCAATGGCGCAGTCGCTGCAGAAGGGCGAGCGCGTCGAGCTGAGCGAGGTCGGCCTGTTCGCGGACGGCACCGCGGTGAAGCTCGTCGGCGAGGAAACCTTCCGGCTCTGCCGCGAATTCCTCGACGGCGTGCTGACGGTCGACACCGACGCGCTGTGCGCGGCGATCAAGGACGTGTTCCAGGATACGCGCAGCGTGCTCGAACCGTCCGGCGCGCTCGCGGTCGCGGGCGCGAAACGCTACGCGGAGCGCGAAGGCATCGAGAACCAGACGCTCGTCGCGGTCACGTCCGGCGCGAACATGAACTTCGACCGGATGCGCTTCGTTGCCGAACGCGCGGAAGTCGGCGAGGCGCGCGAAGCCGTGTTCGCGGTCACGATCCCCGAGGAGCGCGGCAGCTTCAAGCGCTTCTGCTCGCTCGTGGGCGACCGCAACGTGACCGAGTTCAACTACCGGATCGCCGATGCGCAATCCGCGCACATCTTCGTCGGCGTGCAGATCAAGCGGCGTGACGAATCCGCCGAGATCGCCGCGAACTTCGAGTCGCACGGCTTCAAGACCGTCGACCTGACGCACGACGAGTTGTCGAAGGAACACATCCGCTACATGGTGGGCGGCCGCTCGCCGCTCGCGCTCGACGAACGCCTGTTCCGCTTCGAATTCCCGGAGCGGCCGGGCGCGCTGATGAAGTTCCTGTCGTCGATGGCGCCGGACTGGAACATCAGCCTGTTCCACTACCGCAACCAGGGCGCGGACTACAGCTCGATCCTCGTCGGGCTGCAGGTGCCGCAGGCCGATCGCGCCGAATTCGAACGCTTCCTCGCGGCGCTCGGCTATCCATATGTCGAAGAGAGCGCCAATCCGGCTTACCGCCTCTTCCTGTCGTAAAGGCTTCGCGCAATGAATCCCGAACACTCCCCGCTCGGCAAGGCCACCGTCTACGCAGCCCAGTACGACGCGTCGCTGCTGTTCCCGATCCCGCGCGCGGGCGCGCGCGAGCAGCTCGGCATCACGGCCGCGCTGCCGTTCTTCGGCACCGACATCTGGAACGCGTACGAGCTGTCGTGGCTCAATGCGCGCGGCAAGCCGCAAGTCGCGGTCGCGACCTTCTACGTGCCGGCCGAATCGCCGAACATCGTCGAATCGAAGTCGTTCAAGCTGTATCTCGGCTCGTTCGCGCAGTCGAAGTTCGACTCGATCGACGCGGTGCGCGACACGCTCAAGCGCGACGTCTCGGCCGCATGCGGCGCGAGCGTCTCGGTGCAGCTCGTGTCGGCGCACGATTTCGGCAAGCTCGAGATGGAAGAGCTCGACGGGCTGTCGCTCGACCGGCTCGACCTCGACACCGACGTGTACGAACCCGATCCGTCGCTGCTGTCGGCGGCCGAGGACGAAGCGCCGGTCGAGGAAACGCTCGTGTCCGATCTGCTGCGCTCGAACTGCCCGGTCACCGGCCAGCCCGACTGGGGCAGCGTGCAAATTCACTACGTCGGGCCGCAGATCGATCACGCGGGGCTGCTGCGCTACATCATCTCGTTCCGCAACCACACGGGCTTTCACGAGCAGTGCGTCGAGCGGATCTTCCTCGACATCCTGCATGCGTGCAAACCGGTGAAGCTCGCCGTCTATGCGCGCTATACGCGCCGCGGCGGGCTCGACATCAATCCGTTCCGCACCAACTACAACCAGCCGATGCCGGACAACGCGCGGACCGCGCGGCAGTAACACCGGCCCGCCGGAAACGAAACAGCCCCGCCGGCTCGCGTCGACGGGGCTGTTTCACTGTGCGCAGGGGATTGCGCGGGCGCGTTACTTCGCCGGCGCCTTGTAAGCGATGCAGTCGACTTCGACCTTGCAGTCGATGACCATGCTCGACTGCACGCATGCGCGTGCCGGCGGATGCTCGCCGAAGTACGACACGAACACCTTGTTGAACGATGCGAAATCGCGTGCGTCGTCGAGCCACACGCCGCAGCGCACGACGTGTTCGAGGCCGTAGCCGGCTTCCTTCAGGATCGCGATCACGTTCTCGATCGTCTGCTTCGACTGCGTGACGATGCCGCCTTCGACGACCTCGCCGTTCACCATCGGCGTCTGGCCCGACACGTACAGCCAGCCATCGGCCTCGACCGCACGTGCAAACGGCATCACCTGGCCGCCCGTGCCCTTCGCTTCGCCCACGCCATATCGCTTCATCGTTTCACTCCTTGTATGTCGACCGCAGCCCGCGCGTCAGCGCTGGCTCCGGCCCATGCAACGCACGGTTGCGGATGCGCGCACCGACGACGGCACGCGCGGCAGATCGGAACGACGACCGCGCTCAGAACGCGGCGTCGGCACTCGCCGGCACGCGCTCGCCGCGCGCGACGAAGCCGCCGGCGCGCTCGCCGGTCGGCTGGCCGTTTTCATACGTGAGCACGCCGTTCACCCACACCGCGTCGATCCCGTGCGCGGGCTGCTGCGGCTTCTCGAACGTCGCGGCATCGATCACACGCGCCGGATCGAACAGCACGAGATCCGCGTGGTAGCCGACATGCACTTCGCCGCGCCGCGCGATCCCGTAGCGGCGCGCGGACAGCGACGTCATCTTGCGGATCGCCTCCTCGAGCGGCAGCAGGTTCGTGTCGCGCACGTAGTGGCCGAGCACGCGCGGGAACGCGCCCCACAGCCGCGGGTGCGGCAGCGGATCGTTCGGCAGGCCGTCGGAGCCGACCATCGTCGCCGGATGCGCCAGGATCCGCCGCACGTCGTCCTCGGACATGTTGTGGTACACGGCGCCCGCCGGGCGGATGCGCTGCGCGGCTTCCTGCTCGGTCACGCCCCAGTCGGCCGCGATCGCCTTCAGCAGCTTGCCCGCCACCTCCGGGTGCGGCTCCGACCACGTGATCGTGATGTCGATGTCGCCCGTCACCTGCTTCAGGTCGAGCGTCGACGAGCTGCGGCTGTACGGATAGCAGTCGCAGCCGACCGGCTGGTAGCGGCGCGCGCCTTCGAGCGATGCGAGCACTTCCGTGCTGCGCCCCCAGTTCGACGGACCCGCGCACTTCAGGTGCGAGATCACGACCGGCACGCGCGCATGGCGGCCAACCTGGTACGCCTCTTCCATCGCGTCGAGGATCGCGTCGAACTCGGTGCGCATGTGCGTCGTGTACAGCGCGCCCGCGTTCGCGAGCGGCTCGGCGAGCGCCATCACCTCTTCGGTCGGCGCCGCGAACGCGGAGCCGTAGGCGAGGCCCGACGACAACCCCAGCGCGCCGTTCGCGAGCGCCTCCTCAAGCTGCGCGCGCATGCCGGCGATTTCGCCGTCGGTCGCCGCGCGATCGAGGCGGTCCATCTGGTTGTTGCGCAGCGCGGTGTGCCCGACGAGCGCCGCGACGTTCACGGCCGGACGCGCGTCGTTCACGGCCGTGACATAGGCGGCGAAGGTCGGGTACTGGAACGCGCCACGCTCGCCGAGCAGGTTCATCGGGTCGGGCGGATCGCCCACGAGCGTCACCGGCGACGCGCTGATCCCGCAGTTGCCGACGATCACCGTCGTCACACCCTGCGAGATCTTCGGCAGCATCTCCGGCGCGCGGATCACGTGCGTGTCGTCGTGCGTGTGCACGTCGACGAAGCCCGGCGCGAGCGCGCGGCCGTTCGCATCGACGACGGTCTCGGCAAGCCAGTTCGACAGATTGCCGATCGCAGCGATCACGCCGTTGCGGATCGCGACGTCGCGCGTGACGGGCGGCGCGCCGGTGCCGTCGTACAGCTGCGCGCCGACGATCAGCGTATCGGCGGCTTCGGGATGCGAATGCATGGTCAGTCTCCTACCGGTTGACGGTCTCCGCCGCCGCGGTGCGCATCGAGCGCATGCTTGACGCGGCGCAGCGATTCTCGGCCCGCATCGCCGAGCCGCAATGCGACGCCGGTGACGAGCACGTCGATCGCCATCATCATCGCGTAGCGCGATGTCGAAGGCTTGTAAATGAAATCGGTTTCGAACGCGACGACCGGGATCAGGTGGTCGGCGAGCTTCGCGAGCGGCGAAGCCGGCGCGGTGATCGCGATCAGCTTCGCGCCGTAGCGCTTCGCGAGACGGCAGCTCTCGAGCAGCTCGGGCACGCGCCCGCTCACCGACAGCGCGACGACCACGGCGTCGCGCGACAGCGTTGCCGACACCATCCGCTGCAGCAGGCTGTCCTGGTAGGTCGCGACCGGCCGGCCGAAGCGCACGAGCCGGAAGCGCAACTCGTCGGCGAGCGCAGTCGAGCCGCCGCCCTGCCCGTACACGTAGATCATCTTCGCGCCGGCGAGCAGGTCGGCCGCCGCGTCGAACGACGTGTTGCGCAGCAACTGGTGGTTGTGCGCGAGTGCCACGCGGATTTCGTCGTAGACGACCGATGCGGGGCTCGCGTCTTCTTCCGGATGCTCATCGGCCGGCACGAGAAAGCGCTGGCCGACGGCCGCCGCCTGCGCGACGAGCACCTTCAGTTCGCGCACGTCGCGGCAGCCCACCGCCTTCGCGAAACGCGTGACCGTCGCGACACTGACCTCCGCGTCGCGCGCGAGCGCGCCGATGCTCGCATGCGCGGCGCGCGCGAGATCGGCGAGGATGAATGCGGCGACCTTGCGTTCGGCCTCGCGCAACTCGGGCGCGCATTCGGCAATCCGCGCGACGATGTCGAGGACCGGCTGGGCGACCGAAGCCGGTTGCTCGGTTGCGAACGGAGCGGACGGGGTAGCGTGCGAATTCATCTGCTGAAAAGTGTGTGGCGCCTCATGTTACTAAATAACATCACCGCGCCGATGCTACTTTCTGTACCATCTGCGTGTCAACTTCAGTGCAATGCATAGTGATGATGGAGCGGGATGACATGAAAGTTACAAACTATCAGGAACCGACAATCAATCCGTTGGGCAAGGGCCTCGGCAACCTGCCGAGCGCGAGCGTGCCGCTCGACGACGCGGGCCGCCTCGAGTGGAACCTGCTTGCGGAAGACGTCAGCCTGCCGGCCGCCGTGCTGTACGCGGATCGCATCGAGCACAATCTGAACTGGATGCAGGCGTTCGTCCAGCAGTACGGCGTGAAGTTCGCGCCGCACGGCAAGACGACGATGGCGCCGCAACTGTTCCGCCGCCAGCTCGACGCCGGCGCATGGGGCATCACGCTCGCGACCGCGCATCAGACGCAGGCCGCGTATCACGGCGGCGTACGGCGCGTGCTGCTCGCGAACCAGCTGGTCGGCCGCCAGAACATGACGATCATCGCTCAGCTGCTGTCCGATCCCGAGTTCGAATTCTTCTGCCTCGTCGATTCGGCCGACGGCGTCGACCAGCTCGGCCGTTTCTTCGGCGACGCGAAGAAGACGCTGAACGTCCTGCTCGAGCTCGGCGTGCCAGGCGGCCGCGCCGGTGTGCGCGACGCCGCGCAACGCCAGGCCGTGCTCGACGCAATCGCGCGCTATCCGGACACGCTGAAGCTGGCCGGCATCGAACTCTACGAAGGCGTGCTGAAGGAGGAAGGCGAGATCCGCACGTTCCTGCAGGACGCGGTCGCGCTCACGCGAGAGCTGGCCGAAGCCGGCCGTTTCGCGCGCACGCCGGCGATCCTGTCGGGCGCCGGGTCTGCGTGGTACGACGTGGTCGCGGAGGAATTCGCGAAGGCATCCGACGCCGGTTTTGCGGAAGTCGTGCTGCGTCCGGGCTGCTACCTGACGCACGACGTCGGCATCTACAAGAAGGCGCAGACCGACGTGTTCGCGCGCAACCCGATCGCCCGCAGGATGGGCGAAGGGCTGCTGCCGGCGCTGCAGCTGTGGGCGTACGTGCAGTCGGTGCCCGAGCAGGATCGCGCGATCATCGCGCTCGGCAAGCGCGACGCGGCGTTCGACGCGGGCCTGCCCGAGCCGGCGCGCCACTTCCGCCCGGGCCGCGACAGCGCGCCGCGCGATGTCGCCGCGAGCGAAGGCTGGGCCGTCACCGGGATGATGGACCAGCACGCGTACCTGCAGATCCCGCCGGGCGCGGACGTGAAGGTCGGCGACATGGTCGCGTTCGACATCTCGCACCCGTGCCTGACGTTCGACAAGTGGCGCCAGCTGCTCGTCCTCGATCCGCAGTTCCGCGTGACGGAAGTCGTCGAAACCTTCTTCTGAAGCTCCGCGCACACGGCCCTGCCGCCGCGCGGGGCGGCCGTCACGCGCGCTTCAAGCGGCCGGAGTACACTGCGCTTTCGTCCTCGGGGCCGCTTCGCCGCCGCAGCGCCGTCTGCCGTACGCGGCGCGAACGGGCCCTCAACGCTGTTGAATGGAGAAAGCCATGGCCGCGAAGAAGATCCTGTTCCTGACCGGCGATTTCGCCGAAGACTACGAAACGATGGTGCCGTTCCAGGCGCTGCAGGCCGTCGGCCATCACGTCGATGCGGTCTGCCCGGGCAAGCGCGCGGGCGACAAGGTCAAGACCGCGATCCACGATTTCGAGGGCGACCAGACCTACACCGAAAAGCCCGGCCACAACTTCACGCTGAACGCGACGTTCGACGATGTCGATGCGTCGGCCTACGACGCGCTCGCGATCGCGGGCGGCCGCGCGCCCGAGTACCTGCGTCTCGATGCGAAGGTGATCGCGCTGGTGCGCGCGTTCGCCGAAGCCGGCAAGCCGATCGCCGCGATCTGCCATGCGGCGCAGCTGCTCGCGGCCGCCGACGTGATCCGCGGCAAGCGCATCTCGGCCTACCCGGCCTGCGCGCCGGAAGTGAAGCTCGCGGGCGGCGAGTACGCGGACATCCCGGTCGATGCGGCCGTGACCGACGCGCCGTTCGTCACCGCACCCGCGTGGCCCGCGCATCCGGCATGGCTCGCGCAGTTCCTCACGTTGCTGGGCACGCGCATCGAGCTGTAGACGAAGCTGAATGAAATGAAGTGAAACGCCGGCCAGCGGCGGGTTCGCGCGACCCGCATGCCGTGCCGATCCGGATCGGTCGACGGGGCGCGCCCCGTCGTGCCGCTTCCGCCCGTCCGTTCAGTGCTGCGCCGGCGTCGAGCCGACTTCCGCAATCCGCGACTCCAGCATCGCCAGCGCACCCGACAGCGCGGTCAGCACGTCGTCCGGCAGTTGCGCCATCGTCTGGTCGAGAAACGCCTTGCGGCGCGGCAGGCACGCGTCGAACGCGGCGCGGCCGTCTTCGGTCAGCGTGACGTTGGTCACGCGGTTGTCGCGGGCGTCGGACGCGCGCTCGATCCAGCCGAGCGCGTCGAGCGATTTCAGCTGGCGCGTGAGCGCGCCCGGATCGATGCGCAACACCTCGACGAGCTTCTTCTGCGACGAATGCCCGCCCATCGTGTGCAGCGCGACCATGATGCGCCAGCGCGGCATCGGCTGCCCGACGTGCGTTTCGAACGCGCTCATGAATGCGCGATACGTGCGTCCGAATTGCTGCAAGATCGCGACGCGGTCCTGTTCTTCCATGCGCTGATGTCTACTCGTTCAATCGGTGAATCGTTCAATCGGCCGCGACATGCGGTTCGATCTTGCGCCGCAGCGCGATCGGCGGCACGCGGCGACACTGCCACACCGACACCACGGCGACGACGGCCGCCATCGCGACCCCCAGGTGAATCGCGCCGACCAGCGATTCGCGGGCCGCTTCCAGCAGCAGCGCGCCATTATGCCCGGCGCGGGTCAGTTCCGCGACGAGACCACCCTGCGCGGCGCGGTCGATCAGGATCTGCGGATCGGCGAGTTGCGCGTGCCACTGCAGCGCGTGGTCGCCCGACAACGCATCGCGCACGCCGCTCGAATACATCTGGTTGACCAGCGTGCCCGTCAGCGCGGTGCCGATCATCCCGCCGACCATCCGCAGCGACTGCAGCAGCGCCGTCGCGATGCCGAGGTGCTCGCGGCCGGCCGTCTGCTGCGCGAACACGGTGAGGTTCGGCAGCACGAAGCCGAGGCCGATGCCGCCGGCGACCATCAGCGCCATCAGCACCCAGGTCGGCGTCGTGTGCGTCGACACGACGATGCCCGCGCACGCGATCGCGAACAGCACGAAACCGACGTGCAGCATCGTATTCGGATTGCGGATGCGCGTGACGACGCGGCCGTTCATGATGCTGCCGATCGTGATGAACACGACGAGCGGCGTGATCACGAGCCCCGCCTCCTTCGGCGACATTCCGAAGCCGCCCTGGAACAGCAGTGGCGCGTAGAACAGCAGCGAGAACATCGAGAAGCCGGCAAGGATCGCGAGCACGAACAGCGCCGACAGCGCGCGGTTGCCGAACATGTCGAACGGCAGAATCGGCTGCGTGCAGCGCTTTTCCCAATGCCACAGGCCGACGCCGGCGCCGACCGCGACGACCAGCAGCAGCGACGCCCAGCTCATGACGCCATACTTCGGCAGCCATTCGACGAACAGCTGGAGCGCGCCGAGCGACAGCGCGATCAGCAGCGCGCCGGGCCAGTCGAGCTGCATCTTGCGGTCGTGTTCGACATGGCGCAGATGCGGCAGGTAGCGCCACACGAAGAACAGCGACAGCAAGCCGACGGGCAGGTTGACGTAGAACACCGAGCGCCAGCCGAACGACTGGGTCAGAATCCCGCCGAGCGACGGCCCGACCGCGTTCGCAATGCCGAACGCGGAGCTCATCAATACCTGCCAGCGCAGCCGCACGACGGAATCGGGAAACAGGTCCGGAATGCACGCGAACGCGGTGCCGACCAGCATCCCGCCGCCGATCCCCTGCAGGCCACGCGCCAGCACCAGGAACAGCATGTCGTTGGCCATCCCGCATAGCACCGACGCGCCGGTGAACACGACGATCGACACGATCACGAACGGCTTGCGGCCGTAATAGTCGCCGAGCCGGCCGAAGATCGGCACGGTGATCACGGAACTGAGCAGATACGAGGTCGCAACCCACGCATACAGGTCGAACCCCTTGAGCTCGGCGACGATGGTCGGCAACGCGGTGCCGACGACCGTCTGGTCGAGCGCGACGAGCATGGTGACGAACGAAATCCCGATCATCGCCAGCAGCGATTCACGGAACGGCAGGACTTGCCCGCTCGAATGGTGGGCGGCAGTATGGACGGCCATTTTTTGTTGATGCAACTTTTGACGAGTCAAACAATCTCAAAATTCTAGCACGCCGGAGTAATCTAGGCTGGCGACGGATTTGGGGCCTATGGCCGCCAGGGAGAAAGATGGAACCGATTTCAATCACGCCTGCCGCGACGCTGTCGCCGGACGACCAGGACGCCTTGCGGCGCGCGAAACAGGTGCTGGAAAGCCCGTCGCTGACGATGAAGCTGACGGGCGTGCTGGGCGCGCCAGTCGAGAAGATGATCGCACGGCTGCCCGACTTCGCGACCGGCAAGATCAACGACGCGACGCAGCTTGCGCTGCGCAAGTGCCTGAACATCGCGCTGCGCACGCTCGGCAAGCCGCAGACGCCCGATGCCGAGCCGGACAAGCCGAGCAACCTGCTGCACAAGCTCGCGGTCGCGACGACCGGCGCGGCGGGCGGCGCGTTCGGTTTCCTCGCGCTGCCGGTCGAGCTGCCGGTGACGACCACGCTGATCTTCCGCTCGGTGTGCGACATCGCGCGCAGCGAGGGCGAGGACCTGGGCTCGGTGGATACGCAGTTGCAGTGCCTGGCCGTGCTCGGCATGGGCGGCAATGCGGACGAGCGGGAAGAGGACGCCGATCTCGGCTATTTCGTGCTGCGCGGCGCGCTCGCGCAGGCGATTTCGAAGGCGTCGTCCGACATCACGACGAAAGGGATCGCCGCGCACAGCTCGGCGGCGGTGTTCAAGCTCGTGCAGACAGTGGCATCACGCTTTTCGGTACAGGTCACCGAGCAGATGGCCGCGAAGTCGATCCCGGCGATCGGCGCGGTGCTCGGCGCGACCGTCAACACGCTGTTCATCGACCACTTCCAGCAGATGGCGCACGGCCACTTCACCGTGCGCCGGCTCGAGCGCAAGTACGGCCCGGTCGCCGTGCAGGCCGCGTATCAGGCGATCGACGGCTCGCCCACGCGCTGAACCGCCCGCTCGACCGCGACGCGGCGCAGGAACGCGGCCGCACGGTCGAGCGCGTCGCGCGACTCCGGCACCATCGGCGTGTACAGCTGCCACACGTGCGGCATGTCGGGCCACACCTCGATCTCCACCGGCACGCCGGCCGCCTTCGCGTTGTCGGCGACACGGCGTGAATCGTCGAGGAGCACCTCGGTGCTGCCGGCCTGGATGAAGAGCGGCGGCAGCCCCGTGAAGTCCGCGTAGAGCGGCGACGCGTACGGATGCGTCGCCGATTCGTCTCCCAGATACAGCTTCGCTGCCTTCGGCAGCGCCGCAGCCGCGAACATCGGGTCGAGGCCGTCGTTGCTGCGCATCGTGTCGCCGGTGCCGGCCAGGTCGGTCCACGGCGAGAACAGGATCGCGCCTGCCGGCAACGGCTCGCCGCGATCGCGCAGCGCGACGAGCGTCGCGAGCGCGAGGCCCCCACCCGCCGAATCGCCGCCGAACACGATCGACTCGGGCGGCGTGCCAAGCGCGAGCAATTGCCGGTACGCGGCCAGCGCGTCGTCGAGCGCGGCCGGGAAGCGGTTCTCGGGCGCGAGCCGGTAGTCGAGCGAGAACGAGCGCACGCCCGCGCGCTTCGTGAGGCCGAACACGAGCGGCCGATGGGTCTTCGTCGAACAGAAGTAGTAGCCGCCGCCGTGGAAGTACAGCAGCGTGCGGCCGGGCCCGCGAGCGGCGACCGCATCGGTGCGTTCGAGCCATTCGCCGCGCAGCGGCGCGTCGCCGGGACCGTAGCATTCGCGCAGCCGGTAGCCCGACGGCGCGCGACGCGGCACGATCATTCTCAGGTCGGTAAAGCGCCGCGCGCGGGCAGGATCGAGCACCGGGCGCGTGGTCTCGGGACGAAACTGCCAGCGCAGCAGCCAGCACGCGAACTTGCTTTGCCAACTCATCGAATACACACTCCGTCGTCGCAGTGTGACGATGGTACGTGCGATCGTCGCCGCGCTGCTCGACGGGAGCCTCTATATCAAACGCCGGCCTCAGTTTGCCGGCATCATCTGGCCGCGGATTTCGCCGGACGGATGCTCCTTCGTGTGCACGTTGAAGTACCACTTGCCGCCCATCAGGTCGGTCACTTGCGAGTCGGTGAGCTCCTTCGAGCCCTTGATCGGGCTCGCGAGCGCGTCCTTCGGGATCGGCACCTGCACGCCGGCGTTCTGGCCGACCGGCGCGGGCCCGTGGAAATGCGCGGCGGTGGCCGGCCCCGTGAGGTGTTCGTAAGTCACCGTCCACTGCAGCATGTGGGTGGCCGTGTCGTAGGTCGCATCGACGGCGCCGGCGCCCTTGGTCGCGGTGGGCGGCACTTCGCTCGACGGCTGCAGGCTGGCGGACAGGCGCACCGTTTCGGCGGCGGCACTGCCGGCGGCCAGGACGCCCGCGAGCAACGCCACCTGGAGCAAACGCAGCTTCGGCATGAATCCTCCTTGTACGACGGGGTACGCCGCCCGGACGGGGACGTTCCATGATGGTAGTCGATCGCCGCCGATCCGGCACCGCTGCGTCGCTCGCCAGCTTGACGGAACCTGGAAGAGACCTTTGCAGCGGGAGCCCTGAATCCGCGCGCGGCCTTTCGCTACACTTCGTCTCACAGTTGCTTGTTTCCTTCGTCCGAAGGAGTCTGCGAGTATTCACGCGGCCATCCGGCCGCGTTTTTTTTTCCCGTGCCCGGGTGGCGTGCACGCATCGTCGGGCACGTTCCGCTTCGCGGGCCGTCAAGCATCACGAATCAATTGTCGCCGCGGCGATTGAGTCCGACGTCGCAGACACCGCGCCCTCACGCGCGATAGCCCGGATCGATCCGATCGACGATGCGTTGCAACGCGTCGAATGCGTCCTGCCCCGCGCCGTGCTTCGGATCGAAGTTAAGCGAATCGCGCACGCAGCCCTCGAGCACCGGCGGCGCGATCGGCAGTGCGTCGCCGATCGCGTGGGTCGCGACCTGCACCTCGCACGCGCGATTGAGCAGCCACATCAACGAGAAGGTCTGCGCGAGCGTCGCGCCGATCGTCACGGGCCCATGGTTGCGCAGCAGCAGCACGGGCCGCCCGCCGGCGCTCTCGACGATGCGCCGCCCCTCCTCCAGATGCACGGTGATGCCCTCGAAGTCGTGATACGCGATCTTCCCGTACAACTGCGCCGAATAGAAGTTCGAGAACGACAGCCCGTCGCGCGAGCAGCACACGGCCATCGTCGGCGTCGTGTGCACGTGCATCACGCAGTGCGCGTCGGGCAGCGCCGCATGGATCGCGCTGTGGAACGTGAAGCCGGCCGGATTGATCGGCCAGTCGGAATGGCCGGTCACGTTGCCGTCGATGTCGATCTTCACGAGGTTCGACGCGCATACCTCGCGGTAATGGAGCCCGAACGGATTGATCAGGAAATGGCCGTCCTCACCCGGCACGCGCAGCGAGATATGGTTGTAGATCAGCTCGGTCCAGCCGAGATGGTCGAAGATCCGGTAGGCGGCCGCGAGCTGCACGCGCGCCTGCCATTCGGCTTCGGAAAAGCGGGCGGGACGCGTGAACGGCTGGTTCGGTACACGTTGCATGGGGCACTCCGGTTGCGGGCGCGGCGGCCGCGCGGGCGGCTCGCGCAACGTCCCTCGTCTCCTGGCGGCGCACGCAGCGCGCCGGTGCGTCAAGCGCAGGCGCGTGCGCTGCGTCGTTCGGCACCGCCGCGGCCCGCATTGCGCGAGCCGTCAGACGGCACCCGTCACGATACGAATATCGTTGCGCGCACAACCATATCACCTTTCCCCGCGCGCCGGTATCGCGGGTTTGGCCCGAGCCGTTCCGGCCCTTACAACTGGTCGTCGAACGGCAGCAGCATGAAGAGGCCGGTCATCAGGTTGCGCATCAGCCCGGCATGCGGATCGACGTGATAGGTGGCCGGCTCGTCGTTGTCGGTGCCGGTCCACACGAGTTCGGGCGTGCCTCCGCCCGCCGGCGTCGCGAGGCTCACGCGGTAGCTTTCGTCGGGCTGCGTCACGCGCGCGAAGATCGTCGCGGCCTGCTGCGCGATCGTCGCGCTGTGGATCACGAGCGCGAGTTCCGTATTCAGGTGCGCGGAACGCGGATCGAGGTTCAACGAGCCGATCACGAGGATCTTGCGGTCGATCACATACGCCTTCGCATGCAGGCTCGCGCGCGAGCGTGAGCCGAACAGGCCCGCACGCGGCGAGTTCGGCCGCGCCTTGAATTCGTACAGTTCGACACCGTGAAGCAGCAGCGGCACGCGGTACGGCGCGTAGCCGGCCTGTACGGCGACCGCGTCGGTCGCGGCGAGCGAATTGGTCAGGATTGCGACGCGCACGCCACGCGCGGTCGTGTCGCCGAGGATCTTCACGCCCGCGTCGTGCGGCACGAAATACGGCGAAAACGCGAGAAATTCCTGCTGCGCGCCGCGCGTCAGTTCGACGAGGCGCTGCATCGGCGGGCTCACGTACGCGTCGGTCGGCCGCATGACCTTGTCCGGTGCGTCGACCTTGAATTCGGCGGGCGCCCACACGAGCTCGAGCTCGTCGCGCGCGATCTGCTGCGCGAGCGGCGTCGCGTTCAGCGGCTTCGCGTTGTACGGATCTGCGTTCTTGCGCCAGTGGTCGCGCAGCTCGTCGCGCATCGCGTCGAGATCCTTCGGATCGAACGTCTGATGATTCAGCACCCGCAGCGGATAGCTGCTCGCGCTTGCCCAGTAGTCGTCGAAGCTCGTCGAGATGTCGTTCGTCACGGGGCCGGCCGCGAGCACGTCGAGATCGCGGAACTGCAGCGTCGGGCTCGCGCTGAAGTATTCGTCGCCGAGATTGCGGCCGCCGACGATCGCGATCTGGTTGTCCGCGATCATCGCCTTGTTGTGCATCCGCCGCGTAAACCTGTCGATTCGCGTCAGGGAGTTGGCCGTGCGCTCGATCATTCCGTACCGCGACGCGCCGAACGGGTTGAACACGCGAATCTCGATCTTCGGGTGCGTATTCAGCGCGGCCATGACGCGGTCGATGTCGCGGAAATTCAGATCGTCGACCAGCATGCGCACACGCACGCCGCGATCGGCCGCATACAGCGCCGCGCCGAGCAGCAGTTTGCCGGTCGTGTCCTCGGTCGCGATGTAGTACTGCATGTCGAGCGTCTTCGTCGCCGCGCGCGCGAGCGCGATGCGCATCTGCAGCGCGGTCGCGCCGTCGGGCAACAGCCGGAAGCCCGATTGCCCCGGATGCGCCGCTTCCGGCGCGGCCAGCGCGTTGCGCAGCGGCGTCGCGGTATCGGTCGGCAATGCGTGCGAGACGGGGCGATCGAGCGTGGTGGCGGGCGGATGCGTCGCGCAGGCGGCGACCAGCGACAGCAGCGCGCAGACGGCGAGCGCACGGGCCGGGCGGCAGGCGGCGCGCCACGACAGCGCGGCCGGCGCGCGCCGGATCAAAGACGTAAGCACGGAAACTTCCTCGACAGGCGGATCAACGGGTCCGCAAACGCCGCAGCGTGCGGCTGACGGGTGGCTCCGGTCGATTCTAGTGGGCGCCCGATGAACCGGTCAATCGCGCGGCTCGCGCATGCGGCGCCGTGCAACCGCTACGCGCGCCGCCGGCGAGGGCATCCAGGAACGGCAGCCCGCGGCTCGGCCGCCGGACAGGCCTGCGGCACCCATGGTCCAACCAATCTCAGGGCGTATCGCCGCTTCGCTCGAAGTGGCTGCGCACATAGTCGATATGGGTCTGCATCGCGGTGCGCGCCTCCTCGGGCCGGTGCGCGCAGATCGCCTCGCAGACCACCCGGTGCTGCAGCAACAGCAGCTCGGACGCCTGCTCGTCGTGCGTCGTCATCCCCGCGACGTTGATCGAGATGTGCTCGCGCAGCATCCCGATCACGCTCGTGTGCAGGTGCAGGAACATCGTGTTGTGCGACGCCAGCGCGATCGCCTCGTGCAGCTTCGCGTCGGTCGATGCCTCGACGGCCGCGTCGTCGTTCGCGTGCGCGGTCTCGAGCTCGCGCAGCAGCGTACGGATCCGGCGCCGGTCGTTCGCATCCGCGCGCAGCGCGGCGAAATACGCGGTCGCGCCTTCGAGCACGCGACGGAATTCGAGTATGTCGTCGCGCAGCGCCGGGTGGTCGGCGACCAGTTGGCCCCACGGCGACGCGATGCCCGCGCGCAACTGGTCCGTCACGTACACGCCCGCGCCGCGCCGGCTCTGCAGCAACCCGCGCGCGACGAGCCGCTGGGTCGCCTCGCGCACCGTATTGCGCGCCACGCCGTACTGCTGCGCGAGCACGCGCTCGGCCGGCAGCCGCGCACCGGCCGGCCAGGTGCCGTCGAGCAGCGCCGTCTCGATCTTGCGCATCACCACTTCGGTCCGGCCCCGTGCCGTCATCGCCGCCATCGCCGTCTCTCCATCGGAATACCCGCCGCGCCGATTGGCCCAACCAATTTGAGCTACGGCGCCGTCGCGGGAATTATGCAGCGAAATCGTCGTCCCGCATTCACCTGCCGGGCCGGCCCCCTGGAGCGAGACATGAACGAAAGGCACTACCCCGGCGCCGCCCCCGCGCACGTCTATCTGTTCGCGACCTGCCTGGTCGACCTGTTCGTCCCCGAAGCCGGGCTCGACGCGGTCCGCCTGCTGGAACGCGAAGGCCTGACCGTCCACTATCCGCGCGGCCAGAGCTGCTGCGGGCAGCCGGCCTATAGCAGCGGCAATCCCGACGAGGCGCACGGCGTCGCCGCCGCGCAGCTCGATCTGTTCGCCGAGCCGTGGCCCGTGATCGTGCCGTCCGGCTCGTGCGCGGGCATGATCCGGCACCATTGGCCGGCCCTGTTCGCCGACGACCCCGTGCACGGCCCCAAGGCGCGCGCGATCGCGGAGCGCACCTACGAACTCGCCGAATTCCTCGTCCACGTGCTCGACGTGCGGCTCGACCGCATCGACACGAACGCCGGACCTGATGAGCGCGTGGTGCTGCATACGTCGTGCGCGGCCCGCCGGGAAATGGGCACGCGCGTGCACGGCGTCGCGCTCGTCGACGCGCTGCCGGGCGTCACGCGCGTCGAACACGAACGCGAATCGGAATGCTGCGGCTTTGGCGGCACGTTCTCATTGAAGCACCCCGACATCTCCGGCGCGATGGTGCACGACAAGGTCGCATCGGCCTGCGCGACGGGCTGCGACCGACTCGTGTCGGCGGACTGCGGCTGCCTGCTGAACATCGGCCACGCAGCGGCCAAGGCCGGCGCGACGCTGCCCGTCGAGCATCTCGCGAGCTTCCTGTGGCGCCGCACGGCAGGCGCCGGCTCGCTGCGCGGAGACGCGCAATGAGCGCGCGCGACACGATCCTCGCACGCCTGCGCGCCGCCGCGCCCGGCGTCGCAGCGAACGCCGCCCCCGCCCTCGATGCGCGCATCGACTCGCATTACGCGGCGCGCCGCGCACCGGTCGCCCCCGATTCCCATGCGCTCGCGCAGACGATGCAGGCCGCACTCGCCGCGTCGCACGCCGACGTCTGGTGCGCCACCGCCGATGCGTGGCCCGCGCAGCTTGCCGCGCGGCTCGCCGACGCCGGGGTGCGTCGCCTGCTGCTCGACCCGGCCCGGGCCGAATCCGCTGCCCTCGCGCGCGCGCTCCCCGACGCGGTCGCGCCAGTGCCGTTCGACCGGCCGATCGACGTGTGGAAAGCCGAACTGTTCGACACGATCGACGCCGGCTTCACCGTCGCGCGCTCGGGCATCGCGGCAACCGGCACCATCGTGCTCGCGCCCGATGCCGCCACGCCGCGCACGGTGTCGCTGGTGCCGCCGCTGCACGTCGCGCTCGTCCATGCGAACACGCTGCACGCGGACCTCCACGCGGCCGTGCACGCGGAGCGCTGGCACGCCGGCATGCCGACCAACGTCGTGCTGGTGTCGGGCCCGTCGAAGACCTCCGACATCCAGCAGACCCTCGCGTATGGCGCACACGGGCCGCGCAACCTCTGGGTCGTGATCGTCACCGAACCGACCGCAACCGCCTGCCAGGACCTGCCGCGATGAGCGACCAACCGCTGCAATTCGTCGCCCCCGGCGACTTCAAGGCCCGCGCGCGCGCCGCGCTCGACGATCCCGCACTGCGCCGGAGCTTTCGCGGCGCGATGGACTTCCTGCAGGGCAAGCGCGCGACCCAGTTCCCCGACGACACCGAGCTGCAGCAGCTGCGCGATCTCGGCGAAGCCGTGCGGCAGCACGCGCTCGCGCAACTGCCCGCGCTGCTCGAGCGGCTGGAGGCGAAGCTCACGGCAGCCGGCGTGCACGTGCACTGGGCCGAGACGGCCGCCGACGCGAACGCGATCGTGCTCGGCATCGCGCAGGCGAAGAAGGCGCGCCGCGTGATCAAGGGCAAGTCGATGGCGAGCGAGGAAATCGAGCTGAACCATTACCTCGCGGATCACGGCGTCGACTGCATCGAGTCCGACATGGGCGAGTTCATCGTGCAACTCGCGGGCGAGAAGCCGTCGCATATCGTGATGCCGGCGATCCACAAGACGCGCGGCGACATCGCCGGATTGTTCGAGAAACACATCCCCGGCACGCGCTACACGGAGGACGTCGACGAGCTGATCCAGACCGGCCGGCGCGCGCTGCGCCGCGCATTCGCGGAAGCCGACATCGGCCTGTCGGGCGTGAACTTCGCGGCGGCCGACACGGGCACGCTGTGGCTCGTCGAGAACGAAGGCAACGGCCGCCTGTCGACGACGGTGCCCGACACGCACGTCGCGATCATGGGCATCGAGAAGGTCGTCGAGAAACTCGAGCACATCGTGCCGCTGTCGAGCCTGCTCACGCGCTCGGCCACCGGCCAGGCGATCACGACCTACTTCAACCTGATCTCGGGCCCGCGCCGCGACGGCGAACGCGACGGCCCGCGCGAACTGCATCTCGTGCTGCTCGACAACGGGCGCACGCAGGCCTACGCGGACGAACAACTGCGCGCGACGCTGCAGTGCATCCGCTGCGGCGCGTGCATGAACCACTGCCCGGTCTACACGCGCATCGGCGGCCACGCGTACGGGACGACCTACCCGGGGCCGATCGGCAAGATCATCTCGCCGCACCTGCTCGGCCTCGACGCGACGGCCGACCTGCCGACCGCGTCGACGCTGTGCGGCGCATGCGGCGAGGTGTGCCCGGTCCGGATCCCGATCCCGCAACTGCTCGTGCGGCTGCGCACCGAGGCGAACCGCAAGCCCGACGAACCCGTCGCGCATCCGCTGCGCGGCCAGGGCGCGAACTACAACCGCGCGGAAGACCTCGTGTGGCGTTTCTGGTCCGGCGCATTCGCGCATCCGCGCGCGTACCGCGCGTTCCGCTGGACCGCGACGCGCCTGCGCGCGCTGACGCCCGCGAAGCAGATGGGCTGGACGCAGCACCGCACGCCGCTCGAACCGGCGCCGCGCAGCCTGTCCGACCTGCTGCGCGCACGCGGCCAGCCCGAATAGACCACCTCGCTTTCAAACCCGTACCGATAGAAATCCATGGAGGAGACAACCATGCAGGTTTGGCATCAGATCTACACCCCGCTCGGCAGCCTCGGGCTGTCGGCGTTCGTCGCCGCGATCCCGATCATCTTCTTTTTCGTCGCGCTCGCCGCGTTGCGGATGAAGGGCCACGTCGCGGCCGCGATCACGCTGCTGCTGGCGCTCGGCGTCGCGATCCTCGCTTACGGCATGCCCGTGCCACAGGCACTCGCGGCCGCCGGCTTCGGCTTCGCGTACGGCCTGTGGCCGATCGCGTGGATCATCGTCGCGGCCGTGTTCCTGTACAAGATCGTCGTGAAGACCGGCCAGTTCGACATCATCCGCGCGTCCGTGCTGTCGATCACCGACGACCAGCGCCTGCAGATGCTGCTGATCGGCTTCTCGTTCGGCGCATTCCTCGAAGGCGCGGCAGGCTTCGGCGCGCCCGTCGCGATCACGGCCGCGCTGCTCGTCGGCCTCGGCTTCAAGCCGCTGCATGCGGCCGGACTGTGTCTGATTGCAAACACCGCGCCGGTCGCATTCGGCGCGATGGGCATCCCGATCATCGTCGCGGGGCAGGTGACGGGCATCGACCCATTCCACATCGGCGCGATGGCCGGCCGCCAGCTGCCGCTGCTGTCGCTCGCGGTGCCGTTCTGGCTCGTGTTCATGATGGACGGGCTGCGCGGCGTGCGGCAGACCTGGCCGGCCGCGCTCGTCGCGGGCGGCAGCTTCGCGCTCACGCAGTACTTCACGTCGAACCACATCGGGCCCGAGCTGCCGGACATCACGTCGTCGCTCGTCAGCCTCGTCGCGCTCGCGGCGTTCCTGAAGGTGTGGCAGCCGCGCACCGCGCAGCAGCCGGCCGGCGGCGTCGTCGCGTCCGGCGGCGGCGCGGCGCTGGCCGGGTTCGGCGCGGGCAGGTTCGGCGCTAGCGGCACCGGCACGAGCCGGCAGGCGTCGCCGTACACGCTCGCACAGACCGTGCGCGCGTGGTCGCCGTTCCTGATCCTGACGGCCGTCGTCACCGTGTGGAGCATCGCGCCGTTCAAGGCGCTGTTCGCCGCGCACGGCGCGCTCGCGTCGACCGTGCTGAAGTTCCATGTGGCAGGGCTCGACCAGCTCGTCGTGAAGACCGCGCCGATCGCCGCGACGCCGAAGGCGCTCGACGCCGTGCTGAAGATCGATCTGGTGTCGGCGGTGGGCAGCGCAATCCTCGTGACCGCGCTGATCTCGATGGCGCTGTTGCGGATGAAGCCGCGCGACGCGCTCGTCACGTTCGGCGAGACGCTGAAGGAACTCACGCGCCCGATCCTGTCGATCGGCCTCGTGCTCGCGTTCGCATTCGTCGCGAATTACTCGGGGATGTCGTCGACGCTCGCGCTGATGCTGGCCGCGACCGGCGCCGCGTTCCCGTTCTTCTCGCCGTTCCTCGGCTGGCTCGGCGTGTTCCTGACCGGCTCGGACACGTCGTCGAACGCCCTCTTCTGCTCGCTGCAGCAAGCCACGGCCCATCAGCTCGGCGTGCCCGAGACGCTCGCGGTCGCCGCGAACACCACGGGCGGCGTGACCGCGAAGATGATCTCGCCGCAGTCGATCGCGGTGGCATGCGCGGCGACCGGCCTCGTCGGCAAGGAATCGGAGCTGTTCCGCTTCACGGTGCGCCACAGCCTGTTGTTCGCGGTGATCGTCGGCCTGATCACGCTCGTGCAGGCCTACGTGCTGCCGGGGATGGTGCCGTAAGCAAGAGGCACGGCCCTTTTCCGGTTCCCCGAAAAACAAAAACCCCACGCCCGCAAGAGCGTGGGGTTTCGTTCATCCCGGGCGCCGAACGCGGCCGGCGCCCCCGGCGGCGATCAGCTGCCCTTCGCGATGCGATCCTGGATGTGCTGCGCACGGCTAGCCGACGACGGGTGCGAGCTCATCATCGAGCTCTTGCCGCCATCGAGCTGCGCAAGCTTCTGGAACGCGGTGACGAGGCCCTTCTGGTTCATGTTCTTCTGCTTCATCAGGTCGAACGAGTAGTCGTCGGCCGCGCTTTCCTGCGTCTGCGAGAATTGCGCGTTGATGAACTTCTCGGTGATGTCGCCGAGCTGCGAGCTCGTCAGGGCCGCGACGCCCGGCGATGCCGCACCGGCCGCGGTGCGTGCCGCGCTGACCGCGTAGGCGGTCTGCATCGCCTTCTTCGAGTGACCCAGCGCGACGTGGCCCATTTCATGACCGATCACACCGCGCAGTTCGTCGTCGTTCATCATGTCCATCAGGCCGCTGTACACGCGCACGCAGCCGTTGCCCATCGCCCACGCGTTGACGTCCTTGGTCACGTAGACCTTGTAGTTGATTTTCTGGCCGTTCAGCGTCATGTCGCCGAAGCCCTTCATCACCTTCGTCAGGCGCTTCGAGTACGCGCTGTTCGGCGCGGCGATCTTCGATTCGGCGTCGCTCGCCTTGCACGAGTCGTTCGACAGCGCCGCGATGTCGGTGTCGGACAGCGTCGCCGCCTTGAACAGGCTGGTCCCCGCCGACGTCAGGCTGTTCGCGTCGAGATTCTGCACGCCGCCGCATGCGCTCAACAGGAACGCCATGCCACACGCTGCCGCCGCTTTCTTGATATGCATCCCGGATCCCTCGGTAGTTGTATTTGGAAGCGGGGATTTTGCATAATCCGGCAGAAAATTACCAGACGTTTACATCAAATGACAGCTTGATTACTCACCGATTCGAAACGAACGGCGCGATTGCCCAGTAATTTGATAGCAATCAGGTCATCAATCGCCGTGACCGGATGACCGGCTGAACGTCGAACGCGACCGGCGCGTGAGCCGCCGCGCGACCAGCATCGGCAGCCGCACCACAAAACCGGCGAAGAGCCGCAGGTGCATCCACGCGAGCAGCGCGTTGTCGCGGCCATAGTGGAAATGCGACACGCCGCCCTCGTGCGCGCCGAAGTAGCGCACCGGCGCTTCGATGCGGATCGGTCGAACCCCCGCCCAGCACAGCCGCACGGCGGCTTCCGGATCGAAGTCGAAACCGCGCATCCACGGCTGGCGATGCATGATCGCGGCGAGCGGTGCGACGGGGTACACGCGGAAGCCGTACAGCGAATCGCCGATCCCGGCCCATAGCGTCTCGAGGTCGGCCCATCCGTTCGACAGCCGCCGGCCCTGCACGCGCAACTGCGGCGCGCTCGCGTCGAACTTCGGCAGGCCCAGCACCATCGCATCCGGCGCCGCCTGCGACGCGGCCATGAATTCGGGAATCAGGTCGGCCGGATGCTGGCCGTCGGAGTCCATCGTCAGCACGTGCGTGAAGCCGCTTGCGGCCGCCGCGTCGAGCCCGGCCAGCACCGCGGCGCCCTTGCCGCGGTTCTCCGGCAGCACGATCACTCGCAGCCCGGGGTCGCGCTCGGCCATCGCCTGCAGCCGCTCGGCGCTGCCGTCGGTGCTGCCGTCGACGACGACCCACACCGGGTTCCACTGCGCGCGGGCGTTGCGCACGGTCGTGTCGACCTTGACGCCCGGGTTGTAGCTCGGAATCAGTACGAGATGGGTGGACGAGGCGTGCAGCTTGAACATGGGAACGGCCGATTGCGAAGACGAGGATCCTGACAAAAGTTTATGACCTGCAGGCGACTGCCGACAGGCTTCGTCGACGCCGCCTTCGCGCAGCGACAGGCCCGCGCGCTTCACGACAGGTGCTCCAGCGGATGGCCGGCGCTCGCTTCGATCTCGACCAGCAGATCGTCGCGGCACACGTCCGCGTGGACGAACAACGGCCGCACGCCGGAGCCCGCCGCATCGCGCAGCGCGCGTTCGATCGCGGCGAGCGCCACGGCATCGCCGGCGTCGCGCACGTAGACGCGATAGTTCAGGTCGGCGAGCGCGAACGGGCCGTGCCCCTGTCGCGCGGCCTGCTCGAGCACGGCGGCCAGGTTCGCGATCGTCTCGCGTGTTTGCGCGACGACGTCGCCACGATGCACGGTGCGATGCCCGACGATGCTGGCGGTGCCCGACACGAACAGCAGCGGCGCGGCATCGTCGCCCGGCCACGCGGCCGCGCGCGCGAACGTCGGCGCACGCGGGCCGTACTCCGCCGGGTAGTGATACGCGCTGACCTGGCGCGGGTTCTCGACCGGATCGGCCGGCGTGCGGGTCGCGATGAAATGGATCGCGAGCGGCGCGGCCGGCGGCGTGTCGCCCGTGACGGGCACGACCGAGCCAAGCGCACAGGCCGCCGGCACGCTGCCCGTCAGCGCGCGACGGCACGCGTCGAACGCACGCTGCCTGCCGATATTGAACTGACGATAGCGCTCGATCCCGAACTGCAGCGCGTTGATCGCGGGCACGGTATTCCAGATTCGCAGCGGATGCGCAATGCCGAGCGCATCGAGCACGTGGAACAGCGCGCGGTATGCATCGTATGTCGCGCGCTCGAGCGGCGTGCCACCGTCGCGATCCGCATCGGCCGCTTCCTGCTCTTCCTGCACGACGATGCTGCCGAACACGAGCCCCGCCGTTTCGCTGTAGCGATACTGCAGTGCGCCGCGTCGCTCGCTGCGCAGATCGGGCGCGTCGCACTGCCAGATTTCGCAGACCGCACCGGCGCGTGCGTGGCCGCCGGCATCGAGCAGCGCCATCTGCACCGGTGCGCTCGGCAGGTCGGGCGCGGCGGCGGCAAGCATGCTGGCCATCGCGTCGGTCGGCGCTCCGGCCGCACCGATGCAGACGGCACCGAGCGCACCGGGAAACACGTCATCGAATGCGTCGCCGCGCTGCCGCGCATCGTGCAGCAGCGCAGCCAGCCGCGCATGATCGATCTGGACGAGTCGCAGCGCGCGGTTGCCGCCGTTCGCGGCGGGCGAGATGCCCGCTCGCGATGCGGCGGCTCCGCCTGTCATGTGTTCGCGCGCGACCGCGGTCGTGGCGGACGACGGGGAACATGCTCGCCGTTCGGCGTCGACTGGATACACTGACACTTCGATTTCCTCACTATGCGGTGCGGGCTCGCGGCGTCGTGGCCACGCGCCGCGTTGCGCGCCGTTGCTTCGCGTCAGGCCGACGCCGCGCGCGTCGTCATGCGAGCCCGCCGTTGACGGACAACACTTGTCCCGTCACATAAGCGGCCGCATCGGATACCAGATACGCGACCATCGCCGCGACTTCGTCGGGCCGGCCCGCGCGTTGCACCGGCACGAGCTGCTTGATCCGTTCGGCGGGAAATGCAGGGTCGGCCATCGGCGATTCGATAATGCCGGGCGCGACCGCATTCACCGTGATGCCGCGCGACGCGAGCTCCAGCGACAGCGACTTCGTCGCGCCGATCAGCCCCGCCTTCGCGGCCGCGTAGTTGACCTGCCCGCGGTTGCCGGTCACGCCGGCGACCGACGCGATGTTGACGATCCTGCCGCGCCGCGTGCGGATCATCGGCAGCAGCAACGGCTGCGTCACGTTGAAAAAACCGTTGAGCGTCACGTCGATCACGCTATGCCACTGCCGGCGCGACATGCCGGCCATCGGTGCGTCGTCGTGAATGCCCGCGTTGTTGACGAGGATCTGCACCGGTGCGTCGTCGATGAACGGCGCGAGCGCGGCGAGCGTCGCATCGGCGTCGGTCACGTCGAATGCAATCGCATGCGCGGTGCCGCCGGCCGCGACGATCTGCTGCGCGACCGCCTCCGCCTGCGCGAGATTCCGGTTCGCGTGCACCCAGACTTCGTGGCCGGCCTGCGCGAGCGCCGCGCAGATCGCCTGCCCGAGTGCGCCGCTGCCACCCGTTACGAGCGCCCGCATCGCATTGCTCCGTTCATGGCGTTTCCTCTCGATCGACGCGGCCGTGGTTCGTCCAGCGACCGCCGCCGCGTGCCGTCATCGTCTGCGTGCCGCGTCGCGTTCGCGCGCGCCGCCGTCACTTGGTGCGATGCGCGGCGACGTACTCGGCAAGCGCGCCGAGCGTCGCGAAGATCTTCTGGTTGTCCGGATTGTCCGAGCGCAGCTCGAAGCCGTATTTCTTCGAGATCAGCAGCGCGATTTCCAGGATGTCGATGGAGTCGAGCCCAAAGCCCTCGCCATACAGCGGGGTCCCGGCCGTCACCGTTTCGAGCGGGACGTCTTCGAGATTCAGTTCGCCGATGATCAGCGTGGCGAGCTCTTGTTCCAGTGCGTTCATCATGCTTGCGGGCAGGCGGCGCATGGCAGCGGGAGGCACCCGGAAACGGCAATCGTCGTGCACGCCCGGCACGTGCGAAGCGCGCGCGAATCTCCGTCCCTCCGGCGTCTGCCGGCTTCCCCGCCTGCGTTATTGGGGGTCGTTTGTAAAAGTTACGCGGATTCTAGACGATGGGTATCGGCACGTATACGGGGATTGGTTACAGACTGAAGGCCCCCCGCCGCGGCCGGTTTCAGGCCCCGATCGCAGCAGACGCTTGAGCCGCTTCGGGCGGAAATGAATCGCCGTCGCGAAAGGTTCAGTGCGCTGCCATACATTCGGTTACAAAACCCGGCTGCGTCGACCTCGAACGGCCGCGCCGCGGCCCTAAAATGTGCGTGCACGACAGCCGGCCCGGACACGCGTCCCGGCCGCCATTCATATGATGTTTGACGGCCCGACGAATGCGTCCGGCCCCGATCCGTCCGATGTTTCCAGCAGCCATGCCGCGCCCGTCCATTCGTCTCGCCCCGGTTTGCCCGCCCGTCCGCCGCCGCGCCGCGACGGACGACAGCAGTGCGCGCACGCGCCGCGCGCCCGGAGCGCCGCGATGACCTCGCCGCTCGGCATCGCACGCGGCGTCGGCGCGGTCGCCGCAGTGGCGGCGTACCAGATCGGCGCGCACTACGCGGCCGCGACTCCCGGCGCGCACGGCTTCGGCCTCGCGATGGCGCTCGTGCCGCCGCTGCTGCTCGCGCTCGGCGCGGCATTGCGCTCGCCGAGGCGTGGATGGCTGGTGTCCGCATGGCTGCTCGCCGCGGCCGCGCTGTGGGCCGCGCGCATTCCGCTCGCGCGCCATTTCGAATGGGGCCTGTATCTGGAGCACGCGAGCTTCAACCTCGCGCTGGCGCTGCTGTTCGGCCGCACGCTCGCGGCCGGCCAGGTGCCGCTGTGCACGCGCTTCGCGACCATGATCCACGGCACGATCACGCCGGCCGTCGCGATCTACACGCGGCGCATCACGTTCGCATGGACGCTGTTCTTCGTCGCGATCGCCGCCGTGTCGACGCTGCTGTTCGCGACCGCGCCGATCGTCGCATGGTCGACGTTCGCGAACTACCTGTCGCTGCCGCTCGTCGCGGTGATGTTCGCCGCCGAGCATGCGTGCCGGCGCTTCGCACTGCCGCACGACGCACGGCCGAGGATGATCGACGCGGTGCGCGCGTACCGCGCGTCGACGCAGCCGTCACGATGAATTCATGACCGGCGCGGCGCCGCATCGCGGCCGCGCCGGTGACCGTCTCCCGCTTTCGCCGATTTATGCCGACTTACCCGCTGGTGTTCCATTCCTCGCCGGACCAGGTGATTGCCTGGCGCGACGGCACGCCCGTCAGCGTGCGCGCGTTCGTCGCCGACGTCGCGCGCGTGGCCGCCGCGCTGCCCGCCGGCGGCCACGTGTTCAACGTGTGCCGCGATCGCTACCGCTTCGCCGTCAGCCTGTGCGCGGCGCTCGTCACCGGCAGGATCAGCCTGCTGCCGTCGACACACACGCCGGAGATGGTGCGCCAGCTCGCGTCGTTCGCACCGGACGCGTTCTGCCTGCACGACGCGCCGGACTGCACGATCGACCTGCCGCGCTTCGCCTATCCGGACGCCGCACCCGTCGACCTCCCCGACGACGCGCCGTGCGTGGTGCCGCAGATCGACGCGTCGCGAATCATGGCGTACGTGTTCACGTCGGGCTCGACCGGCGCGCCGGTACCGCATCGCAAGACCTGGGGCTTCCTGGTCGGCTGCGTGCGCGCGGCGGCCGACCGCCTCGGCCTGCTCGACGGCCGCGCGGCCACGCTGATCGGCACCGTGCCCGCGCAACACATGTATGGCTTCGAGTCGACGGTGCTGCTCGCACTGATCGGCGGCCTCGCGTTCAGCAACCGCCAGCCGTTCTACCCCGTCGACATTCGCGACGAACTCGCCGCGATCCCGCAGCCGCGCGTGCTCGTCACGTCGCCGATTCACCTGCGCGCACTGCTGTCGGCCGGCCATGCGCTGCCGCCGGCCGCGCTCGTGCTGTCCGCCACCGCGCCGCTGTCGGAAAAGCTCGCGTGCGAAGCCGAGGCCGCGCTCGATGCGCCGCTCGTCGAGATCTACGGCAGCACCGAGACCGGCCAGATCGCGACGCGCCGCACGTCGCAAGGCGCGACGTGGCAGCTGTTCCCGGGCATCCGCCTCGACGCACGCCCGGCACATGACGCGCCGGGCCGCGACACCGCAGGCGACGACAGCGGTCCGACCGTGTGGGCGTCGGGCGGACACGTCGAAACCCCCGTGCCGATGGGCGACGCGCTCGAACTGCTCGGCGACGGCCGGTTCCTGCTGCACGGCCGCAAGGCAGACCTCGTCAACATCGCGGGCAAACGCACGTCGCTCGCGTATCTGAATCACCAATTGAACGCGATCGCCGACGTCGTCGACGGCGTGTTCTTCATGCCGGACGACGCCACGCCGGCCGATGCCGATGCGACCCGCGAACCGGTCACGCGGCTCGTCGCGCTCGTGGTCGCGCCGACGCTCGCCGCGGCCGACCTGCAGCGCGCGCTGCGCGAACGGATCGATCCCGCGTTCATGCCGCGTCCGCTCGTGTTCGTCGACGCTTTGCCGCGCAACGAAACGGGCAAGCTGCCGCGCGACGTGCTCGCCACGCTCGTCGCACGGCACACGCGCGCCGCAGCGGCCGAAGCGGGCGAGCGCGTCGTGACGGCTGCGCCGCTCGCGTTCACGATTCCCGCCGATCACCCGGCACTGCCCGGTCATTTCCCCGGTCATCCGATCGTGCCGGGCGTCGTGCTGCTCGACCACGCGATCGCCGCGCTCGGTGCGTCGCTGAACCGCCCGCTGCACACGTGGCGGCTGGCTTCCGCGAAATTCCTGAGCCCGGTCGCGCCCGGCGAGCCGCTCGATCTCGCGTTCGATGCAGCGGCCGGCGGCGCGATCCGCTTCACGCTGCGCGCCGGCGCACGCGACGTCGCCACCGGCGTGCTGTCCGCACCGGCCGCCGCGCCGGAGGGTGCACGGCCATGAAGCGCACCGCATGGGCCGAGCGCCAGGAACGCAGCAACGCGGCGTTGCTGCGCGCGATGACCTGGATCTCGCTGCGGTTCGGCCGGCGGCCGTCGCGTGTCGTGCTGCACGCCATCGCGACCTATTTCGTGCTGTTCTCGCCGGCCGCCTGCTCGGCGTCACGCGACTATCTGCGCCGCGTGCTCGGCCGTCCAGCGCGCTGGCGCGACGTGTACCGGCACGTATTCACGTTCGCGGCGACGATCCACGACCGCGTCTACCTGATGAACGGCCGCTTCGACCTGTTCGACATCCGGCTGCATGGCGAAACGCGGGTCGACGATGCGCTCGCCGGCGGGCGCGGCGCATTCCTGATGGGCGCGCACCTCGGCAGCTTCGAAGTCGTGCGCGCGATCGGCCGCACGCGTCCGGACCTGCGCGTCGTCGTCACGATGTTCGAAGAGAACGCGCGCAAGATCAACGCGACGCTCGCCGCCGTGAACCCGGCCGCGAAACCGGACGTGATTCCGCTCGGGCAGGTCGACTCGATGCTGAAGGTGCGCGAGCGTCTCGACGCGAACTGCATGGTCGGCATGCTCGCCGACCGCACGCTGCTCGACGATGCAGCAACCTCGATGCGGCGGCTGCCGCTGCTCGGCGCACCGGCCGCGTTCCCGCTCGGGCCGCTGTACATGGCCGCGATGCTGCGGCGCCCGGTGCTGTTCATGACGGGCCTCTATCGCGACGGCAACCGCTATGACGTGCACTTCGAGACGCTCGCCGATTTCTCCGACGTGCGCCGCGACGCGCGCGCGGCGGCCGTCGACGCGGCGCTCGCGCGCTACGTCGCGCTGCTCGACAGGTATTGCCGCGCGGCCCCGTACAACTGGTTCAACTATTTCGATTTCTGGCAGACCGGCACGGCCGCCGCGCGCCGCGACGATGCGCGCGCGTGCGCCAACCTGTCCGCCACGAGGGATTCCGACGCATGACCGCCGTTCT
Source organism: Burkholderia sp. Bp9012 (assembly GCF_003853825.1). Classification (NCBI taxonomy): domain Bacteria; kingdom Pseudomonadati; phylum Pseudomonadota; class Betaproteobacteria; order Burkholderiales; family Burkholderiaceae; genus Burkholderia; species Burkholderia sp. Bp9012. The sequence continues at coordinate 8,486 of NZ_QTQA01000002.1, read as the reverse complement.
CCGCTTCCTGTCGCTGTTTCCGCTACCGTCCGCGCCCGCGCTGCGCCGCTCGGCGCGCACGTTCGCCATCACGGCCGCCGTCGCGCTCGCGCTGCCCGCGCACGCGGCCGACACCGGTTCGGCGTGGACCCTCGACCGGCTGATGTCGACGCTCGCGCAGCACAAGTCCGGACGCGCGACGTTCATCGAGACGAAGACGCTATCGATCGCCGCGCAACCGCTCGAATCGTCGGGCGAGCTCGTGTTCGTCGCGCCCGACCACCTCGAGAAGCACACGCTGAGCCCGAAGCCCGAACATCTCGTCGTCGACGGCGACATGCTCACCGTCGAGCGCAACAACCGCAAGTACACGCTCGCGCTCGCGCGCTATCCGGAACTCGGCGCGTTCATCGACAGCATCCGCGCGACGCTCGCCGGCAATCGTTACGCGCTCGAGCAGGTCTACAAGGTCGCACTCGCCGGTCGCGGCGACGACTGGACGCTGATGCTCACGCCGCTCGATTCGCGGATGCTGAAGGTCGTCAGCACGATCACGCTCGAGGGCTCGCGCGACGAGTTGCGCAGCGTCGCGATCCGGCAGGCCGACGGCGACCATTCGACGATGCGCCTGCAACCCGTCCCGGCGAAGTGATGGACGAGCGCACCCGGCCGACCGCCCCCGTCGCGCATCGCCCGTCCGCGTGGCGGCAGCGCGCCGTGCTCGTGTGGCTGGTTGCGCTCGTCGCATGCGGGATCGCGATCGCCCGTGCGCATTTCACGACTGACCTGTCCGCATTCCTGCCGAGCGCGCCGAGCGCCGGGCAGCGCGTGCTCGTCGATCAACTGCGTGACGGCATCGTGTCGCGGCTGATCCTCGTCGCGATCGACGGCGGCGATGCGGCCACGCGCTCCGCGCTGTCGCGGCGCGTCGCCGGCACGCTGCGCGCCGACCGGCAATTCTCGGCGATCAACAACGGCGAAGCGGTCAACGACGTGCAAGACCGGCAGTTCGTGTTCGACCATCGTTATCTGCTGAGCCCGGCCGTCTCGCCGCAACGCTTCAGCGCGGGCGGCCTGCACCAGGCGCTCGGCGACAGCCTCGACCTGCTGAGCTCGTCGGCGGGCCTCGTCGCGAAGGCGATGTTGCCGCGCGACCCGACCGGCGAAGTGACCGCGCTCGTCGACCAGCTCGACAGCGGCGCGCAGCCCGCGATGCGCGATGGCGTGTGGACGTCGCGCGACGGCACGCGCGCGGTGCTGGTCGTGCAGACGGCCGCCGCCGGCTCCGACACCGACGCGCAGGCGCGCGCGATCGACGCGGTGCGCCACGCGTTCTCCGCCGCGACGCAGACGCTGTCGAACCGCGCCGCGTACACGCTCGCGATGACCGGCCCCGGCGTGTTCTCGGTCGACACGCGCGACACGATCCGGCACGACGTCGAGCGGCTGTCGACGGCGAGCGTCGTGCTGATCGTCGCGCTGCTGATGACGCTGTACCGCTCGCCGCGCACGCTCGCGCTGGGGCTGCTGCCGGTGCTGACAGGCATCGCGGCCGGCATCGCGGCGGTCAGCATCGTGTTCGGCACGGTCCACGGGCTGACGCTCGGCTTCGGCACGACACTGATCGGCGAAGCCGTCGACTATTCGATCTACCTGTTCGTGCAATCGGCGCAGGTCGGCGCGCGCGGCACTGCGCGGCCTGCCGACGCGACGCGCGCATGGGTCGCCACGTACTGGCCGACGATCAGGCTCGGCGTGCTGACGTCCGTGTGCGGCTTTGCGTCGATGCTGTTCTCCGGTTTTCCGGGCCTCGTGCAGCTCGGGCTGTACTCGATCGCCGGGTTGACGGCCGCCGCGCTCGTCACGCGCTTCGTGCTGCCTCACCTGCGCGGCGAGCACGTCGCGATTCGCGACGTGTCGCGCGTCGGCGCGGTGCTCGCGCGTGCGGCCGCCGCGGCGCCGCGGCTGCGCTGGCCGCTCGCCGTGCTCGTGCTCGCCGCGTGCGCGACGCTCGTGTTGCATCGCGACGGCCTGTGGAGCCGCGAGCTTGCAGCGCTGAGCCCCGTTCCCGCCCGCGCGCAGGCACTCGACGCACGCCTGCGCGCCGATGTCGGCGCGCCGGACGTGCGCTACCTCGTCATGATTTCCGCGCCGACCGAACAGGCCGCGCTCGAACGCGCGGAACAGGTCGCCGCGCAATTGCAGCCGCTCGTCGATCGCGGCACGCTCGCGGGCTTCGAAAGTCCCGCGCGCTATCTGCCGAGCGAAGCCGCGCAGCGCGCGCGCCAGGCGAGCCTGCCGGACGCGGACGTGCTTGCCGCGCGCATGCGTGCGGCCGTCGCGAACCAGCCGATCTCGGTCCGGCCCGAGCTGTTCGCACCGTTCATCGCCGATATCGAGACCGCACGCCGCGCGCCGCCGATCACGCGCGCGGACCTGCGCGGCACGTCGATGGCGCTCGCCGTCGACGCGCTGCTGACCGAGCGCGCGGGCCGCTGGAGCGCGATGTTGCCGCTGCGCGCGCCTGATGCCGCACGTACCGCGTCGGCGGCCACGCCGGCGCTCGATGCCGCGTCGATCCGCGCGGCGGTCGCGCGCGCCGGCGTGCCGGATGCGCTGTTCGTCGACATGAAGGCCGAGGCCGACCGCCTGTACGTGAACTACGTGCACGAGGACATCCGGCTGTCGCTCGCGGGTTTCGCGGCGATCGCCGTGCTGCTGCTGATCGCGCTGCGCTCGCCGCGTCGCGTCGTGCGCGCGCTCGCGCCGCTGGTCGCGGCCGTGCTGGTGGTGACGGCCGGCTTCGCGCTCGCCGGCGTGCCGCTGACCATCCTGCATCTCGTCGGAATGCTGCTGATCGTCGCGGTCGGCTCGAACTATGCGCTGTTCTTCAACAAGCGCGACGACGCACAACCGGTCACGCCGCACACGCTCGTGTCGCTGCTGATCGCGAACCTCGCGACGGTGGCCGGCTTCGGCCTGCTCGCGCTGTCGCGCGTGCCGCTGCTCGAAACCTTCGGGCTGACCGTCGGCCCTGGCGCGATGCTCGCGCTCGCGTTCGCCGCGATTCTCGCGCCACGCGCCGCAGCGACGAGCAGCGCTCGTCCCAACCTGACAGGAGCCCGCGCATGAATGCGCCGTCGTCCGTTCCACCGCGGCAGCCCGGCGATGCGCGCCGCTGGAAACCGACGCCGCTGATCGCGGGCACGGCGGCGCTGCACGCGGGCGCGCTCGCGGCCGTCGTCGCGCAACCGGCTGCATGGCCGTGGGCAGCCGGCGGCGTGGTCGCGTCGCATCTCGCGCTGACTGCCGCCGGCCTGTGGCCGCGCAGCGCGCTGCTCGGACCGAACTGGACGCGCCTGCCGGACGGCGCCGGCCGTCGGATCGCGTTGACGATCGACGACGGCCCGGACCCCGACGTCACGCCGCGTGTGCTCGACCTGCTCGATCGTCACGATGCGCGCGCGACGTTCTTCTGCATCGGCGATCTCGCGCGCCGCCATCCGCGGTGGATAGAAGCGATCGTCGCGCGCGGCCATGCGGTCGAGAACCACAGCCAGCGGCACCGGCATACGTTCTCGCTGTCGGGGCCCGCCGCGCTGCGGCGCGAGATCGCGGCCGCGCAGCAGACGCTGACCGAGATCGCCGGCACGCGCCCGCGCTTCTTCCGCGCGCCGGCCGGCCTGCGCAATCCATTTCTCGAGCCGGTGCTGTGCGAGCTCGGCCTGCAGCTCGCCAGCTGGACGCGCCGCGGCTTCGACACGCGCGCGAGCGACGCGGACATCGTCACGCGCCGCCTGCTCGACGGTCTGGCGCCGCGCGACATCCTGCTCGTGCACGACGGCCACGCGGCACGCGACGCGCGCGGCGAACCGGTCGTGCTCGACGTGCTGCCGGCGCTGCTGCGCGCCGCCGCCGATGCGCAGTTGCAGTGGACCACGCTGCGCGCCGCGCTCGCGCCCGAATCGCCCGCCCAGCCCGGCACGCCGGCCCCCCCGTTTGATAAAATCTGACCCTGCCCGGCGCGCCCGCCAGCCCTGCTGCGGCGCCCGTTCCGGCCACCGGATACGACCCTCGTGAAACCTCTCCTGCTCTCGCACTTCACCGCCACCAGTTGCATCGGCAGCGGCCTCGATGCGACCGTCGACGCGCTGCGCAACGCACGCGGCGGGCTCACGCCGTGCGACTTCGAACGCGCCGATCTCGACACCTGGATCGGCGCGGTGGACGGCGTCGATGCGCATCCCGTGCGCACGGATCTGGCCGACTTCGACTGCCGCAACAACCGCCTCGCACAACTCGGCCTCGTCCAGGACGGCTTCGACGCACGCGTCGCGGCGGCCGTATCGCGCCATGGCGCCGCGCGCGTCGGCGTGTTCATCGGCACGAGCACGTCCGGCATCCTCGAGACCGAACGCGCGTACGCGCAACGCGATCCGGCGAGCGGCGCGCTGCCCGCAGGGTTCCGCTATGCGCACACGCACAACCCGTATTCGCCGGCCGCGTTCGTGCGCGCGTATTTCGCGCTGCGCGGGCCGGCGATGGCGATCTCGTCAGCGTGTTCGTCCGGCGCGAAGGTATTCGGCTCGGCGCGCCGGATGATCGAAGCGGGGCTGATCGATGCGGCCGTCGTCGGCGGCGTCGATTCGCTGTGCCTGACGACGCTGTACGGCTTCAATTCGCTCGAACTGCTGTCGCGCAGGCCGTGCCGGCCGTTCGACGTCGCGCGCGACGGCATCTCGATCGGCGAAGCGGCTGCGTTCGCGCTGCTCGAACGCGTGCCGGATACACGCGCCGCGCTCGACGACGACGCGATCCTGCTGCTCGGCATCGGCGAATCGAGCGATGCGCATCACATGTCGTCGCCGCATCCGGAAGGGCTCGGCGCGCGCATCGCGATCGAACAGGCACTCGCATCGGCCGGCCTCGCGGCAGGCGACATCGACTACGTGAACCTGCACGGCACCGCGACGCCCAGCAACGATGCCGCCGAAAGCCGCGCCGTCGGCGCGCTGCTCGCGCGCACGCCGTGCAGCTCGACGAAGGGGGCGACCGGGCACACGCTCGGTGCGGCCGGCGCGCTCGAAGCGGTCGTCGCCGCGATCGCGCTGCGCGAGCAGTTCGTGCCGGCCGGCGTCAACACGACGCAGCCCGACCCGGCGCTGGCCACCGACTACGTGCTCGCGAGCCGCGCGGCGCGCGTGCGTGCGGTCCTGTCGAATTCGTTCGGATTCGGCGGCACGAACTGCAGCCTGATCCTCGGCCGCGCCGAGCATGCCCGCCGCCGGGAGCCGACATGACCCTCACCGCCTTCATCGAAAGTGTCGGCCTCGTCGGGCCGGGATTGAACGACTGGCCACACGCGGCCGACGTGCTCGCGGGCCGCGCGGCCTATGCGAGCGCGCGCACCGTGCTGCCGCCGCCCGCCAGCCTGCCGCCGGCGGAACGCCGCCGCACCGGCCCCGTCGTGCGCGTCGCGCTTGCAGTCGGCCTCGAGGCGGCAGCCGCGAGCGGGCGCGATGCCGCCACGCTCGCGACCGTGTTCAGCGCGTCCGGCGGCGACGGTCAGAACTGCCACGCGATCTGCGAGACCCTCGCCGGCGACGATCGCCACCTGTCGCCCACCCGCTTTCACAACTCCGTGCACAACGCGCCGGCCGGCTACTGGAGCATCGCGACCCGCGCGATGGCGACGTCGAACGTGCTGTGCGCTCACGACGGCAGCTTTGCCGCAGGCTTGCTGGAGAGCCTGTGCCAGGTCGCGGTCGATCATGTGCCGAGCCTGCTGATCGCCTACGACACCGACTATCCGGAGCCGCTGCGTGCGGTGCGACCGATCGTCGACGCATTCGGCGTCGCGCTCGTGCTCGTGCCCGACGCGAGCGAACGCACGCTCGCGCGCATCGACGTGCAGCTCACCGACGCGCCGGCGACGACGCTCGCGAACCCCGAACTCGACGCGCTGCGCACCGGCAATCCGGCCGCGCGCGCACTGCCGCTGCTCGACGCGCTCGCCGCTCGGCACACGGCGAGCGTCGTGCTCGACTATCTGGACGATACGCGCGTGCAGGTCGATATCGCGCTGGCGAATCCCACGGCGGAGCACGCGCAATGACGACGCCGACGCCTGCGCTGACGACGGCAACGCTCGATCGCGCATGGATCGCCGCGCACATTCCGCACGAAGGCGCGATGTGCTTGCTCGATCGCGTCGAAGCATGGGATGCCGTGCGGATCCGCTGCAGCGCGACGAGCCATCGCGATCCGCACAACCCGCTTCGCTCGCACGACCGGCTCGCATCGGTCTGTGGAATCGAATACGCGGCACAGGCGATGGCCGTGCACGGCGCGCTGGTCGGTACGCAACACGCGCAGACGGAACCTGCGCGGCCGCGCGCCGGCTATCTGGCGAGCGTGCGCAACGTCGACGCGTTCGTCGATCGGCTCGACACGTTCGAGCTGCCGCTGATCGTCGACGCCGAGCGCATCGGCGGCGACGACCGCTCCGTGCTGTACGGCTTCACGCTGCGCTGCGGCGAGCGCGTGCTGCTCGGCGGCCGCGCCGCGGTGATGCTCGATGCATCGGCGGCCGGCGTATTCGTTCCGCCGCCTGCCGGCGGCGCGGACCCTCGATGACTAGCCCCAAGGAAACCAGGTCGTGAAAGTACGTCAGTTCATTTGCACCGCGTTCGTTCTCGCGCTGATCAGCCCGATCGCGCACGCGGACATGTCGGAAGTGAAGCAGGACATCAAGCGCGATTCGAAAGAAGCTGCGCACAAGACCGGCGAGGCCGCGCGAAGCTTCGGCCACGCAACCGCGAGCGCCGCGAAGACGGTCGGCCACGGCATCGCGCACGCGTCGCGCGAGGGCTGGGATGCCACCAAGCGCACGACGAAGCGGATCTTCCACAAGAACGATTCGGGCGAAGGTTCGGCGAAAAGCAGCGATTGAGCGCGGGCGTTCCGCGTACCGCACACGAACGCGCGCGAGGCGGCACGACGCGTGAACGCGCCGTTGCCGCACCGCCTCCGTCAGCGCGCGCCGCTACGCGTGCGACGCGCCGGCCCGCGCGCGAGGCGCTTGCCATACGCGACGAGCCAGCAATCGAGAGGATCGAAGTTGCGCAGCAGCCGCGCACGGCGCCGCTCGAGCCAGTGAAGCGCGATCGCCATCGTCAGCGCGACGGCCAGTGCCGAGCCGCCGATCGCGAGTCCCATCCAGGTGTCACCCATGCCTCCTCCGGAATGCGAGGCCGGGGCGGCGCGCGTGCCGCGACGCGGTAGTCGGAGCGCGGGCGCACACGGCCCGCCGCATGCGCGGCGAACCTGCGTCCGTGATCCGTCACCGCGCGCGTGCCGCGCCATCCCGGCGCTGGATACAGCGGAAGCACGGCCCGGGCGCGCGCGCGAACGCCGCCCGGGCCGCCGCACGTCAGTGCATGTGCTGGCCGCCGTTGATCGCGATGTTGGAGCCCGTCACGAAGCCGGCCTCCTCCGAGCACAGATACGCGATCAGCGCCGCGACTTCCTCGGGTTGACCGAGCCGTCCCGCCGGAATCTGCGGAAGGATCTTCGTATCGAGGATGTCCTGCGGGATCGCCGTCACCATCTTCGTCGCGAGGTAGCCCGGCGATACCGTATTCACCGTCACGCCCTTGCGCGCGATCTCGAGCGCGAGCGATTTCGTGAAGCCGTGCATGCCGGCCTTCGCGGCCGCGTAGTTGGTCTGGCCGACCGAGCCCTTCGAGCCGTTGACCGACGAGATGTTGACAATGCGTCCCCAGCCGCGCTCGACCATGCCGTCGCAGACCGGCTTCGTCATGTTGAACACGGAATCGAGGTTGGTGCGGATCACCGCATCCCAGTTGACCTTGTCGAGCTTGCGCAGCGTCATGTCGCGCGTGATGCCCGCGTTGTTCACCAGGATGTCGACCGGGCCGACGTCCCGCACGATCGTGTCGATGCACTGCTGGCACGAATCGTGGTCGGCCACGTCCACCGGATACGCATGGAATTCGCGGCCGGCCGCATGCATTTCCGTCAGCCAGCGACCGGCGCCCGCGTTGTTCGGCGAATACGTGACGACGACCCGGTGGCCCGCATCGTTCAACCGGATGCTGATCGCTTCGCCGAGGCCGCCCATTCCACCAGTCACAACTGCAATTCGCTTAGTCATCCTATAAGTTACCGACAAAAAGGTAGTCAATGATGCGGAGCGACGGCATGGCACATGCTGCCGCCCCACCGCTGCGATGCGCTGGCACCCGCAAGGCGGGCACGGCGCACCGGTACATCACGCTTGTTGTTGGTTGCTTGTTCCGCGCGAAGGTTGCTGCGCACGCGGGTGGCACCGGCCGGCGCCGCACGCGTGCAATATCGTCAGACCCTGCTCAACCGCGTTCGACCGCGAGCGCGACGCCCATCCCGCCACCGATGCACAGCGACGCCAGCCCGCGCTTCGCATCGCGCTTGACCATCTCGTGCAGCAGCGTCACCAGGATCCGGCA